>JAKEEP010000194.1 GCA_022616475.1 Phycisphaerales bacterium | reverse complement strand
TGGCGGTCACAACGTGATAGGCGTTCTCCTGGTAATTGATGAACTCTCCGGGGAAGGTCGGAGGAATGTCATCGCCGGCCAGGTCGCCGCTCAGACTCGTCACGTAGAGGTCAACATCGCGCGCATCGGGATTCGCCGGGTCGACGGCTGGGCCAGCGTACCCGCCCATGATCTTGAGCCCGCTCTGAAGCTGAAACGTCGCCGTGCGCGGGTCCTCGGCATCGGTGCGCAGCGTCGGCCTGTACACCCCGCCAGCCATGTGAACCTCGCTGATGCCGTTCTTCGGATCGCCGGCGATCGACAGGGCCGCTTGCAGGTCGTTGAGCGCCGTGGTCCACGAGAGGCCATCACCGCCGGCTTTGGCATCATCATCCACGTAAACAGTCTGGCCAGCCCACGCCGCCGGACCAAGCGACAACGCAACGATGGCGATCAAGCCGCACCGTCTTGCTCTCATCATGGCCCACATAAGCCCTCCAGACCCCATCAGTATACAGCCGTTCCATGGAGAACGACTATGAGAAACTACCTCAAAGGGAAGACGAATCCCTGGCTTGGAGCGTTCAGCGGAATGAGAAATTGCCGGTTGGCGGCTTGAATGAACCCGTTCAAACAAAACCGTGCTTCAACGCGGGGCGAAGCCCGCCGCTAAACTTCGGTTCGCTCGATGCGTACGCGAAGCTCCATGCGAATCCTCCTCACCAACGACGACGGCCTGGACGCCCCCGGAATCGAAGCGCTCTTCAATGCGCTGCAAGGCCTTGGCGAGATCGTTCCCATCGCGCCGCGCACAGTGCAATCCGCCACCAGTCACGGCATCACCTTTCATGAGCCGCTCATGTGCCAAGAGGTCGTGGTCAACGATCGGATGACGGGGATTGCCGTTGAGGGACGGCCGGCGGACTGCGTGAAACTCGCGCTGCGCGCCATTTGGCAGGAGCGGTTCGGTCCGGGCTCGATGCCCGATTTGACCATCAGCGGCATGAACTCCGGAGCGAATGTCGGCATCAACATCATCTATTCGGGCACGGTCGCGGCAGCCGTCGAGTCCGCTTTCCTGGGCGTGCCGGCACTCGCCGTCAGTTTGCACCTGGGAGAGCGTCCGCGAGTGCGCTACGGCCGGGCGGCGTGGATCGCGCGACAGGCGATCGATCGCGTGCTCCAATTCCCACTCGACCGCCACAGCGTGATCAACATCAACGTTCCGCGCACCGAGAGCGATGATGCTCCGATGCCGCCAATTCGCGTGGTGGAAATGAACTCCGCGCCTGGAACCGACGCCTATGAGCGCCGCACCAGCCCGATGGGCCAGCTGTATTACTGGGCGACCGGCAGCGGCATGGAGTTCACGCACACGGCGCCTGAATCGGATGTCGAAGCGCTGCTCCAGCGCTGCGTCACCGTCACGCCCCTTACCTACGCGCTGACCGACTATGCGCGGCTGCAAACGTGGAAAGAGCGATTGAGCCCCGACTAACTGAATGGAACCGCAGAGCACACAGGGGGCACAGAGAGCACGTAGGAATGAGGTGCATCCTTAGCCGCGACTCGATGAGTCGCGCAGGTCTTGCATCAGTCGCACATCGACGGCGCGAGCCATTGCCTCGCGGCTATTCGGCGCACTCCTTTCCCCAGCTTGTTTTCCCTCTGTGTTCTCTGTGCTCTCTGTGGTTTCATCAAAAAGCAAAAAGCCGAACATGACGGTCGGCATTGCAACGGCGGCATGCTCAGCTTTTTGGAGGCTTTTTGGAGGCTTGTTGGTTGCCTGGCTCAATTGAGAATGAAGCCAAGCAACCAGTAGAGAATCAGGAAGATGATGATCGTGCTGAAACACCCCCCGCCCAGCTTCCATGCCCCCAGTCCGGCCAGCCCGCCTCGTAGCAATCCCATCGCTGGTCTCCAACAGTAAAGTTGAAAGACTATCCGGCGTTTGGCGCTGGAAGGCTGTAGGGAACGGAACGGCAACGGCGGCCTCGCCAACGCCCGTTTGCGCTCAACCCAATATGCGATAGGGAAGCGGCTCTACGCACGCGCCGCAAGAAACTTACCGGCAACTCGGGGCTGCCGGTTCGCCGAGGTCTATGGAGTGTTCCATGAAGCGGGCCGCGCGAAATGTAACGGTTACAGGCAGCTGACCCTTGAAACTCGTGAGATCAAGTCGTCCCGCGCCAACTAGCCTAGTCGGCCTGCCGGGCGAAGTCGATGCTCGTTCGATCGCGCGCCAACCATCGAACTCCAGTCCCATGCCCGTTGGTGAGATGATCTCAATGGTCTCGTTGTCGCTGATCTCCCCTTTGCCCACCAACAAGAATCGAATCGGCACCTTGCCATCAACGGGAGTTCGCTCAATCAGGATTGGGATAAACTCGAGTTCGCGAGTGCCAGTTGCCAGTACGTGCATCGGTATGAGTCGATCATCCTTGCAAATGATGGTCGCGCTCTGTTCGATTCGGCCGGGCTGCTTCAACTCCAAGCCCAGCGTCACATTCAACGTATCACCGGGTTCGATCCTACGACTGGACGCTATCGCCTCGACGCAACCACACGACTTCTTTATGTCTTTGATTTCCATTGCTCTTGTAGTAGCGTTGGCCATTCGGAAAGTGTGCTCAAGACGCACAGGACCGTTGTCGATTGAGATCTCTCCAAAGTCGTGATTGAGAGTATGCACTGTTGTCAACGCGGGCGGTGTCGGTTGCCGGTTCTTTTCGCAGCCCATGAGAACGGTGATCCCGAGTGTGAGTGCGGTTCGAACGAGCATGTTCCTTCCACCTTCCCGTCTGTGCTCCGCACGCCTACCTCGCATCCGATTCCTGGTGTGGCTTGGCGGATTGTGTCGCGGCTTGTTTGGGCACGTCGTCCCAACTGCCGCGTTCCACCCACCACTCAAGCTGATGGCCCACGGAATCGCCGTGCACAGGTTCGTGGGTCTTCAAGACCCGCCCGTCAACTGTAATGTACTGACTGCCTTGGTCGTAGGCGATCCGATAGCGCTGGTCACCGACCCCGCTTTTCGGGCCCGGCGGTTCGCGAAAAGTTGTGTCATTGACGACTGCACGTTCAACGCTGGTTAGGTCGATGCGCGCGTATGACCAGAAGTCGTTCTCCGAACCCCGTTGCATCCAGAAGCATGACTTTCCGACGCATGTGCCGGGAAGTGCCTCCCCTCGATCCTTTCGCACCGGACCAAACTCGAATATGGTAGTTGTCGTAAGATCGGCGTCGTTCCCCGTTACGATGCCTTCCGAGTAAATACGGAAATGGGCCTCGGCCAGCTCGATGTCGTCGCCCACCCGGCGAGCTAAGATGAAAATCTCGTTGGCTTTGGATATCGGATTGGGCCCAAAGCGCCAGCGCGTTTTCCCATCCGAGAGCAGTTCGGGCCCCTGAACGTCGCCTCGCTGCAGCAAGTCTATGAAACCTACGCGTTCAGGCCCCTGCACCAGCCACCACCCTTGCCAGGTCATGTAGAACTGTGCAAAAACGTCCGAAGCAGGTTCTGCCGAAATGCTCAAAAATCCGGCATCCGGCGTCTCAGGGGGGCGCATGAGGACGCGGCACTCAACGCCGTTCCATGTCATCACCTTTTGCATCTTGGTGAATTCTTCGACCCCCTCGTCAACTGTCCTGTAGACGAAATCATCATTGACGCGGTAACAATCGCCGATGCGTAACGATTCCACCGTATGCTGCTGCGTAAAAGTCTTTGGCCCTAGCAGGTGCTCAGCAGGGGGATTCGACGACCCCTTCCCGTAGTGTGATTCGACATTGAAGCGAATCGTCAGTCCATCGGTCGCCTCCCTTTGCCGACTGAGCAATTCACAAAGTTCAGCCGTGGAGATGGGCATCGGCTGCGGAGCTGCGGCTGCCAAGGAAACAAGAAGCGCGTTTGCCAGCCACATCAGTCCGCACCTAGTAGACCAGACCATCATTGGTTCCTTTGGCTGATATCAGCTTCCCTGGCAGGACTTGCGCCAGCATACATCAGTTGTTGGTGCAGCCGTCGCACACATCTTGGTTGGCGCCCACACGCAAGTGCTGTTGACGATCACGCCGCATTTGATTGATCCGGTTCCTGTTCCAAGGCAGCCATCAGAGTCAGGGCTCGCAACACACCACCTGTCTTGCGTACCTGAAGTTGCGTTGCAATAGGTGCAATTCACCGTGCCTGGTCCAGTATAGAAGTAACAGCCGATAGTCTGGCTGGTGCAATGTTCGCTGCTATGAGGATGGCAGGCGTTTGCCTCGATCAAATACACTTCGAATCCACCCTCCTCAACGATCCTATAATCAACATTCAATTGGAGTGCATTGAGCGACACAACGGATCGCCGCTCCGGAGTCTCACCGTAGGCGCACAGTATGATTCCCGTCGACAGTGCAATTGCGAGCATCGCGAACGACAAATAGTTTCGCTTCAGCATATCACGGCTCCTTCGTGTTTAGATTTCGTGGGTGATGCAACAGACCGCACGGGCAAATTCTACAAGTTGCCCCCCCCGGTCAATAGGGAACTAGGCAGCTCAACAGCACAAGGCTTTGGCGACCCTACGCGGCGCGGCGCCGGCTCAGAAGAATGCGCATCTGCACCGGCAACGTCTCGGCGCTCGAGAGCTGTTCCAAGTCGCTGCCAGAAGCGCGCCAGCGATACAAGCTTGCCAGGATCGCGTTGTCCACACGCGGATCGCCGGACGTTTCGAGAATGCTGGCCGTTCGCGGCACGCCGCTGGCGTCGAAATTGATCTCGCACAATGGATTCCCCGGCGCGGCAGTCATCAGGGTCAGCAATGTGAACGTCGGGCGGTGAGGCTTGAGCTCGAGCCCCTGACCGACCAGCGGCTTGCCGAGCTTCCATTGGTCGGGCGGGATGTCGATCACCGACGCGGGCGGCGACTGCTTATCTGACAACGCCCCGGCTTCTTCAGTCGGCGGCGCGGCAGCCACGGGAACATCCGTTGCCGCCGGTTGCGCTTCCGATTCCGCTTCTGCCTTCAGTTCCTCTGAAGGTTGAGGGGGTGGCTGCATTGTCGGCTCCGGCAAATCATCGCTTCCTGATGCGAGGGCGCGGGCGAGCGTTTGCAACAATTGCCGCGCCGACTGGGCCGCTTCCTGCCGCGCCCGCATGGCGCGCTCGATCGCCTGGCGCGGAGTCATCGCGGGAACTATCGGCTGGTCGGTGAACGCCGCCTGCTCGGTTTCGCTCGGCGGCGCGGCGTGTTCCTCCGGTTCCACGTACCCCAGCCACGTCGGCGATTGGGGCAAGGGCTGGTCAACGCCCAGCACCAACTCAACTGGCAACACCGGCGGCTCGACCTGCGGCTTGGCGAGCAACGATGCGCGGTGCTTCCTCGCGATGACCACGTCGGCCAAAACCAGGATGGCCGCGTGCGCGGCCAAAGAACCCATCAAGGCCAGCATCAAGAGTTGGCACGAGCGCCGTTTGGGCATACCTCATCCTTCACACGCAATGCGCACACGCCCACTCACACCGCCAACTCAGTTGGGTGTTGGCGGCAGCGAAGGCGCGGGCGGCAAGGCGTCGGGCTCCTTCTCGCCGGACATATCGGAATCGGCCACCCTCGCCGCGGCAATGAGCTTGTCGCCCTCCTTGAGGTTGACCAGTCGCACACCCTGGGTATTGCGTCCGATGCGGCTGATGGTCTTGGCCGCCACGCGAACAAGCATGCCGCCCTGGCTGATGAACATCAGGCTGTCGCCTTCCTTGACGCCGCGCACCGCCACCACGTTGCCGTTACGCTCCGTGGTCTTGATGTCGTGACGCCCCTTGCCGCCCCGGCTCTGCGGACGCGTCGAGCCGTCTTCGGATTGAACCAGGTATTCCACAAGTGATGTGCGCTTGCCGTAGCCGTTCTCGGTGATCGTCAGCAAATCCGCTTCATCGTCGCCTTGTTCGATCTGGATCATGCCCACGACCTGATCGCCATCGTGAAGCTCGATTCCCTTCACACCAGCGGCGTTGCGGCCCATGACGCGCGCATCGTTCTCATCGAAGCGGATCGACATTCCCGATGCCGTCGCCAGCAGAACGTGGTTGTGGCCGGTGGTGTGAATCACATCGATCAGCCGATCGCCTTCGTTGAGATTGATGGCGTTGATGCCGCTGCGATGGACATTGCGATAGTCCTGCAGCGCGGTGCGCTTCACCTTGCCTTGCGCGGTGGCGAAGAACAAATAGTCTTCGCTGCGCTCGAAGTCGGCGATGTTCAGGAAGGCGACCACGCGCTCATCGGCGCGCAGCTCGATCAGGTTCACGATCGCGCGCCCCTTGGCGGTGCGCGACATTTCGGGAATCTGGAAGACTTTCATCTTGAAGACCCGGCCGGTGTTGGTAAAGCACAGCAGGTCATCGTGAGTCGACGCGACAAAAAGATGCTCGACGAAATCATCGTCCTTGGTATCGGAGCCGATGATCCCCCGCCCACCTCGCCCCTGCTCGCGATACATCTCGATCGGCGAGCGCTTGGCGTAGCCCTGGTGCGAAATCGTCACCGCCACCGTGTGCTCCTTCACCAGCTCGGCGGTGTCGAACACATCGGCCTCGGCATCCTCAATGAGCGTCAGGCGCGGAGTTCCGAACTTCTCGCGCATTTCGATCGCATCGGAGCGAATGATGCCCAGCACGAGTTTCTCGTCGGCCAGAATCCGCTCGTAGCCCTCGATCTCTTCAACGAGCTTGGCGTACTCGGCAACCAGTTTCTCAATTTCCAGACCGACCAACTGGATGAGGCGCAAGCCGCCGATCGCTTCGGCCTGCACCCGGGTGAGCTCCGCTCCGCCATCGCGCCCGGCCTGGTCCATCAACCGCTTGGGGATTTGAGCCGCGTGCGGGTGCACATCGGAAATGCGGAACCGCCGCGCCATCAGTTTCTCAATCGCCTCCTCGCGCGTCTGGCTGGCGCGAATGAGCACGATCACTTCATCGATGTCGCACACGGCATAGATCAGGCCTTCGAGCTTGTGAGCGTTCTTCTTCGCTTCGCGCAGCAGGTGCTCGGTCCGCCGCCGGATCACATCCTTGCGATGGTCGATGTAGCACTGGATCATCGGCCGCAGGCCCAGCGCCTTGGGCCTGTGACTCACCAGCGCGATGTTGATGATCGAGAACGTCGATTGCAGCGGCGTGAACTGATACAGCTGCTTCTCCACCACCGCCGGATCAGCCCCGCGCTTCAGATACACCACGATCCGAGTGCGATGCGTCTTGCCCGAGAAGTTCTTGACATCGCTGATGTCGGGAATCCGCCCTTCCTTGGCCGCATCCACGATTTTCTCGATGAGATTGATCTGCACCAGTTGATAGGGAATCTCATCGATGACGATGTTGGTCCGATTGCCGGCCTCTTCGAAGTGAACCCGGCCGCGCACGCTGATGCGCCCGCGCCCGGCGCCGTAAGCTTCGGTGATCCCTTGCTTGCCGCGAATGATTCCGCCGGTGGGAAAATCCGGCCCCGACACGATCTCCATCAACTCCTTGAGCTTGATCTCGGGGTTGTCGATCACTGCAATGATCGCGTTGCAGATCTCGGTTGGATTGTGAGGCGGAATCGAGCTGGCCATGCCCACCGCGATGCCGCTTGATCCGTTGATCAGAAGATTCGGAAACTTGCCCGGAAGGACCGTCGGCTCCTGCAGCCGGTCATCGTAGTTGGGCTTGAAATCCACCGTTTCAAGCTTGATGTCCTGCAGCAACGCCACCGCCGCATGGGTCATGCGGGCCTCGGTGTACCGCATGGCCGCCGGTGGATCGCCATCGATCGAGCCGAAGTTGCCCTGCTTGTCGATCAGCAGGGCTCTGGTCTTCCATTCCTGGCCAAGGTTGACCAGCGTGGGATAGATGACCTGCTCGCCATGCGGGTGGTAGTTGCCGGAAGTATCGCCGCAGATTTTCGCGCACTTGATGTGCTTGCGGCCGGGCGTCAGATTGAGGTCGTTCATCGCCACCAGAATGCGCCGCTGGCTGGGCTTAAGCCCATCGCGCACATCCGGCAGCGCGCGGTCCATGATGGTGGACATCGCGTAGGTCAAATAGCTGTCGTGCAGCTCGCGCTCGATCTGCTGGTCGACGATGATTCCAGGGCCGCCGCTGTAACTATCCCCCGATCCGTCTGGTCTCGGATTTGGCGGGCCATTTGGCGGAACCGGGGGCACAGGCGGCGTGATCGCGGGGGTGTCAGGCATGGAGTCTGATCGAACCTTTCTTGCGTCTTTGCGGCCTGCAAATCCGGCCGCGCCATCATTGTTTTGGGTCGCCAATTATAGACAACTTGGCCGCGCTTGGCTCGTCGTGGAGAGCTCTTTTGAGGCTTCTTGCACGGCAGTTCACCGCCAAAAAATCGCTACACTCCGCCTGTGACTTTGGCCGCGAACGACAACGCCCAGCAAACACCCTCAAGCGCCACAGATCGCCTTCTGCGCCTGCTTCGCGCGCTCGGATTGATCGGGTTCCTTGGCGGCCTGGCCGCGCTCTCAGCCATGTGGGCTTTCGGACCGATTCCGCAAAACCTCGAACAATGGCATCTGCTGATCGGTCACGTCCGCGCGGTTTTCTACACGTGCGCGTTCACGGGCATCATCATCCTTGTGATCACGGGCATCACATCGTGGCTGCGCCATCGACGCCGGCTTCACGGCGCTCGCTGGTTTCGCCTCATGCTGGTTCTGCTTCTGATCGTCGTTCCCGCATCACACCTCTCGGCGCGTCTGACGGCGCTGAAGCTCTACGCGACCATCGACGCCGGCCGTTTGGATGAAGCCGCGCGAATCTGGCACACGCTTGGCCTCATCTACGTCAGTTCACTGTTGGCGCTGCTGATCATCGCAGCGATCGCCTACCTCAGGCCTCGGCTGGGTCAGCGCGACCGCGGTTCCTGATGGGCTGGGCCAAGACGAGGTACTCGACGTTTCCCCTTCCGCCGACCGACTTCGAGCTCTTGCCGCCGGTGATGGGGGAAAGGGTGTGGGCGATCGGCTGCGCGCCCCAGCTGGGCATCGCAGCCATCACGCGCTGGGCAACCCGCTCTGCGTGCTGGGCATCAAGCCGGCCATCAACGAGCATCGTTTTCTTCTCTTGCTCATCCAATTCATAGTGCGGCTTGACCAGCGTGATGATGCGGCCGTCCGACTTGAGCCATTTCAGCGCTGCTGGGATCGCAAACCGCTGCGGAGTCCAAGCCAAATCGATGACGACCAAATCAACGCCGTAAGGCGTTCCTGGAACCGCCAGCGGCGGTTCCGCATGAAGCGCATTGGTCCTCTCCAGCACGATGGCACGCGGATCGGTGCGCAATGTGTACGCCAGCGTTCCATACCCCGTGTCGATTGCGTACACATTCACGGCGCCGCGCTGCAGCAGGCAATCGGTGAAGCCGCCGATGTTGCACCCGAAATCGGCGCACACGAGCCCCGTCACATCGAGTCTGAACTCGCGCAGCGCGTGATCGAGCTTCAGCCCGGCACGCGAAACGAATTGGCATGTTCTCTGCCGAGCCACACTACAACGATAGCGAGGACGGCCCTACCGCTGCTTCGCCGTCGCCCGGTTGATCATCAGCGTCGCCAGCATCGACAGCACCACCGATCCGCCAAAGCAATAGATCCCCTCGCGCGGCCGGGCGTCCATGAAGGTGCCCGCCTGCACGATCACCACCAGCATCGCCACCACGAACACATCGAGCATGGCCCAGCGGCTGAGAAACTCAATGTGCGTGAGCAATTCGCGGCGAAAGTGCGATGTCAACGGGCCAATCCACAGAAACGCCAGGATCAGGAGCTTGAGCGCGGGGAATCCGATCGAGAACACACAGATCACTGAGGCCAGGAAATACTCCTGCTGGTCCCACAGATCGCCGAGCGCCCACCAGATCGAATAGGTGTCGTGCCAGAACAGAAACCCGCTGGTCTCCACCACAGGTAGCGTGAGCCCGAAGTACAGCAGCGCAACGCTCGCCGCCAGAAAAATCGGCACATCCAGGCGACCCTGCAACAGGGCCAGTGATCTGGCGCGTGATGGAGCCATCATGGATGATTCGGCGACGCCGCCGTCCCTCTTCAATGGGCCTCATGGCAATCGAATGCGGGCGTGAATTCGAACCACATCAGCGATACAGCTTAAACCGCTTCGGAAGCGGCGGGGGGATAAGTGAATCTCGACCCCTCTTATGGGATGCCAATCACGGCGACCCGCGCGCGATCAGCCGCTTCCAGAACCGAAGCTCTGTCCACAAGAATCACGCGCCCCGCCCCCACTGCGATGCATCCGCACCCTGCTTTCGCGGCGCGCTCAATCGTCCCAACACCAATCGTCGGAACATCCGCGCGCATGTCGTGCTCCCGTTTGGCGGTCTTGAGCAGTGTCCACCCGCGCGCTTTGGACAGGTTCCCCGCCCGCTCGATCATCGCATCGGTTCCCTCGACCGCTTCCACGGCGATCACATCCCGATCGCGCACGGCAATCGATTGGCCAATATCGAGCTCAACCGTCCGCAGCAGCAGCGGCCAGCCGAATTCAACATCCGCTCGCTGCGGCGCCGTCGGCGGCGCGCGCGTCATGACGCCTTCACCGGCCAATTGATCCTGAATGTACGTCGTCGAATCGATAAGCGTGATTCCATTGCGGGAAAGTTCATCGGCGACCGCTGCGAGCACCGCCGCGTTTCGGCGGTCGTGCCGCAGATGACGGTACCACAACACGGCCGCGCGCCAATCCGGCATCTGGCGAAACAGCCGCCAGCGGTCATGAATCCGCTTTTTCGTCACCGCCCCCACCATCACCGCCTCACGCACTCCGCCGCGCCGCAGCACCTTGATCCACCGGCCAATCCGCACCAATCCCGCAACTTCGAATTGATCGCACAGGGCCGGCAACTGCGAGTCGTACTGATCGCGCAGCCCAACGCAGCAAATCTGCGCCCCGGCCGCCTTCATGCCGCTGGCCACCAACAACGGCAACCGGCCCTGACCCGCGATCAAACCAAGACGTTTTGCAGAATCGGCTGGCATTCAGCGCTCAATCCTAGGGTATGTGCTCGCGGCCGGCCTCAATCGGCGCTCAGCGCGCGTTGATACTGCTCCATCAATCGAGATCGCGTCAGCAACCCCTTGACCTTCTTGCGCTCTGATCCGTCCAGCACCGCGAGGCTGTGCGTATCGTGGCGGGAGAACTTATCCAGCACCAGATCAAGCGGCTCATCCAATGTGACCGTCGGCAAGTCCGTCCGTTGAAGCTCGTGCACCTGCAAGAGTGGAACCGCCTCGCGATACACCAGCACAGCGGCAAGGTCGGCGCCGGTGACCATCCCGACATACCGCTCGTGCTCATCGACGACCACGAAATCGCGGACCAGATGCACCTCGCTCAGTTCGAGCAGGCGCTGAGCCGAGTCGGTGTCGCGAACCGTCACCGCCCTGGCCAGCGGCACATCGTGCACCGACATGCGGCGGAGGATCGTCAAATCGCCCAACGACCCCAGCCGCACGCCCATCTGAGTTAGCTTCACGGTGTAAACGCTCTCGGGATAGATCAGCCGGCTGACGATGGTGCTGATCACGGCCGCGAGCATCAGGGGCAGGATAATGGCATAGCTCTGCGTGATTTCGTACACCAGCAACATCGCCGTGAGCGGCGCGTGGGCAGTCGCGGCGATCATCGCCGCCATCCCCACCAACGCAAAGTGTGCCGGCGACAGGGCCGTCGACCATCCCATCGCGT
>JAKEEP010000193.1 GCA_022616475.1 Phycisphaerales bacterium | reverse complement strand
TGGTGGCGCTGTTTCCGCTGATTGCCAGCCTGGCGCTGCCGCAGACAACGTTCGACAAGCGGCTCAAAGTGCGCCCCGTGCGCGATCTATTCGTCGGCGGCTGGCGGCTCGTCTCCTACGAATACCGCACAACCGACGGCAAGATCACACACCCGATGGGCGAGTCGCCGGTGGGCCGGCTTGTTTACGATCCGTCGGGCCGGATGTCGGTTCAGATCATGGCGCAGAAGCGGTCAAGGTTTGAAGGTGAGCGCATGGCCGAGGGAACATCCGCCGAGAAACAGGCGGCGTTTGAGGGCTACATCGCCTACTACGGCCGCTATGCGGTCGATGAGGCGGTGGGCAAGGTGATCCACTACGTGGAGGCCAGCCTGTTTCCCAATTGGTCCGGCACAGAGCAGGAGCGAAAGTATGAATTCGCCAGCGGTGGGCGATTGGTCCTGAGGGCGAAGTTTATCTTGAGGAATGTGGAAACTGAGGCGCGGCTAGTCTGGGAGCGGTCACGGTAGCCTCAGGCGCGATCTTCCAGCCGACGGAGGCGAAAATCCGTGTCGGCCCGCATGGCGGCAACGTCCTGACTGAGTTGATCGACATGGCGGCCGATCTCGCCGACCCGATGGCCTAACTGGTCGACGACGCCGATGACGCCGTTGAGCTTATCCTCCATCTCATCCATGCGCTGACGCGACTTGGCGAAGCTCTTCTCCATCGCGTCCTGCATCAAGACTTGAGACTTGAGCAGCATCTTGTGCTCGGCGCGGAACTCCTCGTGATCGGCGATCATCAGCTCGAGGGCCGCCTCGATCCGGTCGAGCCGGGATTTGCCATTGCTGCCGTTCTCCGCGTCGTTCACGATACTTTGATTATGACTTTGGTCGCTGCCGGTGGGCAAGCCGGGATTACTTGATCTCCATGATTTCTTTTTCTTTACCCTTCGCGGCCTGATCCAGCTTCTGCATGTACGAATCCGTCATCTTCTGGATCTCGTCGTGCGCGCGGCGATCCTCATCCTCGGTGATCTTCTTGTCCTTGAGCAGCTTTTTGACCGACTCGTTGCCGTCGCGGCGGATGTTCCGCACTGCGACTCGATGATCTTCCGCGACGCCGTGCAGATGCTTCACGAGCTGCTTGCGGCGTTCTTCCGTCAACGGCGGAATTGGAATGCGGATGAGTTTGCCATCATTTGCCGGATTCAGGCCCAGGTCGGAACTGCGGATGGCCTTTTCGATCGCCCCGATGAGCGACGGGTCCCAGGGCTGAAGCGTGATTAGCGACGGCTCGGGAACATGCAGGTTCGCAACCTGGTTAAGAGGCGTCGGTGTCCCGTAGTAGTCCACCCGGATGGCGTCCAGAATACTGACCGAGGCGCGGCCCGTACGGATGCCGGCCATGTCGTGCAGCAGATCGCTGATGGCTTTGTCCATCCGGCTCTTGCACTGGTTTTCGACATCCTTCACGGTGGCTCCGCCGGCGGGGGCGTGCTGTTCGGATTTCATAAGCGCTCTCTAGTGAATCAACGTACCGACGGTCTCACCCATCGACATTCGCATTATATTGCCAGTTGTATTCAAATTGAAAACAATGATCGGGAGCTGGTTGTCGCGGCACATGGCGATTGAGGTGGCGTCCATGACGCCGAGGCTCTTGGACAACACCTCCAGATAGCCGACCTCCCGATACATCACGGCGTCGGGGAACTTGAGCGGGTCTTTGTCATAGACTCCGTTGACGCGGGTCGCCTTAGCGATTACTTCGGCGTGGATCTCGAGTGCCCGCAAGGTGGCGGCGGTGTCGGTCGAAAAGTAGGGATTGGATGTTCCGGCGGCGAAAATGACGACGCGTCCCTTTTCCAGATGCCGGATCGCGCGCCGGCGGATGTAGGGCTCGGCCACCTGGTGCATCTGGATCGCGCTCATCACGCGGGTGTGCATGCCCAGTTGCTCGAGCGAATCCTGAAGAGCCAGCGCGTTGATCACCGTGGCCAGCATTCCCATGTGATCCGCAGTGACGCGGTCCATCCTGCGCGCGGCGGCGGCCACGCCGCGAAAGAAGTTGCCGCCACCCACGACCACGCCGATTTCGACGCCGGCGCGAGCCACGTCGGCGATTTCGCCGGCCAGCCCCTTCACCCGTTCCCCATCGATGCCAAACGAGCCTTGCCCGGCCAGCACCTCGCCGCTCAGTTTGAGGAGAATGCGCTTATATTGGGCCACGGGCCTACTCGGCCTGCGCCGAATCGCCGACCTTAAACCGTGTAAAGCGGGCGACGCTCATGTTTTCGCCAAGCTTTGCGATCTTGGTCTTGATCAGTTGCTCCACGGTGAGGGTGTTCTCCTTGACGAAGGGCTGCTCGTAGAGGCACACTTCCTCGTAGAATTTGCCCATGCGGCCCTCGACAATCTTGTCGGCGACCTTCTCGGGCTTGCCTTCCCCGATGACGCGGGCTTTCTGGATGTCTCGTTCCTTGTCGATCTCCGGCTGCGGCACGTCCTCCCGGCGGATGTAGCGGGGATCGGCCGCGGCGACGTGCATCGCGATATCGTGCACCAACTCCTGGAAGTCGTCCGTGCGAGCAACGAAGTCGGACTCGCAGTTGACCTCAACCATCACGCCGAGCTGTCCGCCGTGATGGATGTAAGTCCCGATCAGTCCCTGCTTGGTGGTGCGGGCCGACTTCCCCCCCGCCGACGCGATCCCCCACTTGCGGAGAACGATCTCGGCCGCGGCCAAGTCGCCATTGGCTTCGATCAGCGCCTTCTTGCACTCCATCATTCCCGCGCCCGTTCGTTCGCGG
>JAKEEP010000192.1 GCA_022616475.1 Phycisphaerales bacterium | reverse complement strand
TGCCATGGGGCCAGCGCGCCGCCGTGGCACCGATGCGTATGGGGCCGCCGGAATCCGCTTCCTTTCTCATCCTCGGAATGGGTCTGCTACTCGCAACGCTTGGCCCGCGATCGCGACGGTTCGCCAGCTTGTTGGCAGTTCTGCCAGTCGCAATTGCGTCCCTCTCACTGATCGGCTATTGGTATGGCGCTGACCAGCTGTTCGGCGTCGCTCGACTGACCGGCATCGCGCTTCAAACGAGCACCATGCTGGCCGCGCTGGGCCTGGGCTTGATGGCGGTGGTGCCCGAGCATGGCCTGATGGCTATGTTTCGGCGCGATGATGCGGGCGGCGTCCTTGCTCGCAGACTCTTGTTGCCAGTCATCGCTCTTCCCCTGCTGACGGGGTGGCTTCGGGTCTCAGGACAGAAGGCAGGGTTCTACGATACCGCCTTCGGCACGGCCTTGGTGGCGATCGGCACGGTCACCATTCTCGCCAGCACACTCTGTTGGATCGCAAGGGGGCTCAGTCGTCAAGCGCAGATCGCGCTTGCGGCCGAACAGGCGGTCCGCGATAGCAAATCGCGCCTCACCACCATTCTTGGCCAACTTCCTGTCGGGGTCGGCGTCGTCGACCGCAACGGGCGCTGGATCGTGAGCAATGCCCTCATGCGCACGTTCGTGCCGTCGACGATCCCTTCGCGCGATCCCGGGCGCGTCGGCCGTTGGCGTGCCCGAGGACCCGACGGCCGCGACATCGCCCGCGATCAATGGCCAATCGCTCGCGCATTTGCCGGCGAAATCGTCAGTCCTGGCATCGAGTTCACATATACCCCCGATGATGGTCGCGAGGTCTACACCCTCGTTTCCACCGCGCCCCTGCGAAACCACGACGGAACGATCCATGCCGTCGTTGCGGTGGTGCAGGACATCGATGGACGCAAGCGGGCGGAGGTTGCCGTGCAGGCGGCCCTCGACAAGCGCACCACTGAGGTCACGCGCGCGGAGCGGGCGCTGGCGACCGCGCAGCGCATGGCGGCGGTCGGCACCCTCGCGTCCGGACTGGCGCACGACATCGACAACGTGCTCTGGCCGCTCTCGGCGCGCATGGATGGAGTGCTCGCAGACCCGGGACTTGGCGCTGACGCCCGCTCGAGTCTCGCGGCCGTCGTGGCGCTCCTTGATCATTTGCGCGCCATGTCCAAGAACCTCTGCCTGTTCGCACGTGATCCCGAGCAGGAAGGAATCGAGGGTTTCACGGACCTGGCCGATTGGCGCTCCGGCGTGCAAGGCTTCATGGAGGCGTCCTTGGCCGGTAAGGACAGCCTCCGTCGCGAACTCCGCGAATGGCTGAAACTGAGCTTCGACGTTCCGTCTGGGCTGCCGCCGGTGAAAGTCGCACCGCATCGGCTCACCCAGGCGGTGCTCAATCTCATTCACAATGCGCGCGATGCGATCGTCATCGCGCGCAGCGAAAGGCCGGCGCAGCAGGAGCCTGGATGCATTACCGTGGAAGCTCGCGCCAATCCCGATGGGTCGGCCGTGAAACTGAAAGTGATCGATGACGGTTGCGGCATGGATGATGAAACCATTCGGCGCAGCGTGGAGCCGTTCTTCACAACCAAGGATCGTCCCCGCGCCGCAGGAATGGGAGGCAGCGGAATGGGCTTGACGCTCGCCCAGTCGATCTGCGACAGAGTCGGCGGTCAGCTTGAGATCGAATCGGCGCTGGACAAGGGAACCACCGTAACCATGACGCTGCCGGTTGTGACCCCTTCCCCTGCGCTCGATGTGACGGTCGTGCACCGTGAACGTTCAGTTACGATGGCATGAAGCGCCCCAGCGTTCGGGATTCGGTCGAACCGGAGTGGTGTCTGTCGAAGCACGCGGCCCAGCGCGACAATCCCGCGCCGTTCAACGGTCACTCATCCACCCACGCATCCGCCTCGATCTCGACCAGCCAGTCCGGATCAATAAATCCCACGACCTGCATGATCGTGTTGGCGGGTCGGCTATCGCGGAAGAACTGGCCATGCACCCTGGCCACCCGCTCCCAATCCTCGATTCGCGTGAGCAGGATTCGCGTGCGATACACATGCTCAAGACCTGAGCCGAGTTTCTCCAGCGCATCGCGAACGATCTCCAGGCAGCGCCGTGCCTGACCCGCCGCATCGCCGACGGCAACAGTTTTCCCATCGGGCCCGAGCGGCGCGGTCCCCGTGACCGCGATCAGCCTGCCGATTCGAACGGCGCGCGAGATCCCAACAATTGGTTCATACGGCGAACCTGTCGAAACATGCTGGCGTGCATCATTCATGACGACCCTTCCTCGCGAACCGCACGGCGCGCCAGATTCGCGAACTCCCCTGCTCAAGCGAGTTTCGCAGCATAGTTGTCCCCGACAAATTGACTAATGCAGGTGGCAAGACCTCTACCTGCCCTCGCCAACCGGCTCATCTCCTCACAATGGACTCGTCCTGGCCTGTTGTAATCGTACAAATACGTTCCTTCACCGAATCTCACGGTGATCGAGTCAACGCCAATCTCGTAAGCGATGGCGCCCGAGTTCCCGTTTCGATTCGCGTATGGCACCATTGCGAGGGTCCCCAGCCAGTGCCTTGAGTCAACAGCTGGAGTGTGGCGCCGCGCTTCGCTCGTACTCGCGCGTTGAGTTGCGCTTGATCAAGCCCATGAGCATCCGCACGACTCGCTGGAGGCGTTCCTTTCCCGGCCGAATCTGATCAGCCGCCAACTTGCCCTTGGCAACAAGAGCATCCAGACCAGCAGCGCATTCGAGCGCGGAACCGTGCGCGATGTCAAAGAAGCGGCAACGATCCTTCGGAGCATACTTGCCGTTCCCCTCCGCTATGTTCAACGGAATCGATGTGGAGGCGCGATCGAGCTGATCCTTCACATCACCAACGCGCACGGTGTTCTCCAACAGTGACGACAACCATGCAATGAACAGAATCGCCTCTCGATAGACCTCGAGTTTCTCATGGTCGAACCAGCACTCTTCGAGCGATGGTGACGATGTTGCAGCGTCCTTCGTCATTCGGTCATCCTTCTACTCGCCCAGAGAGAGCAGGATAAAGAGTATGAGTAGGAATGTGAGTAGGAGCAAGAGAAAGAGTAGGAGCGCACCATCGAAATCGTTATCCTTCTCTTGCTCTTCCTCCTCTTCCCAATCCTAGTCTTCATCCTAATCCTACTCGCGCCTGTGCAGCCAGATCACCCGATCGCCTGCACCTCCACGCTCAGCACCCCTGGCAGATCGCGCACGATCGGCGTCCAACTATCGCCACCGTTGGCCGACGCATACACCTGTCCGCCGCTGGTGCCGAAATACACGCCACACGGGTCGAGCGAATCCACGCACATCGCATCGCGCAGCACGTTCACGTAACAATCGCTCTGCGGCAGCCCCTTCGTCAGCGGCTCCCAACCCTTCTCATCCTTGCCGCCGCTCTTGCTGCGATACACGCGCAGTTTGCCCTCCGGCGGGTAATGCAACGAATCGCTTGTGATCGGCACGACGTAGATCGTCTCCGGCTCATGAGCGTGCACATCGATCGGAAACCCGAAGTCGGTAGGCAGATTGCCGCTGACCTCCGTCCACGTGTCGCCTGCATCGTCGCTGCGCATCACGTCCCAGTGCTTCTGCATGAACAGCGTGTTGGGTTTCGACGGATGCAACGCAATGCGGTGCACGCAGTGGCCGACTTCGGCATCCGGATCGGGAATGTATTGCGACTTCA
>JAKEEP010000191.1 GCA_022616475.1 Phycisphaerales bacterium | reverse complement strand
TTGAACGTGCTGGACTTCACCACCCCCTCGCGATGATCGAAGGCGTTCTTGCGGAAGACGTTCTGGAGGTGCGTGGCCGAGCTGTCCGCGAGCTGGCCGATGAAGCGATTGATCTCATCGGCGCCAGAGACGATGCGGCGGTTGGGCAGGTTGATCGCCATTAGCGTCTGCCGCGCTTGCGAGCCAGCGCTGCGATCGCCTGACGCGCCGTCGTGCGGCGCATGAAGCGAGCTGGGGAAGAAAGGCCGCTCCCCACGATTATCCGCGGCCACCTGCTTTCTGGCTGGGGCGGCAAGCTCTCGCTGTCAGCTGATACGAGTTGACCACCATCGATCGTCTCTGCTGGATCAGGTTCGATCAGCAATCGCAGAATCCCATCGTCGGCCTTCGCAGCCAACGCCATCGCCTTGAGTCCAGCATCCTCAATAATCGTCACTGTGCCTGGAGTTTCAGAGCCGACAGGCACGCGGTACGAAAACTGGTTGTCAGTATAAACATCCGTGCTCGTGTTCTCTGCACCAGCAGTCCCCCAGGGGTTTGTGCCGTCGTATGTGGTCCAATCCGCATTATGAGTTATGTTCGTTCGCCGCACTCGCCGGACCCGGCAGAGGAAGTTAGCATTTGATCCGCCTTCCAAATCGTTCACGAGCCGCAAGCGAATCCGCGCCATTATTTGTTCTACGGTTACGCTGGCGAGGTTGAAGCCGGGGAACAACGTCTTTTGGAACGTCGGACCCTTGCTCACGAAGCTGCAATACAGATTGTTCTCGGTGGCGGTGGAGCCCGACGGAATGGTGCTCTCCATGTTGCAGTCTTGGGAGAAGATTTCTGTCATCGGGCAACCATCCTCCGCATGTGCTGGCAGCTCCAGCCTCCGACTAAAACATTACGGCAGACTTCGGGCCTGCGCTCATAGATCGTGCAGAGCTTAGTGGTGAGGTCAAGCGCCGTGCATGGCTGGCCCATCCGATCGCGATCGAAGCCCGGATACGGCGGCCGGCCGACGAACATGCAGCAGGCGCCGCAGGTCGCCTTGCCGGTTGCATCCAGACACTGAATCACAGGCAGCTTCACCCCGGAAAAGTCCTCTCTCAACAATCCGGCGGCGTCACGTCGAGCAAAACAATCACCGCGTCCGCCCGTTTGGCGGTGATGAATTCGATGTCGAGCTCGGGATCACGGAAGACCCACTTCCGGGGGCCCGCATCGCCGGGCACCGTGTAACTGAACGGCTTGAACGCCCCCTTGCCGTTCTCCCACTGCGCCAGCAGGTCGGCCAGCTCGGTGGCGTTCATCGCCTCGACCGGCAGCGTGACCTCGCGCCCCGCTTTGGCCTCGGTGGCGATCGGCGCCACGATGACGATGGGCGCTTCATCAGTGCCTTCGACCTCGCGAACGGGGTCGATCGTCAAGCTGCCCGGAAATCCAACGATGGGTAGTGGCATGGTTTCGTGAAGTGCCTAATTCGACATCAGTCGCTGCAGGAGGCCCAGGTATTCATCGGTGAGCGGGTTGGAGCCGAAGACCAGCAGCTCATTGACGCGCGTGCCGCGGTGCCGCGACTCGGTGATGATCCGCAGCGAGCGCTCGACCTGCTCGATGGGGAGCTCGCCGAAGTGGCCGCCGGCAAAACCAGCCACGTTAGCGAACGATGGGATCACCGGGCGGTCCCACGCTGCGCCCAACTGGAGACCGTGATTGAACAACTGCTCGCGCACGTACCAGTGGTTGTGGGTGGCGTTCAGGCGCGGATTGTCCATCGCATCGATCAGGGACAGCGTGTCGGCATCGCCCTCGTATTTCTTACGCAGCTCGGCGATCCAAGCCGGATCGTGGTCGGGGTACCACTGCTTGCAATCGGGATGGAGGGCGTGCACATGACGCACGATCTCCCAATCGTGGACGTAGTACGCCATCAGTCGCACGCTGTGGCCGGCGGGGAACTTCTCGCGCAGATACGTGCCCTTGAGCCACCTGATCCAGTTGATGTAGACCTGCTTGTGGTTGGTGGTCTCAAGGTACTCAGGCTCATAGTCGAGAATCACCAGCGTGTCGGCATTGATGCGCGTGAGGTTCCACTCGCTGGCGGCCCAGGCGACGTCGAGGGCGGTCCCGCCGGTGATCAGCGGACGGCACTGGCTCAGCATCACCACGTTGGTGTTGAACGTCACGCGGTCGTTGCTGTAGCTGGCTGGCTCGGTGTCGCCGTAGGCCTGATAGACGTGCACGGTCCGCTTCGGCGCCGGCACAGTTGTCACAATCGGTCGTGCCACCTGCCCCGACGCGAGCGTGAGCGTCGCGCCGATCCAAGCGATACCGATACAAGCGATGATGAAAACACCGGCACGCCAACGAGCGAACGTCATCAGAACCTCCCTGCCGGACATTTGCCGGCGAGTAATCGTGCGACCAGGCGTTCGTGATTGGGGGGGGTGCCTGGATCGAGTTTGCAGTACTTGCGACCGCAGCTCTTGACGCCCAGCTGCGGGCAGGCCTCGCACACGCGCGCGTTGGCCATTGCCTTGGGATCATTCAGAACGATCAGCGGCCAGGTTTCCAAATTCGAGTTGCCATGCTCTTTCTGGTTTCCAGATGCCGGCACACAGCGCACCGATGCTCGATAGCGGCCCCCGCCCCCGGAAGCGGGCGAGCCCTTGTGCACGTGAAGTTGGTATCGCTTTCCGCTCATGCGCAGATGTCGAAGCACACCTCTACTTGGGGGCACGTCTCGGTGAAGGCGCAGAATCCAAAGTCGCACGGCGCGCAGCCCTGGATGCGCGTGATCTGGAAACAAAACTGCTGGCCCGCACATCCGACAGCGATCGTGAACGAGATCCCGTTCTCGCTGATGCGGTTGATGGTCACGCAGCTGGCGCCAGCGCCCGTGACCGTTACCTGGGC
>JAKEEP010000190.1 GCA_022616475.1 Phycisphaerales bacterium | reverse complement strand
GGGAAGGCAAAGGCGCCGGTGGTGCTGACGAGCCCTGGGTTGTAGGTGGTTGTGTTGATCAAGGTCGCGTTGGCGCAGAATTCATTGGATGGTCCGGGGATGCCGAGCGAGACGTTGGGATTGATAAAGCCCCAGCCGTAGGTGTTGTCGTAACCGTTGATTCCCAGGTCCATGGCGCCGACTTCCATCCAGAGTTCGGTGATGAAGACGGTGGAATCGGGGAAGGCGGAGATGAAGAGGGCGGTGGCGCCGGCTGCGTAGGGCGATGCGGCCGAGGTTCCGCCGAAGTAGGTGTAGTCGCCGTTGCTGTAGCCTGGGGCGCCGGTGCGATCGGTGGTCCAGACGTTGACGCCTGGGGCCGAGTAGTCGAGCCCGGGTCCCCAGTTGCTGAAGCTGGCGAGGGTGCCGTCGGGATCGAGCGCGGCGACGGAGTTGACGATGTCGATCGACGAGGGGAAGCCCAGGCTGCCGGTCGAGCCGTTGCCGGCGGACGCGAAGTGGACGATGCCGTTGTTGTAGGTGAAGTTGTACTCGTCTTCCATCGCGGAGGAGACAGGAACGCCGAAGCTGGCGTTGGTGATGCGCACGGCCTGGCCATAGCCCCAGGCCAGGGCGTTGACGACCCAGCTGGGCTGATAGGTGGCGAAGAAACTCGAGCACGGATTGGTCTCCTGCGATCCGATGCGGGCCGAGACTGCGCGCGCTCCGCCAGCGATTCCCGTTGTGCCCAGGTTGTTGTTGATGAAGGCGCTGATGCATCCGGCGACAGCGGTGCCGTGATCGTCGCAGGCGCCGACCGGATCGCCGTCGGGCACGCCGCCAGGCGCGCCGGTGGTGAAATCGCGGCCGGTATTCTGATTGATGTCGGGATGATCCTGCTCAACGCCGGTGTCCATCACCAGCACTTGAACGTACGACATGCCGCGGGTGATTTCCCAGGCCTCGGGGCCGTCCATGTCCATGTCGGGGATGCCATCGGGAATGGGCGGGTCCCAGTCTTGGCCGGTGTTGTGAATTCCCCAGCAGACGTCGAATCCCGGATCGTTGGGGAAGAACTGGTGCAGGTCCATGGCGCCGAGGATGTCGGGCTCGGACCAGGCGAAGCGCGGGTCGATGGCCAGGCGGTTGGCGCTGGCAAGCACTTCGAAGCCGTTGCGGGCAGCGCTGCGCAACTGGTAGGCGCCGGGCAGCAGTCCGAAGTTGTCGTTGAAGATGGCCAACTCGGGGGCTGCCTGCGCCAGGATGGCTGCGCCGTTGGCGACAAAGTCGGCGCGCAAGCGAACCAGCACGTCGGGCGTGATGGTCAGCCAGCCTCCCACCACGTCGGGGCTGTGGAACACAGGCGAGGCAAACTCGATGGCATTGTGCTTTACGAGCGCGTTGATCTTCTGATCCGCATCGGCGGCGTCGAGCAGCGGTTGCTGGAGCGTCAGCAGGTGCCAGCGATCAACGCCGGGCGCCCACGAGGCCGAAGCGGCAATTCCCGCTTCGAGCGCGATGTCGCGCGGGTCTTGCGGCGCTGCTTGATCGCGCAGGCGCACTGCAAGGCGCGTGGGATCAAGATTGAGAAGCCGGGCCTGGCCGTTGTAGACGTAGTAGGAAGGCGTGGGCGCGCCGATCAGTTCTGGAGGAATCTGGGGAGCCGGGCGATCCCAGTCTGGAATGACGATCGCGTTGGGCGCCGCGGCCGGGTTGGCTGCTTTGATCAGGCCGGCCTCATCTCCCACGCCATCGGCGACGAACGTGGACCAGACCGCATCCGACTCGTCGATCGTAATCTCTTTGGCCTGGCCCACCTTGCCGGCGATTGGCGCTTCATTCCATGCCGTTGGCAGATCGTTGGCCGGCGCCGACGCGCCGGCATCAACCCACCCTCCCACGTTCAACAAGAGCAAAGCAGCGCTGGTGGCGCCAATCATCCCCAACCGAATCGTGCGAAACTTCATTGTCCATTCTCCTTGCTAAATGTAGTGATTGCTAAAAGTGATAACGCGGATTCCGCGCGCTGGACCATCAGCACGCCGCAAAGGAACCGCGACTATCGATGTGTTGCCGCGAAGAGTGTTGTGGGGCGCCAAGTCGGGCGTGACGAGGCGAGCGACCCAAGCCATCGATGCTGCAGCGTACCGCCAACTCCGAAAAAACGTAAACAAAAAATTGAATCCACCCTCGAGGTCGATCACTCTATCGGGTGTTATTGCCCGCAAACATCAAAGAAGCTCGGGACGATCAATCCAGTTTCGCGGCCTCGTCGATCGCCCGATCGAGTTGCGGATCGGCGCCGTCGGCATAGCGCAAATCGAACAAAACCTCAATGTCGGGCTGGACGCCTTTCCCCTCCAGGCGCTGGCCGTCCACGGTCACATTCGTCACGGCGCAGAGGATCAGCGACCCGTCGGAAAGCAGCGTCGGCCCCGCGCCGAGCACCGCGCCGGCCGTCGGCGACCCCACCACCGGTCCGATCCCATATTTCTTGAACCCGTGCGTGAGAACTTCCTTTCCCGAGCGCGTGCCGCCATCGACCAGCAGCACGACCGGCTTGCGCCATTGTCGATCGTGGACGCCGCGATTTCCGTCTCGGGTCGTGTAGTTCATCACGGGAATGTTTCTATTGAACAGGTTGAGGTAGTCGGGATTGGCGCCGCCCCAGCCGCCGCGAATGTCCAGTATGAGCGCATCGGCGTCCGCGAGTTTGCCGCCTGCGGTCACCAGCTGAACCAGGGCCTCCTGATAGTCTTCCGAGGCATAGGACCGGATGCGCACGTAGGCAATCCGCTTGTCATCGCGCTCGATGATCCGCGCTCCGTTCTGGATTGATTCGAGGAACATCTTGTGCGGCTCGATCCACGTTGGCTTGACCTCTATGACTCGGCGGCTTGCTTGGTCGTCAGTGCGCTGAATGAGCAGCAGCACGGTCTGGCCCGCTTTGTCGAGAAACGAGAGGATCGGGTGAAACGGCTTGCCGTTGGCGGAAACGATCTGATCGCCCACGTGCAGGCCGGCATCATCAGCGGGCAGGCCGGGGACGAGGTCGATGATGAACGTTTCCGATTCGATCTGCCGAGTCACGATGCCGATGCCTTCGTAGCGGACGACGCCGTCGCGGAAGATTCCGCTCCTCTGTTTGGCCAAGGCGGGATTGCGGCTGAAGAAGATGTCAACGAGTTCGTAGTACTCGCGGTCCAGCGGCGTGTAGTAGCCAGTGTGTGAAACCCGCAGCTCGGCGAGCATCGCGTTGATGATTTTCGAGAGCTCTTGGTAATTCGACGCTTGCTGGGCGCGCGGAGTGTACGCGGAGAGGACCGCCTCCCAATCGGCTCCGTTGAAAGCCGGGTCGTAGAAGCGTTCGGAGATCACTGTCCATGCTTCCTTGAGGAGGGCGGCGCCGTTGAATGCGCTTGCCGGTGCAGCAGTGGCGTGGGGCCGAGCGAGGGCGGATGGCGCTGAAAGCGCGAGAATCAAAGGCAGAATTGCCCGCGACCAAAGGGTGAAGCGTGTTCGGTTCATGACAGGAATTCATAGCCTGGATCGGTCGAACGCGGTGGGGTGAAGCACGGCCAATCACCGTGGGAGCAGAAACGACAAAGGCTCGCGGTGGCGAGCCTTTGTATCTGCACGAAATAGTGCCACTGGTGGGCCTGATCATTCAATCAGCCCCAGCCGGCGGTCAGGGCGCCGGTTCGTAGGTGTTCAGACCAGCCGGGCAGCTCTGGCAGGTCTGGAACAGGCCCACCGCGTTCACCGTGCTGGCGGGAAGCGTCGGCACGACGAAGACCGCCGCAGGGCAGTTTGGGGGAACGGTCAACACCGGGCAGTGCACACAGAACTGATCGCCCACCGCCATGGGCCCGGCGACCACGTTGGTGACCTGGTAGATGCACCACGCGTTGGATGAAGGCGGACATCCAGCGCACGCCTGAAGCGTGATCTGACACGGCCCCCAACTGCCAATCACACTCAGTAGATCAATCACGTTCACCAATCCGTTGTGATCAATGTCGCCTGCACATCCCGTGCACGCGCCCCAGTCGCTAATCACGCCCAGCAGGTCGTTGATGTTGACCAGGAAGTCGTCGTTGATATCAGCCGGGCAGGAGTCGGGCGGAGCGGGTCGGCCGCGCAGCCGGAACGATGTGTTGTACAGATCCTTCGGATCGCTGTTGACCGCTGGGTCGACGGCGATCGCCGGCGAAGTGAAGAACTCGAACCCCGGGATGGGGAACATGAACGATCGCCACATGAAGGCGTTTCCACCGCCGTCGAGATTGTTGATTCCAAAATCGGCATTGGTGAACCACGCGAAATTGGATTGAACCGCTCCGCCGCTTCCGTTGTCGGCATAGACCGTCAGCCAATAGCTGCCGGAGGAGACAAGCGAAAGCGGGACCAGTTCGGTCTCGATCACGTGAAGAAAGGCGTCAGCCCCGGGCATGGTCGGATGATCCTGTGGAACGGGAAACACCACGGTTCCTTGAGCGACCTGGTCGCCATCGACGGGCGCATTGAGTCCATTGCGGTTCCAGATGATGTAATTGAGCCGCTCGTTCACGGCGCCGGCGGGGGAGAATCCGGCGACCTCGATGCGGGTCACGAGCCAGCCGTCGCTTCCGGCAGGCGCGGCAGGAAGCGTGAACGGTTGCGCGGTCCAGCGTTGCGGTGCGGACGCACTGAGATTGCCCGACGACCAGCCGAGCAACGTGTTGGGCACGCCGTTGAGCACGACGGGCCGGGGCGGGCCGGTCGAGAAGAGCGATTCCTTGTCGATCAACTCAAATCGCAGCAAGCCGTTGCCGCTGGCCCCTTGGTACCCGCCGACTCGAACCAAGTAATGCGTTCCCGCCTGAACTTCAAGCTCGAGGTTAGAGCCAGCGCCCACCACGCCGCAGCCATCGTCATCGCAGGCGGCCAGACCTTGATCAGCGGCGATGTCTTGTGGATCGTACGTGCCATCGCCAACGTCGTAGACTGCGAGCGTCGAGTCGTACGTGGTGGCCGAGTCGCAAGTGTCAACTGACAAGATTCCGTCGGATGGCGCTTGCAGGAGGTACCACAGATCGGCGCCGGGCAAGCCGCAGCTTCCCGGGTTGCCATCGGTGTTGGCGCCGACGGTGGAGTACGGCACCGTAACTGGTCCAGCTTCGACGCCGGTCACCTGCTGCGGCCCGTCGGCGCAATCATTCGGATAGGCGGGCACACACTGTTGCGGCTGGGTGCAATTCAAGCTGAAGGCATAGTTGACGCACACGAAGTCCCATTGAACCTGGCAGCAGAAGGGATCAAGCTCGCACACTTGCGAACAGCAGGTGGCGTCCTCGCAGCCGGGCTCGGCGTGCGGCTCGAAGCAACTATTGCTGGATCCTCCACACGCTTGCCAACTGTAGGGCTCGCCGGAAGTAAACCAGGCTTGCTCCTGGTCGGGCGGCGTATCGCTCACCTTTCCGGTAAAGCCAGTGACGTCCGCGCCCAAGCCGATTTCCAATTCGCAGATCAGGGACTGGCCATCTTCACCGGCCGCCACGCTGCACGAAAAGATCGTCAGACTGCTGATCTTGCCTGCCAGTCCCTCCATGAACTCGTCCACATTCTCTGAACTGAGCTTCTCTCCGCTGATGTCGATGCTGCCTGACGAGCCGTGGGCGTTGATGGCGACATCGATGGGCTGGTTGCCATTGGCCTTATATTTGGCGCAAATGGCGTCCTTAGCGGCTTGGATGCCATCCACGATCTCGCCGGTATCGCCCCAACTATGCTCCCACCCAATGTTGTTCGCCACAATAACGATATCGGGGTCGCCGCAATCGATCTCCTTGGAGGCTCCGCCTTGACAAGTGGTGCCGTAACTGCGCACGCCGACCGCGGCGAGGTATCCCTCGATGGCCCCGCTTTGGCGGATGATGCGAATGAAATAGGGACCGCGGCGGACGAAGTTGATCGTGGCCGTGCCGTCAGTCAGATCAGCGCTGTAGTCGGTTCCACAGATGTAGTCATTGCCGTGCAGCAGGGCGATCGGTGGCGCGATGCGGACGTCAACGACATGGTCGCCGTTGGATAGGATGGTCAGATCTGTGCCCGGATCGAGCAGGAATTCCGGGTAATCGTCCAGCGGAACGGTCGCCGGATCGATCGCGAGCGAACTACACGGCACAGGGGTGGCTCGTGCGCCAGTGGATGAAATCGAACAAACAGCAGCAATAATCGAGCAGACAATGCCAGATGGCCTAGCGATGGGCTTCATGCGCGTCTCCTTGTCATTGGCGAGTCGCGTCTTGACTCGCAACCGCTTCGCGAGAGCTTGGCGGCTCGCCTATGACACCGCGGAACCGCCTGACGAATGGCGCAAGCAAAACCAGGAAAGAGGCGCAGCCACCGGTGGTCACACTACAACTGGCACGACAGTTCCCGTCGGCGGCGCGCTCGACCTAAATTCAAGAGCGAGCCAATGGCCATCAACAACCAGGGCGATGTGGCAGGAATCGGATTGAAATGGAACTTTCCGTTACCAAGAATCAACGTCGGTAGCAGAAACAGCAAAGGCTCGCCATGGCGAGCCTTTGCATCTGCACGAAAGAGTGCTACTGGTGGGCCTGATGGTTCAATCAGCCCCAGCCGGCGATCAGCGCCAGCAGGTCAATGACGTTGACTTGACCATCATCGTTCATATCGCCGGGACACGGCGTGGGCGGTGGCGGGCACGCGCCCCAGCCACCGATCAGTGCGAGCAGGTCGGTGATATTGGTGGTGCCGTCGAGATTGACGTCGCCGGGCTTGCGGGTGATTCTCAGCACCACCCCAGTGGATTCGAAGGGAACGCCAGTGCCGTTGGCCATCAGATAAAGTTCACCGTCGGCATCCTGGCCTGTACCCAGGATGAACAGGTTGACGCCCGCCTGGCCCACGAGCTGAAACTCGCGAATGGCGTTGCTCTCATCGAGGTGGAAGAGTCGCCCGTCGAGGTCGAAGGTTTTGGCGAACTCGCCGAACACGTAGCGCCCGGACAATGGGGCAAGGCGCGTGCCGCGGTATACGAAACCGCCGATCACCGAAATGCCTTCGTCGTGGTCGTATTCGGCAATCGGCTCAAGGAGGCCGGTCGGTCCAGCCAGCGGCTGGTCCGTGACGTATCCGGCCAGCGCCCCATTTCGGACAAAGAAGAACGACCCCTCCTTGTGATTCCAGCCGCAGTTGTCGCCTGATTTGACGATGTGGACCTCCTCGATGTCGTTCTGCCCCACATCACCGAGGTACAGCTCACCGGTAAGTGAGTCGAACGAGAAGCGGAACGGGTTGCGCAGGCCATAGACGTAGATCTCATCCACGGCGCCGGGAGTCGCAATGAACGGATTGTCGCCAGGAATGCCGTATTCTCCGTTGGCGGAGTTGTTCCCAAGCGGATCAATGCGCAGGATCTTACCCAGAGGATTGGCAAGGTCTTGACCATTGCTGCCGCAGCTATGACCGACGCCTTGGTCGTCGCCCGCTCCACCATCGCCCAGCGCGATGTACAGCATGCCGTCGGGGCCAAAGTTGATGGCTCCGCCGTTATGGTTGAACTGCGGCTTGTCGATGCGCAGTAGGTCGCGCGCTGACAAGGGATCGGGGACGGAGCTGGGATCGGCGGGATTCGGCACCGTCCATTCGGTGATGACGGTTTGGCAATCGGGATCTTGGCCGGGCAAGAGCGTGGTGAAGTCGGGCGGGAGCGTCGCCGGCTGCGATGTAAAGGTGTACAGTCGCCCATTGCTGAGGTAGTCGGGATGGAACGCAACGCCCAGCAGGCCGCGCTCGTCGAACGTGCCGGGGCCGAACGCGCCCATGGGGACCAAGATGCTGCTCACATCGAGAAATACCGTCTTGGTGCCGGTGGTGATGTCAATCGCCCAAAGCTGCCCGGGCTGATCGGTGACGAACAGCCGATTGGGGTGTCCTGGCGCTGCCGCCCCCCAGTTGGGCGCGACGAGGCCGGTGGCCAGCGTCTGAAGCTGCAGGTGCACGGTGCTGGCGGCAATGGGGCCAGGGACCGGATCGTCCAGGGGCACGGGCATCACCTGCCCGCGGATTTCACCGCCGGGAAACGCCGTGCTGTGAATGTTGACGTACCAACGGCCGGCCTTCACTTGATCGGCCTGGGTGGCTGTGAGAATCGCCGAGCCGACGATCGGACTGCCATTTGGGAGAGCGATGACGATACCAGCGGGGAAACATTGAAGAGCGGGTCCGTGGAAGTGCGCGCCCGTTTGCGCCGCGGAGAGCCCGCTGAAGCTGATGTTCCAACTGAACAGATTGGACACGGTGTCCAGCGTGGCTGTTCCAACGCCGGTCGCGGTAGCGGTGTTGGGCGGAGTTTCCTGGCCGCCATCGATTGTCATATTGAACGAGAGAGTCTGGGCTGAAACCGCGCCGCATAGAAGGGCGGAGCTGGCCCATGTGGCGATGACGGCAAAGGCGGATAGACGTCGTACGCGATCCAGTCGAATGCGTGGCATGACATATCTCCTCCATGTAAGCGTTGATGGGCGAGGCGGATGTCGGCGTGTCGCAGCGTGGGCGCAACTGTTACGCAGCAGAGCCGCCACGACCGCAGTTGCGCGCTCTCACCGCTGCGCAACTCAAGCCGATACACCCGCCAAATTCTCCTCTATTGAGGATGTCGGCTCGCCCGCGCGGCCTTGCAGATCGCAGCAGCTTGGCGATGCTGATTTCATTCGGAATTGATGAGCTTGCTTGACCGCCAAGCTGCCTACGTACGCGGGGCCCTCCCGATGACAGCGCGCCGTCGCCATCTTCCGGCAAGAACACTCGAAGCTATTCCACAAACCTCGAAAACCAATTCACCGCTGAG
>JAKEEP010000189.1 GCA_022616475.1 Phycisphaerales bacterium | reverse complement strand
TCGGCGTACGGCAAAACGGCAGGCATGCACTCCGTGCTACTTGTCGCGTGCTCGCTCATGACTCAACGCCTCCTTGGGGTTGGTGAGGTCCGCACATCCCTGTGCCGATCAATCGAACCAAATTCCCACGGAGCAGCACACGAGACCGCGCGGTTCGCTTCCTTGATTTTCTCTCTTGCTTCTCTTTCCCGGAAAACCCACCAATCTTGGGTGAGTTCCCTACTGCGTCAATTAGCAGCATAACCCCCGGATCGGATAAGTGCAATACATTATCTGAATTTTCATATGAATTTCTTTTTGATGCTGTACAATCCAGGTCGATTCACCGACTTCGAAGTCGATCACCCCCGTTCCGAAGGGCTGCCTGAGAACCAACTGCAATGACTACCATGTTGACTGAACCAAAGGCGTCGGCGTCGCCTGGTCTTTTTGATTTTCGGCAGGGGGCCTTCGCCGCGCTTCGGCAACTGCGGTCGGCCGTTTCGGCCGTAATCTCGGGCATTCCAGCGGTTCCCGGCCGCAGAACCATCGCCAGCGCCGCCGACCTCCAACGGATACTGGAAGTCCCTACCACGCTTGCTTGGAAGGTCCACAAGCTCGCCTATTCCACCGATCCCGCCGCCGATATCGAGAGCATCCCGGGTCAGGCCGCATTCAAACGCTTTCTTCAGGCCGCGGAGGAGGCTGGAGTCCCCCACCCTTCCCTGCAATCGGCTGCCTCGGCGGTTGATGAGTTCGAGGATTTTGTCAAATCCCACGCCGGCGACCGCCGCACCTTTGAGTCGATGGTGAGCGGGCTGGCAGAAGACGGATCGGAAAAGATGGACTTGGCGCACAAGCGTGCAGCCTTCAAGGCGCAGAGCCACTTTCTTGGATTGCAGGCCAAGACGCACCTGGGTTGCTTTGTCTATCGACCTTCGGAGGCGGATCCCGATCAGCTCGATTGGCTCATCGTTCGTGGCATGGTGGGACTGCGGCGCCTGCGGCAGAACGCCTCCTGGATCATCTCGCGAACACGAGTTGTCAACGATGACGGCACCATGCGGCACTCCTACACGCGTGAGCCGCTTGACCCCAAGAACGACGAGACGCACGGCATCAGCCTGTTGCGCGAGTTTTGCAGTCGGCCCTTACCGAAACTGAGGCGCGTCACGGCGGGGTTGGGCTTCATGAACGTCGAAGTGGTGGGCGAGGGCGTGGGAAATTCATCGGCGCAGACATGCTTTGTTGCCGACGTGTATCGCAAGGCGTTTGTGCGATACCGGGATGAGCATAACGCGACGCAGGCGAGCGTCACGCACGTGCGAACTCCGTGCGAAGCGCTTCTCGCCGATGTGCTGGTCTATGAAGGCACATTTGGCGATCCGAACACGAATGCGATTGCTCAACTGAATGTGTTCAGCGATCACCGCGTTGTTGACCCGGTTGTAACTGGAGGAGTGCGCGAATGCGATCGGCTGACGGTGAGTGAGTCGGTGACGTATCTGGGCAAAGGAGTGGAGGCGATGCACACACCCGATGTGCCGCGTTATCCAGAGATGATCGGTCAATCGCTAGCGCGGCTGGGCTGGGAGGCGCGGAAGTTCGACGTTTACCGTTGCCGAATCGAATTTCCGATCATGCCTTCATCGGTGGTTGTGCAGTTCGATCTTCCGACGAAGCCCGGTCAGTCAACCGGGTGAACAACCATTGATTCTGCCCCGGAAGGGCTCGATGTGAGGCTTGTCTCCATCGGGCCTTCTTTGTTAGCTGCGCCTCGGACATCGCGAGTCCGCGCGCCAGACAACGGCAGCATCCAACTCGCTCTGCGCGGCGTAGTCCGGCGCGGTGATGCCCCCCAGTCAGGGCGCGCTATTCGTTGCTGTTCGTCGCGGCCCTAACCATCGCCACGATGCCAACCTTCAATGCATCGGGGAGCGTGGGCCAAGCTGCAACCAATGCCGACAAGTCTGGATTGACCATGGTTTGCGATGCTGCGCCCCGTGCTGCGCTCGGGTCGTCAGCATCTGCCAAACCCTGAGATTTTCGGGATTTCTGCAATTCGCCGTGCGCTTTCGTAAAGCGCAGGTCGCGGGTTCGAGTCCCGCGGGTGGCTTTCTGAATCGCTGATGACGCTGATCGGCGGCGGTGCGGGGCCATTCGGTGGCGGGGGCCGCGCGACGCCGGTACATTAGCGGCCGCATGCTCGAGTGGCTGAAGAATCTGCGTCAACATCTGCTTACGGGGGTTTCGTATGCGATCCCATTCGTGGCGTGCGGCGGGATTCTCATTGCCGCGGCCCTGGCGTTTGCGCCGCCAGGAGAATCCAATGCTCCCGATCCATCAAAGGTCCCGATTCTTCAATTCATCCTGACGGTTGGGGTGGCGTCGTTCAATTTGCTGCTGCCGATTCTGTCGATGTACATCGCCTACTCAGTTGCTGGCCGGCCCGGGCTTGTGGCTGGGGCGATTGGCGGAGTTCTGTGCAATGATCTCAACGGCCTGTTTGCTGGGGCGCATCTGGTCGATCCCGACCGAGGCGCAATCCCGCTGGGGTTCCTCGGCGCGCTGTTGTCGGGACTGTTTGCCGGCTACATCGTTGAACTGATCAAGCGGCTTCCGATGCACCGGTTGATCAAACCGATCATGCCCATCCTGATCATTCCAGTCGTTTCATCGCTGGCAGTGGCGCTGGCGATGGTGCTGGTCATCGGTCCGCCGATCGCTGACCTCATGGGGTGGTTGACCGAACAGTTGGAGCTGATGGGAACAGGCAATCAGGTTCTGCTTGGGGCGGTGCTGGGCGCGATGATCGCGTTTGACATGGGCGGGCCGGTCAACAAGGTGGCCTTCTTCTTTGGCGCGGCGATGATCAAGGAAGGGAACTATCAGGTCATGGGCGCGTGCGCGGCGGCGATCTGCACGCCCCCGCTGGGAATGGGACTGGCAACGGTGATCGGGCGGAAGCTCTGGACATCTGAGCAGCGGGAATCGGGATATGCGGCGCTGGGGATGGGGATGATCGGAATCACCGAAGGTGCGATTCCATTTGCGGCGGCGGACCCGCTGCGCGTCATCCCATGCATCATGTTCGGATCGGTGGTGGCAAGCACGATCGCGATGCTCGGCGGAGTGGGCAACCATGCGCCGCACGGTGGGCCGATCGTCTTGCCCGTGATCGACAACAAGGTGATGTATGTCGTAGCGATCGCGGCCGGAACGATCGTGACAGCGTTGGCGATCAACATGTTGAAAACAAAAGTCGCAGAAAGCCAGCCTGAAGATTCCGGACCATGATGCCGAGTCGCGAACGCTTATGAAAATCGTCGCCGTTACAGCCTGCCCGACGGGAATCGCCCATACCTACATGGCGGCGGAGGCCCTCGAAAAGACCGCCAAGCAGTTGGGGCATCAGATTCGAGTCGAAACGCAGGGAGCGATGGGGATCGAGAAACAGCTCTCCACCAAGGAAATTCAGGAGGCGGATGTGGCGATCTTCGCCATCAACATCGAAGTGGAGAAGCGCGAACGGTTCGACGGAAAGAAAGTGATTCAGGTGACGGTTCAGGAGGCGATCAAGAATCCAAAGGGCGTGTTGGCGAAAGCCGGGACATGAGTCAGAATGGTTCGTCAGTTCTGACCGCCATGACTAACGAGATTCGATTTCAATGCGGCCTACCGCACGGCTTCCACGCACGGCCTGCGAGCGTTCTGGCCCAAGCGCTTCGCCCATTCGCGGCTCGCGTTGAGTTGGTCAAGGAATCGACTGGAGCTTCGGCCGACGCCCGGAGCGTTCTGTCAATGGTAGCGCTGAATGTCGCGCATGGCGAAGCCTGCATCGTGAGAGCGGATGGGGAAGACGCCGAGGATGCGATGCGGGCGATTGCACCTCTGGTTGAACAGGGCTTTGGGGAGACAGCTGGTGTTGAGCGGCAGGAAGCGTCGTTGACGGACGCCTCAACGATTCCGGCCGGCCTGCGGCGATTGAACGTGCGATGGATTGCCGGGCGGTCGATCAGCACGGGCTTCGCGCGGGGGCCGGTGATGGTCATGCGATCGGAAACTCCCGAGAATGGAAGCCGCAGCGCGGGCGATCCGGAATTGGAGTTGCAGAGAGTTCGCGATGCGATTCCGAATGTGCGCCAACAGATTGAGGCGAGATTGAACCGCGCGCAGGGTCGTTTGGAGCGAGATCTGCTCACTGCCCATATGGCGATGGCTGACGACCCCGCGTTGCGAGAATCAATCGAGCGAGGAATCCGTTCCGGCGCATCGGCGTCCGGCGCGGTGCGGGAGGCTGCCGCGCATTTCAAGTCGATGTTCAAGGCGTCCGCCAGCGCCTACGTGCGCGATCGCGTGATCGATGTCGATGATGTCTGCCAACAGATTGTGCAGGCAATGGGAGACGGCCTGGGGGGGAGTTCAATCACGCTGCGCGAGCCTTCGATCATTGTGGCGAATGCGCTGACTCCGCGGCAATTGATGGGGCTGGATCGGAGCCTGACGCTGGGCCTGGCCCTGGGGGCCGTGGGCGCGACATCGCATACCGCGATTCTGGCGCGGGCGTCAGGAATTCCTGCGGTGATCGATCTGCCGGATGTGGAAAGCGCGTTTGAGGACGGCCGGAATGCGATCGTTGATGCGGTGGGCGGGTTTGTGCTGCCCGAGGTTGGCCCCGAGATCGAGCGATACTACGCGATTCAATCACGAGCATTGAAGAACCGGCGCGAAAAGCTGGAGCGAATCGCGGCAACGTCTGTGCGCCGCCGAAATGC
>JAKEEP010000009.1 GCA_022616475.1 Phycisphaerales bacterium | reverse complement strand
GTTGCGGCAGCACCGTCAGGTGGTGCGCCCATTCAAGCAAACAGGTGCGTCCTGATAATTGGGCCATGAATCGACTGAGTGTGCCAGATACCCCCGGACTCCCCGGACTCCCCGGATACCCCACTTCTCATCACGAAGTTCGCCCTTCATCCATGGCCGCCCAATTGACGAGTCAGCCCAAGCCGCAGAAACCCATCCGAGTGCTTTTGTGGTCACCGGGAGGCTCGGGCGAGCACTATCACGGACCAGGCTCGTTTTCGTACCGGCTCTACTCGTCTGCGGCGCCAGGCCGCTTTGAGATAACGCTGGTCCATGGCTTTCGGTCGCAGAAGGCCCACGAACTGTTTCAAGCTCAGCACCTGCTTCATCCGCTGGGCGGAGCGTTGGCGACCTGGCAGTTTGTGCGGAAAGGGCGTGAATGGCTGGTAAGGAATGCCCGAGAGTTCGATGTGTTTCACGGTCTGGCGGGTTTCCAGGCGACGGTCGCTCCGGCGTTCGAGGCGCAAAAGCTGGGGTTGCCTGCGGCCATATTCATCGCGAGCCATTTGATGGACCTGGCGGACAAAGGCGGCTGGAAGGCGATTATCGGCATGCCTCGGCGACGGCGCAAGATGGTCAAGAGTTTGAGCGCGGTGATCGCCATGAGCCAGGCGATTTACGATGAGATGATCGGCTACGGGATCGCGCCAACCAAAATTGCGCGCATTCCGATGGGGGTCGACTGTGGCCGGTTTCATCCGGTTGGGGATGAGTCGGAGCGCCGTTCGGCGCGCCACCAGCTCGGATGGAAAGAACTGCCAACGCTTGTCTTCGCGGGCGGAATTACCGACCGCAAGCGACCGCACTTGCTGGTGGAGGCCTTGGGTGTTCTCAAATCAAGGGGATTGGAGTGTCAACTGGCGATGATCGGCCCGGATCATCAGCCGCAGTACACACAGCACATGAAGCAGCGAGCCGGGGAACTCAAGGTTGACTCGCAAATCATCTGGTTTGGCTTCACGGAGGACATCGCGCCGCTGTTGCGGGCGGGGGATTTTTTCGCGTTGCCGTCGGCGAATGAGGGAATGCCGGCGGCGCTTGTCGAGGCGATGGCGAGCGGGTTGCCATCCATTGTCACGGCGATTTCCGGAAACACCGATCTGGTTGGGGACAACGTTCATGGGCGAATCGTTCAACCGGATGCCGATGACATCGCCGCCGCTCTGGCCGTCTACCTGAACGACTCGGCGCTGGCGCGCCGCCAGGGACTCGCAGCGCGAGAGAAGGTGGTTGCGCAGTTCAGCACCACGGTGGTGCTCGATGAGTATGAGCGAATGTTCCGCCGGATGATGGCGGGTCTGGGCGTGGCCGGATAATGGGCGCCGGAAAAGGTTCCGGGAACCCTTTCGACATTGAACCCTTTTCGATCGTTCCTGGATAAGCGATGGAAACAGTCGACCGCGAACCCGTTGAGTTGGAACATGGTCTGAGCCCGGCGCGATCAGTTCCGGTGCGAGGGTACGGCCGAATCGCCGCGCGTGGCTTCGTGTGGGTTTTCTTGCTTGGTGGTTTCGGCAAGGTTGCGGGATTCTTGGCGCAGCTGGTGTTGGGATGGCTGTTGTCGAAAGACGATTACGCCGTGTACGCCATCGCGATCGCGGCCACGAGCGTGTTTGCCGCAGTCCGTGACGCCGGACTATCGAGAATCCTGATCCAACGGGGCAAGGAGTACAACGCGCTGGCGAGTCCGGTCTTGCAACTGGCGTTGATCTTCAATTTGGCCGGCGCGGCGATGCTGGTTGCCGCGGCGCCGTTGGTTGGGCGCGTGTACGGCACGACTGAGTTACTTCCACTGATGCTGGTGATGGCGGTCACGTTTGTCCTGGCGACGCCGGCGATGGTCTTCGAAGCCAAGTTGCTGGCCGACCTGAGGTTTGGCAGGACGGTCCGAATCCAAGCCGGTTCAATCCTGTTGAACTACACGAGCATGATCGTGTTTGCGCTGCTGGGTTTGGGGCCAATGAGTTTCGTCTTGCCCACCGTTCTGGTGGCGATCTACGAAACAATCGCGTCCGGCATTTCTGCCGGATTCCTCCCCAACCGAAAGAGGTTGACGTGGGGCCTGGCCAGGGACCTGATCGGATCGTCGATCTGGATCATGATGGGCACTCTCGCTATTACGCTGATCACACAGGCGGACTACCTGGTGATTGGCAAGTTGCAAGCCCAGACGCTGGGGGTCTACTTCTTCGGTTGCCAAATGGCAATTGGGTTTGCGGCGATTCTTGGAACCGGAATCCGCGCGGTTTTGATGCCGACGCTTTCGCAGTTTTCCGATCAAGTGGAACGGTTCAGCAGCGCGTATGTGCACAGCGTTCGGACGTCGACCTTCCTGTTCATGCCGTTTTGCGTACTGGCGGCGGTTGCGTCGCCTCCGTTGATTGATCTTTGCTGGAGCGGGAAATGGAACGAGGCCAGACCGGTGGTGGTGATCATGACACTGGGGCTGGTTTTTCGGATGTTGACGCCAGTGGCGCTGGCGGCTCTGGAGGCTCGGGGCGCATGGTCAATGAGGGCCGGCCTGTTGTGGATCGATGCGTGCGGCACGATTGCCGGGGCGATCATCGGGTGCATGCTCGGAGAACTGTGGCAAATCGCCGCGTGCGTCGCGGGCAGCCGTGCGATCATGGCCGTCGTGCAATGCATTGCCGCGGGCTGGGTCTCGCATGCGCGCGCGGGGCAGGTGCTGGGGGCGATCGTGCCTTCGACGATGCTTGCGACCGGGTGTGGGGCGATCGCGTGGTTTGCCACCGAGGCGCTCTTGCCCGACGCCAATCAGTGGGTGTCTGCGGCGGCGCTCGGGAGCTTGTTCGCGATCTTGTTTGCCGCCGGAAGCCGCCTGATGATGCCGGCCCGGCTGGAGGATGCGGTCAAGCTGATCGCGACGTTAAGGCCGGGGCGAAAGCAAAGCGTGGCGATCAATACTGCCACGCCGTGAGTCATCGGCGCCGAGTCAATGCGCAGCCGGCTTGCACGCGATGAGGCGGTAATCCATGCAATGCCCGTCGCCGGTGTATCGATGGCGAAGGTCGAGGTGCGCGAAAATCAGCGCCAGCGCGAGCCAGAACGGCCAGAGCAGGAACGAGAAAGTGGCGGCCAGTGCGCCGGTGATTCCGCCGCCATAGTCGCGCGCTCGCCAGGGCAAGGCGTGACGGGCCATGTTGAGTTGGTGGGCGAGGGTTCCAAAGTACCCGCTCACCCAGTCGAGCTCGATCAGCTCAAGCCCGGCCTGCTCGAGGAGGTGGCGAAGGCCGAACTGGGTGTAGCGGAAATAGTCGTGGGGCGCTTCGTGCTCTTCGAAGAACAGCGGCGTGCTGAGCCAAAGCCGTCCGCCGGGCTTGAGCACACGGCGAAGCTCGCGCAACACTTCAAGCGGTTTGGAGACGTGCTCGAGCACTTGCGTGCACAGCACCAGGTCGTAGCGGCTGTCGGGCACCGGAATCGCCGTGAGATCGCACACATAGTTGACGTGCGCATATTGGTGCGATTCGGTGCGCAGACAAATATCGGCGGCTTCGTAGGTGGTGTGAGCAAAGTATTTTCGATAAGGCGAGTCACCGGCGCCGGCATCGAGGACCATCGCGCCCGAGGGAACGGTGCCGGAGAACTCGCGCATCATCCGATCCAGATGGTGTGCGCTGGTCGTGAAATACGGCGATGATTGTCGAAACCTCCAAAGCCGGCTCGGCTGGATGCGACTGGCGTATAACATCGCGCCGCGTCGCTCGGAGGCTGGCGCGGGGGCAACTGGTTGCACGGATGAACCGGAGTTGTCGGGAGCGGCAGACATCATGTGGCTGGAGACTTGGTGGCGTGCGCCAACAACGTTCGGCGCTGCGACGGCCGCAGCATGCAATCAAGGAACATCAGCTTGCTTTGGAGTTCGCCGCCGGTGCGCTGAGCGGCGTTCAAGGGATAGGAGACAGCGCGGACGGACGCCTGGCCAAAGCCGGCTCCAAGGAGATGGCCTTTGAGCGACCCGGTGTCCCAAAACGTGATGTGAACCGGGGGGCGGCCCAGCGGGTCGGCTGGAATGTCGCGGCGCATCCATGAGCTGCCGTAGTTGGGCGTGGAAAGGAAAAACGCACCTCCGGGATTCAATCGCCGAAAGATGCTGGCGGTGAATGACTTGGGATCGGGCACGTGTTCGAGCACCTCCCAGGAGCAAATGACGTCGAATTGTTCGCCATCAAAGACGTGGTCATCCAGGACGCCGCAGACCAGAGGACAATCCAAGTGCTGGCGCGCCAGCTCGATGGCGTTGGCGCTGACATCAATTCCATACGCTCTGATGCCCGAGTCGCGAATGTGGGCCAGAAAGTTGCCGACGCCGCATCCGACTTCCAGGAGAGAGGTCGGGTTCAATCGCTTGATAATCTCCAGGGCCATTCGTCGAGCACGCAACGGCCGGGGCCGCAATCCGGACTTGAGTCCCTGGACCTCCTCAACGTGGTGGGCGTAATCGCCGGCCGGCTGGTAGAGATCGTTGTAATCGACGGATTTGGGAAGCTGCGCCGCTGGAACGTAGCGCAGTCCGCAACGGCTGCAGCGGCAAATGTCGAAACCGACCGCCTGCACGCGATCGCCGGTTGGGGAACCGCCGCAGGCCGGGCATGTATCACGTTGATCAGGATTGTTGGGATTCATCGCGGCGAATGGTGGTGAGACACGGTACGGCCTTCTATCGCGCCGCGATACATTTGTTCATATAAGTGAACCACTCGATCGGGTCCGAAGGAATCGAGGACCCATTGGCGAGCGCGAAGGCCGCGCCGGCCCGCGTCGCCGGCGTTGTTGATGATCGATCGAATCGCGTCGCAAAGGCTCTGGGCGTTTGGCGCCACAATGCTCGCTCCTCCACTGCTTTGAAGTTCGGGCCAGATGTTCACGGCTTTGGTGATGATTATTGGCGTGCCGCAGGCAAGGGCCTCGATTGAGACCAGCCCAAAACTCTCATAAGCGCTGGGATTGACCGCCACCACGGCGGCCTGATACAGAGACAGTTTCTCCTGGCCCTGTGCAAAACCCACGAATGAAGCCCATGGTTGGAGGCTATGAGAATCGACGGCCTTTCGCAACTCTTGTTCATGGTGTGGCTCGCCGGCCCCGGCGATGACCAGGTGAAAAGGCTCGTTGGCGTCACGAAGCCGGCAGACAGCCTCAAGCAACAGGTCGATTCGCTTGATCGGGTGAAGGCGACCCAGGTAGAGGATCAAAGGGACATCCGGGGCGGGAGCGAGGGTCGGGAAAAACTTGCGGCGGGCCACGTCGAGACCAGGGAGATGATCGAAGGCGCTGGTGTCAAAGATCAGCGGCGCCACAACCGATCGCTTGCACGAGAACCATTGCTGCGATTGCTCGGCTTCGACTCGTGAGGTGAATTGCACGGCCGCGGCCTGCTCCAACATGCGACGGGCGCCCATCGCGAGAAACAACCGCTTCTTGCCCGCTTTGTGACGCATGGTCCAATCGTCGAGCATGCCATGAACGCTTACCACGTATGGAAGGTTCGTTTCCCGCGCCAGGCGCGCCAATTGAACGCAGATAGGGTCCCAGGGCACGTGTAAGTGAAGGACATCGGCGCCAGCGAGCGCCGCCTTTGCTTCGTGCAAAGCTTGGCGCCCCAGTCGCAGCGAGTGGCGGCTGAGCCAGCGCGGCAAAACGCGATGGGCGCTGAGCACTTGCGGCAGCGGACGGCGATCGCGACCATCCCACCCCGGTGGAAGATCGGATTGATCGGTCGTCAACACAACGATGGCGTGATCGCGCGACGCCAGCGCGGTTGCTAAATCGATTACGGCGCGAACTACACCTCCATCAGCGCTGGAGAACGAACGGAGGTATTGGACGATCTTCATGCGACCGATAGCTTATGACCAAGCTATCCACCGTGGCTGACGCACGACTGAAGATCGTCTGGTCTCGCTGAGGATCATCCCCAATTCGAGACGACAAACAGCAAGTCAGCGATGTTGACAACGCCGTCGGCCGGGATCGCGACGTCGGCGGGGCAGGCTGCAGGCGGAGCCGGGCAGGGACCCCAGGCGGCGATGACCGCCAGCAGGTCGGTAACGTTGACGGTGTAGTCGCCGTTGATGTCGCCGGGGATGACTCTGCGAATCTGAACGCCGTTCATGGCGGCGCCGATGGCGAAGCTTCCGCCAGCCGGAACGCCCGAGTGCAGGCCGAGCTTGCCGGCCTGGGGACCCGTGGCGGCGACAAAGGCGGTGTGGCGGGAAAAACTGATGCCCTCCTGGTGGAAGCCGGGCCACACTCCACCGACGAGTTCATCCGGGTTGCCCGGCTCCTGGTCGACATTGGTGTTGGCGAGAATCGTCGGCTGGGCCGGCATGCGCGCGTAGATCAGAACCTCGTATTCGCCAGGCTCCATGAAACTCAGGAACAGGCAGTTTTCGGTCGCGGTGTGGGTGATGAGGTAATCGTTCATGAGCGTGGCGTCGTCGCCGCTGAGCGCTGGATCAATGGCCATCAGCGTCTGGGTGCCACCGATCTGGTTCAGTTGCACGCCGGTCACCGTTCCGTTGATATCGACCATATTGGAAACGATGACTCCCTGCGTGCACGGCATCGAGAGCCATTGCCCGGCCAGGCCGGCGGCCGCGTAGGTGCTCGGCGGGGCCGCGCCTGGTTGGCCGATGTCGATGTTGAACGACTGGGCCAACGCGACCGAGGGAAGGACAACGCTGAGGATTCCGGGGATTCCGACGCCGATGATGATCTTCATGACAAGCTCCTTGACCGCCACGCTCCATTATGTTATAGTACAAAATCTTGAACGATCTGATACAAAAACATATCACGGGAACAACCGCTGTCAAGATCGCTTCCGATATTGACGGGTTGATTCGTCGAGGTCAGCTTGCGCCGGGGAACCGTTTGCCCCCGGTCCGTGACCTCGCCCAGACCTTGGGTGTAAGCCCGGCAACGGTTGCCAGCGCTTATCAGTCTCTACAAGCCAGGGCGGTACTGGTTGCACAGGGGCGCCGGGGCACGCGCGTGAGCCACCGGCCGATGGCCGGCGCCAAGCGCCCCAATCTTGTCCCCAAGGGCGCCGTGATTCTCAGCGACGGGAATCCCGATCCAGCCCTGCTCCCGGAGTTCGATTCGATCCTGCGCAAGCTGAGCTATACGCCGCGGCTGTACGGCGCCGATCCGATCAACGCGGGCCTGATCAACCTGATGCGGCGAGAAATGAAGGCCGAGGGCGTCGATGTCGGGCAGTGCGCTGTCGTGAGCGGCACGATGGACGGATTGGACCGGCTCCTGAGCGAGCATCTGCGGCCGGGGGATCGAATCGCGGTGGAGGATCCCGGCTTCACCGGACATCACGACCTGATCGCCTCGCGCGGCCTAACGCTGGTGCCGGTGGGTCTGGATGAGAATGGCATAGTTCCCCACTCTCTTGCCGATGCATGCGCTGGAGGTTTGAGTGCGGTGTTAATCACCCCCCGAGCCCAAAGCCCAACCGGCGCGGCGATTTCGCCCGACCGTGCTCGCGACTTGCGGCGGATCCTGGAGAAACGCCCGGAGATTCTGGTCATTGAAGATGATCACGCGAGCTTTCTGTGCGCCACGCCCTACGAGCGCGTGTACCACCACAAAGGGCGGTGGGCACACCTTCGCTCGTTCTCCAAGGCGTTCAACCCAGATCTTCGCCTCTCGGTCATGACCGGGGATGACCAAACCATGACCATGCTGCTGGATCGATTGATCGTGGTCGAGCGCTGGGTGAGTCAGATTTTGCAGATGGCGGCGTTTGCGCTACTCTGCGATTCGTCGGTTCGCGCCAAGATCAAGCACGCGGGG
>JAKEEP010000188.1 GCA_022616475.1 Phycisphaerales bacterium | reverse complement strand
GAGAATAGAATCAATAGCTTTGCGGTTGATTCAAGTTGCAAGGGACGCTCACCCGGTCGCGATGGCGATCATCGCGAGGTCCGGTTCGGCGATCTCGCGGGCAAGGGCTCATGCAGGGCATTCTGGCATCGACGGAACGAATTGACCAATCTGGGCGGACTTCGATCAACAGCAAGATCGAAACCCCGCATGAAGGCGACGAGGTTACACGACGCCTGCATGCTCAAGCGATCGCTGGAGATCGATCCCTTTGGCGCCTGGACCGCGTGGCAGGAGGTCGCCTTTGGCGCCAACCACAGTGACCCAATCATGGCCGCCGATGTATGTGCCGATGCGCGCTTCCAGGGACAGGTTGATGCGAAAACCAGCGTGACGGAAAATCGCTTCGTAACCGGCCCGGCCGAATGACCACACATGCGCCAGGGCCGGCTGCCACCCGCGGTTCTCATTCAGAGGCGATCCCGCGATAAAGAAACCGCTGCAATGCGGCGCATATAAGCGCAAGAACGCTGCTGGATCAAGCATGTGTTCCAGAAACTCAAATGCGGAAACAATGTGATACTGCGTTGAGAGCAATTCGGCGGGGGGCTGCAAGCCGTCAGCCTGTATGAATCGCCGGTTCAGGGCCGCCTGCGCGTTGGCGCGTTTCACTTGGTCGGCGCCGTAATCAAGCCCCACAATTTCAAATCGATCGGCCACGCTGTCGGGCACGCGGACCCCGTTGGCTATCCTGCCCGATCCGCATCCCAAATCAAGCCACCGAATCGTTTCATGAGGGTAACGCCGGCCCGCGACACCAAAGAGATATTCGATGAGTGCCACCACCGTTCGCTGGCGCACCATGTGATTTGACGAGTCATTGAACGGAAGCGGTTTGCACAATGGGCGGTTTGCCGAAGCGCTCTGGCTGGTGCGCGCGTTCCCCGTGTTCCGCTTGGAACTCAAGCCCCTGAACTCATAGTACCCAAGGTATTCCCCCAGGGGCTTGGCGGGCTTGGGCAACAGCGAACCCTTCGGAAGGTCCTCTTGCCACAGGATTCGCCAGGTTTCGTTCGATCGAGCATCCCAATTCTGGCTCCAATACGCCAGTTCTCGAATACTGAAGAGCTGCTCAACCAGTTGCGAGAGTTTTCCGACAGTCGGTCGGCCTGCGTCCAACTTCTTCAACTGGCGTACGCATTTTTGAACGCACTCGCCGAAGACAATGTCGTGCAATTGGCCAGCTTTGCCGGTGACACCCAGGAATCGGCGTATTTCATCGATGCGAGCGCGCATTGTCGGGGCCGACCATGGCTGGGACCTGCGCCATTGGTCATCGGTTAGCGTTGCAACGGCGGGAGGCTGAGGATATTCATCGAAGGCGGATGCGAGATAACGGCGGGTCTGAAGGACCATCGCCACCGCCTTGGCTGCCAGGCGCATGATCAAGGCTGAGTTGGCGTCATCAGGCCGAGGCGCTTCCGCTAAGGCGGGACTGGCGCCTCTGAACCCGGTCAGACGCGACCGCAGCGCCCGAATCGCCGAAAACGATGCCGATCGGTTGACGGGGATGAGGTCGTCGGAAGCCGGTCCGCCGAGCGTTCCGTTGCAGCGCGTGACCCGACCCCTGTGCCTCGGAAGCCATTGCGACTCTGCGCACAGCTCGATCCATGCATCGCGGGCCTGGGCATCGGCCGCATCGCCGGTCGTGGAACTTCGGCCCACCAAGGCGGCTCCGCGAGTGCTCGGCAACAATTCGATCGAATGGCCGGCGCGCGCCAGCCGATCTAGAAACACCCGCGCGATTGAAACGGTTGTTCCGGTGAGCACGAGGTTGCACGTCACCGCACGACTGAGGAACAACCCAAAAGCATCTGAGTGGTCGGCGACGTCGCTGACATCGAACACCAGCAGCAGCGAGCGATCGGCGGGAATCGACCCTGGCTGATAAATCCCGATGTGCGCGTGCGGCGCCGAACCGTTGGGATCACTCACGATGGTGCGACTGAGCTCGAGAGTCTCACCGTTCGCCACCCAGACATGTGTTGCGTTCTTGGGCAAGGTGTTCAGCAACAAAAGTGTCACGGCGACGTTGCCCGTGAGCAGCGCTACGTGCTCTGCTTCGAAGCACTTGCCTACATTCGCGAGAGTCTTTCGATCTGATGCCGAGCCGCGCAGCCGAGCCTTGCCGCCTTCCGCTTTCAGAGCAAGGGCGATCTGGCTTCGAAGTGGCGTTATTGGAAACAGTTGGGCGAGGCGGCTCATGCCGTGATGATGACGGAAATGGGCCTTTGATACAACAGCCCAGACCGACATGCATGTCGATAGCCCACCGCGCGTTCGTTACGGGCATTCGCCCCAGGCGCTGATCAGCTCAAGAAGATCGGCTACGTTCACAATACCGTCGCCGTTGAGGTCGGCCGGCCCGCCCGCCGCGCCCCAGGCTTCAACGAGGTCTAGCAGATCGGCGACATCGACTTGCCCGTCGTTTGTGAGATCCGCGGGACATGGTTGCGGGCAGCTGACAGAGGAACACTCAGTACAGCCGCCCTGAAAAACGCCGCCCTCAAAGAGACACAGAACCTCGGTGGTGTCGGTGCAGGCGCTGCCTGAGCAACAGGCGCCAAACATCGTGAAGCTGGGAACGACCACGGTAAGCGGCACTTCGACTGCCGGTGTGTTCATCGCCAGTGCGAATGAGACCATGTTGGCGCTGGTATCCGGCCATGTCAGGCGCATCACTGGCCATTGGGTGGATGAGTTCACGGGAACGCCGTTTGGCTGGGTGCTGATCCACACCATGCTTTGGATGCTCAGATCGCTGCTGCCGTCAGTGAAGAGTGCGAAGCCGCCGGCGGTCTCGGCGGGGTCGCCGTCGGCGGGATTGCCGAATGTGGCAGGATTGCCCGGCAGGCCCGAGTCCCAGCGAGCCGCGCCGCCAGTCAGCCCGTTGAGAGTTGGGTTGGTCGCCGATATCAAGTTGTTGGCCTGCAGGAACGGGTCACAAAAGTTGTAGGTGACTTGAATAGTTGGTTGCGCGTGCGAAGCTGCAGCAAGATTGACGGCGAGGCCGCTTGCGATCAGAGATCGGAGCGACTTGAGTGCCATAGGTTGCTCCTCTGTGAAGGGCAGTTTGGATCAAGCGCATGCGCCCCAGGCGCTGATCAGAGCGAGAAGATCGAGAACGTTTACGAAGCCGTCGCCGTTGAGATCGGCTGGTCCGCCGGACGGGCCCCAAGCAGCAATCATCGCCAGGAGATCGGCTACATTGACCTGCCCATCGCCGGTCAGGTCGGCCGGGCACGGTTGCGGGCACGCGACGGCGCCGCATGGCTGCAAAACGCCTTGAAATGTGCCTCCTGAGCAGATGCAGTTGGCCGAATCGAGTTCCACACATGTGCCATCATCGAGGCAACACGCTCCGAGTGCGTCGGGAACGTAGGGAATGCTAAGCGAGACCGGGACGTTTCCCGGCGGCGTGTTCATCTCCAGCATGAAGGAGACCGTGAGGCTGGCACACGCCGGCCAGGTGACGCGCATGACATTCAATTGGGTGTTGGCGTTGACGGGCACGCCGTTGGGTTGCAGCGAAATCCACCCCACTGGATCGATGCTGACATCGCTGCTGCCATCGGCGAAGAGTGCGAAGCCGCCAACGTCGTCGTCCGGATCGCTGTCGTACGGGCTTCCGAATGTGGCGGGGTTGCCCAGTAGGCCGGAATCCCATCGCGCAGCGCCTCCGGTGAGCGCGTTGAGCGTGGCGTTGCTCGGAGCCGCATAGTACCCGTCCTCAAACAGGAACGACTTGGGGTCGTTGGGGTCGACCACGCTATCGATGTTGAAGAATCCTTCGCTGCTGGTGGTCGTGACATTCCAGGGATTGCTTGCAGTTCCGACGAAGCCTTGAATCGACTGGCCGTCTGCAAACCCGTCGATAAAAAGGATCGCCGACTTTAGGCCATTCTCGATAAGGAACGGGTCGGTGGTGTTCACCGTGGCTTGAAGGCTCGGCCGCGCCTGGGCGGTTGACCAGATGCACAAAGCAAAGCCCACAGCCGCGTGGATGTGAAATGATCTTGTACTCATATGGGTTTCTCCTCCATACTTATGTCTATTTCTCCCATCGAGCTTGAACTGGCTACGGACACGCACCCCAGGCGTTGATCAGGGCCAGAAGATCAAAAACGTTCACCACGCCCTCGCCGCTGAGATCGGCTGGACCGCCGAGCGCGCCCCAGGCCTCAATCAGCGCCAAGAGATCATTCACGTTCACCTGTCCATCCTGATTGAGATCTTCCAAGCAGGGTTGCGGGCAAGTGACCGAGTCGCACTGAAACGATGGGTGGAAAACTCCGCCTGCGATGAAGCAGCCGACGACGGTCAGCATGGTGCACGTCCCGTTGTCAAGGCAACACGCGCTTGTCGGGAACAAAGATGCCGAGTCCCAGGACAGCGGCACATCGATGTCCGGCGTGTTCATGTACAGCACAAACGAAACTGCCGCGCTGTGAGAGGCTGGCCAGGTGATGCGCATGACCGGGAACTGGGTCGACGCGTTTACCGCAACTCCGTTGGGGTTCAACGTGATCCAAACCATGACGATGTTGACATCGTTGCTGCCATCGGCAAAAAACGCGAACCCGCCAACCTCGTCGCCGGGACCGCTGTTGCTCGGGCTGCCCAGCGTGGCAGGGTTCCCCAGCAGGCCCGAATCCCAACGGGCGGCGTCGCCAGTGAGTTCGTTGAGCGTTGGGTTGCCCGCTGGGGCCGCATAAAAGCCATCTTCAAATAGGAAGGACTTGGGGTCGTTGGGGTCAACAACGCTGTCGATGTTGAAGAAGCCCTCGGAGCTCGTCGTGGTGACACTCCAGGGATTCGCCGGCGTGCCGATGAACCCCTGAATCGATTGGCTGTTTTCAAAGCCGACGATGCGGATGGTTGCCGATTGCAAGCCATTGGCGACCAGGAACGGATCGGTGGTGTCGTGAGTGACTTGGAGCGTCGGCTGCGCATGCGTGGCCGATGCGATGCCCAGCGCAGCGGTTGCGCCCAAAATCCAAATCACATTTCGGTTCATCGAGTGCACCTCCAAACTGAAATGTCGAGGCGTGTCGGGCGCGCCAGGCGCCCGCGCGTTCACACCCGATCAAACATACCGCGCGGCTGATCGAGTTCAACCATTCATCCGCCCGATTCTCGCCTTCAAATTGTTAG
>JAKEEP010000187.1 GCA_022616475.1 Phycisphaerales bacterium | reverse complement strand
GGCCGGGGTGATGGGGGCGACGCGAACAAGCCCTCACCCCTAACCCCTCTCCCAGAGGGAGAGGGGAAACGGTGGCGCGACGTCACGGCGGCGACGGGGACGGGGAACGGTGAATTCGACACGGTTGATGGGGCGATGGTGGATTTCGATCACGATGGCGATTTGGATATTTTTTGTGTGAACGCGGATGGGCCCAATGAGTTGCTGAGCAACAATCTGGATGGGACTTTTCGGCCGATTGCGAAGGAAGCGGAGATTGCGGGCTCGGGTAAGGGTTCACGGCAGGTTTTGCCGGTGGATTTGGATGGGGATCGGGATTTGGACATCATCGTGATCAATCACGGGCCGCCGCATGAGGTGTGGATCAACGATCGGTTGTGGCGATATCAGGCATCGGAGGAGCTGAAACCGCAGGCGATTGGGGCAGTGGTGGCGATCGCTGCTGCGGATGTTGACAGCGACGGTCAGGTCGAACTGCTGCATACCGACACGGGTGGGCGGATATTGCAGAGCGTCAAGGAGCTGAAGGGCAATTGGAAAACGGAGGTTTTCGAGCCATTACGTTCCGGTGTGCCGCCGTTTGGGCACCAACAAATCTTGGTAGCGGATGTCGACGGCGACGGGGGATTGGATGTTCTGGTGGCCGACAAGCTGCCGGGAGTGGCGAGGACCGATGCGGTCCGTGGATGGAGTCTGGTGACGCTTGATCCAATGAAGGGACCATCGATTGTCGGCAGCGCTCGCGAGAACGGCGCGCCGATGATCTGGCGTCCAGGTCCGGGGCGGCTTCAGTTTGGGGGTTTGAGTTTCACGGGGCGCACTGATCCGGGGAGCGGGCCGCCGGCGATGCGGTCGAATGCTTCGGGGATTGGGACGCACTTTGCAGCGCGGATGGACTCGATGTGGGTCGCGGGGAGCACGCTGCGCAACAGCTCGGGGCCGGGGCAGAGCTTGCAGCCGGTGGCGGTGGGATTGGGCGGGCACGAGCAGATCGATTTTGTTTCGATCGATTGGTCGGATGGGGTCTTTCAGAGTGAGATCGATTTGAAAGCGGGGGAGTTACACAAGATTGTGGAGGAGCAGCGGCAGCTTTCGAGCTGTCCGGTTTTGTTTGCATGGAACGGGAGCAAGTATGAGTTTGTGACGGATTTGCTGGGGGTGGGCGGGATTGGGTATTTGGCAGCTGTAAGCGAAGGCGCAAGCGAGGGCGGGGGGCTGCAACCGACATATGCGCCATCGCGGCCGTGGGAGAAGTTGATGTTGCCGGGGGCGATGCTGCAGGCGCGCGATGGCAAATATGTGTTGAAGTTGGGTGAGCCGATGGAGGAGGCGTGTTATCTGGATGCGGCGCGGCTGGTGGAGTATGAGGTGCCGCCGGGGTGGAAGATGACGCTGGATGAACGGATGAATGTGATGGGGCAGGAGCCGACGGGGGAGGCGAGGTTCTATCGGGAGGAAATCTTGCCAAGGCGGGTGGTGAATGAACGTGGGGAGGATGTGACGGAGGATGTGTTGCGCGCGGATTTGCGGGCGGCGGAGGTGGGGGAGTTGGATGAGCGGTTTATTGGGCGGTTGCAGGGGGAGCAGGTTTTGGTGGTGGAGTTTGATGCGGTGATTGGTGATTCACTGCCCTCACCCCTGACCCCTCTCCCAGAGGGAGAGGGGAAAAGGAAGGCGACACTCATCATTGATGGGTGGATTGAGTATCCGTATTCGCAGACGATGTTTGGGGCGTGGCAGGCTGGAGCCGACTATCGAGCGCCGACCGTGGAGGCGCGCGGGGAGGATGGGGAGTGGGTGGTGGTGCTGGAGCAGTTTGGATATCCGGCGGGGATGCCGCGGCAGATGTCGGTGGGGTTGGCGGTGGAGAAGCTGCCAAAGGGAACCAAGGAGCTGCGCATCCGCACGAATCAAGAGATCTATTTCGATCGGATTGCGATTGCGTATGTGGAGGAATGTCCGGGAGTCGTGAAGCGCGAATTGAAGTTGAGCGAGGCGCGGTTGATGCGGACGGGGTTTGCCAAGCGCACGACGGGACCGCAGCGGCAGCCGTATTACGATTACGATGAGCGCGTGCCGTTGTGGGACACGCGATATCAGCGCGGGTATTACACGGAGTTTGGAGCGGTTGATGAATTGATCGGGACCAAGGATGGGGCGCTGGCGATCTTCGGGCCGGGAGAGGAAGTGCACATGGAGTTTGACGCCCCGGAATCGGTTGATGACGCCGATCGATCACTGGGCGAAGGTTGGGCGCGCGTGTTTGTGCTGGAGGTGGATGGATGGTGTAAGGACATGGATTTGTTTACGAAGGATGGGGAGACGGTGGAGCCGGTGCCGGGGGTTCCGGGGGCGCACAGGCGAGACGCCTGTGCCACTGATGAGTTGCACCGGCGATTCAACACGCGGTATGAGTCGGGGCGGTAAAGGTGGGGCGGATGCCCGCGTGGTTCTCGCCAGGGCAGCGAGTACCACGCCACCCGAGGTCAATGAAGCGCTCCCTTACGGTTGCGGCTCGTGGAGGAAACTTGTGCGGCCAAGCATGCGTATTGGCGTAGAATCAATGGCGCCGGCACGGGCAAGCTGGTGCTTGCCCATGCCACCCGGTTGGGGGAGGAGGAGTGCTTATTGACCGTTGTCTCTCGTCCAGCTTCGCCGCTTGAGGTTCAGGCGACCATCTCCCCCGCAAAGGCTCGGAAGAAGTATGTTCCGGTGGTGGGGCCGCGGCTGAAGTGGCTGTTATGGAGCATTTTCGGGGTGTTCGCGGTGCTGGGGGTGAACTCGGTGTACCTGGTGAGCATCAGGCTGCTGGAGTGGGTGTCGAAGGTGCGCGATCCGTTGGGGGTGGGGCTGGTCTATCAGAATTATTTCTATCAATACATGTTCCTGGTGCACTTGGGGTTGGGGCTGCTGATCACATTGCCGTTTGTGATCTTCGGGCTGTTGCACATTCGCAACGCGCGGAATCGGCCCAATCGAAGGGCAGTCCGGGCGGGATACGCGCTGTTTTTCACAGGGTTGTTTTTGCTATTCACGGGAATTCTGCTGACGCGATTCATTGTGGATTTGAAGACGCCGGCGGTGCGGAGCGTGATCTATTGGGCGCACACGATCGCGCCGCTGGCGGTGGCGTGGCTGTTCATTTTGCACAGGCTGGCTGGTCGACGGATCAAGTGGAAAGTTGGCGCGACGTGGGCGGCGGTGGCGGGTGTGTTCGCGCTGGTGATGACGCTGCTGCACTCGCAGGATCCGACCAAGTGGAACACGGTGGGACCGAAGGAGGCCGAGCAGTATTTCTTCCCATCGTTGGTGCGGACATCGACGGGCAATTTCATTCCGGCCGACACACTGATGATGAATCAGTATTGCATGGAGTGCCACAAGGACATTTTTGGCAACTGGTTCCACAGCGCGCACCGGTTCAGCTCGTTCAGCAATCCGGCGTACTTGTTCAGCGTGCGGGAGACGCGGAAGTTCTCGATGGAACAGGATGGCAACGTGAAGCGTTCGCGCTGGTGCGCGGGATGCCACGATCCAGTGCCGTTCCTGAGCGGCGAGTTCGAGCATCCGCGGTTCGATGATCCGGAGTACGACTTGTCGAAGGACCCGATGGCGAGCGCCGGGATTTCATGCACGGTCTGTCACGCGGTGACGAACATCAACTCGTTTCGGGGCAACGCGGATTTCACGATCACCGAGCCGGTGCATTATCCTTGGGCCAAGAGCGAGAATGCGTTCCTGAAGTGGATCAACTTCACGCTGGTGAAGGCGAACCCGAAGTTTCACAAGGAGACGTTCCTCAAGCCGCTGCACAAGACGCCGGAGTTCTGCTCGACGTGCCACAAGGTGCACTTGCCCCCGGAACTGAATTCTTACAAGTGGTTGCGCGGGCAGAATCACTACGACACGTATCACCTGAGCGGGGTGAGCGGGCACGGGGTGCAGAGTTGGTATTACCCGCCGAAGGCGACCGACAACTGCAGTGAGTGCCACATGCCGTTGCTGGCTTCGGCAAATGACTTCGGGGCCAAGCCGCACTTTGAGAAGGATCCCGCCAAGCCGCTGTTCGGCAAGTTGGCGGTTCACGATCATTTGTTCCCGAGCGCGAATACGTTTGTGGGTGGGCTTGAGAATGCGCCGAGTTGGGTGAATGAGCGGCACGACAAGTTCAGCGAGGGGTTCATTCGCGTTGATCTGTTCGCGATCAAGGATGGAGCTTCGATTGACAGCCCATTGATTGCGCCGCTGCGGCCAGAGGTTCCGACCTTGAAGCCCGGCAAGAGTTATTTGCTGGAGGCGGTGGTGCGGACGGTGAAGATCGGGCACCCGTTCACGCAGGGAACTGTGGATTCGAACGAAGTGTGGCTGGATGTGACGCTCAAGTGTGGGGACAGAGTGATTGGCAGGAGCGGCGGGATCAATCCGGAGGATGGCGAGGTCGATCCGTGGTCGCACTTCATCAACGTGTACATGCTGGATCGGAACGGGAACCGGATCGATCGGCGGAACCCGCAGGATATCTTCACGCCGCTGTACAACCATCAGATCCCACCGGGGGCGGCGGATGTGATTCACTATGCGTTCACTGTTCCGCCTGCGGCGGAGGTGACCGGACCGATCACGGCGGAGATCAAGTTGAACTATCGCAAGTTTGATACGAAGTATGTGAAACACTTCGAAGGCGAGAAGTTCGTGAGAAACGATTTGCCGGTGTCGGTGCTCGCGACAGACAGCATCAGCTTCCCGGTTGATCACCATCCGCATTACGCGATCCCGGTCAATTCACCTTCGAAGATCGATCTCTGGCAACGTTGGAACGACTACGGCATCGGTTTGTTCCGCAAGGGCGAGAAGGGATCATCGAAGGGCGAGCTGCGGCAGGCGGAGGCGGCGTTTGCGCAGGTGGAGACGCTTGGCAAGGCGGACGGGCCGCTCAATCGGGCGCGAGTGTACATCAAGGAAGGAAGATTGGATGAGGCGGTGACGGCGCTGAACCTGGCGGCCACGCATGATCCGCCGGCGGCGCCGTGGTCGGTGGCGTGGTTCACGGGGTTGGTGAACAAGCAGAACGGGCACCTGGATGCGGCGATCGAGAACCTCACGAGCATTGTCGAGATGAAGAAGACGCAGCAATGCCTTGATCGGGGGTTTGATTTCTCGCAGGACTATGTTCTGTTGGGAGAGTTGGGCCAGACGCTGTTTGAGCGGGCGAAGCAGGAGCGCGGGCCGGAGCGGCAGGCGCAGCGCGTGGAGCTGTTGAATGCCGCGGCGGGGCGGTTCGAGGAGGTGCTGACGTACGATTCGGAGGATTTGTCATCGCATTATAATTTGTCGCTGATCTATGCGCAGCTGGGCGACCAGGAGAACGCGAAGAAGCATGGCGCGCTGCACCGCAAGTACAAGCCCGATGACAACGCGGCCGACGGGGCAATCGCGATTGCAAGGATGAACGATCCTGCGGCGAACCACGCGGCGGAGGCGATTGTGATTTACGATCTGCAGAGGGCGGGGGCGTATGAACTGATGAAGGAAACCACAGAGATCACAGAGAGCACAGAGAGCACAGAACAAGAGGCTATTGAAACCACCGATGAACATGGATGAACACAGATCGAGAATTCAGATCTCGTCTGTGTACTCTGTGATCTCTGTGGTTTCAATTCAATTTGACGAACCATGACTGATTTGAAGACGCCGGAAAATTTGCGCGAGGATGAAGTGGTAGGGGAGGAGGAGCTGGTTCCGGCTGATGATGCCATTATTGGTAAGGCGTTTCGGTGGTCGCTGCTGGTATTTTTGATTTTGGGTTGCGGGATTGGTGGGATGGTTTGGTTGTTGAATCGGCCGGAGGTTGTGGTGGCGCAACCGGCGCGGGCGTTTGTGCCGCCGAAGGTGATTGATGTTCCGGCGGCGGCCCCGGTGGTGGGGTTCACCGATATCACGGCGGAAGCAGGGATTGATTTTGTTCACGCGAACGGGGCGCGAGGCGAGAAGCTCTTGCCGGAGACGATGGGCGGTGGGTGCGCGTTTCTGGATTTCGACAATGATGGGGACCAGGATATTTTGCTGGTGAATTCGAACGAGTCGCTGCCCTCACCCCCAACCCCTCTCCCAGAGGGAGAGAGGAGTAGGGCGACGCATGCGCTGTATCGCAATGATGGGAGCGGGAAGTTTGAGAATGTGACGGTGGGTTCGGGGCTCGATGTGAGCTCTTATGGGATGGGGGCGGCGTGCGGCGACTACGACAATGACGGCGACGTGGATGTGTTCATCACTGACGTGGGGCCTGATCTGCTGTTTGAGAACAAGGGCGGCGGCAAATTCCAGGATGTGACTGCGGCGGCAGGAGTTGGCGGTGATGAAGATGGATGGTCAACGAGCGCGGGGCTTTTCGATTACGACAACGATGGCGATCTGGACTTGTTCGTGTGCAACTATGTGAAGTGGTCGAAGGGGATTGATTTCGCGGTGAACTACACGTTGACGGGGGTTGGGAGGGCGTACGGGCCGCCGACGAACTTTGAGGGGGCGCAGTGCTCGTTGTTTCGGAATGAAGGCCAAGGCGTGAATGGGACAACGAGATTCATCGACGTGTCGGAACCGGCGGGGATTCATGTCAAAACTATCGTGGGCAAGCCGATGGGGAAGGCCTTGGGGTTGGTGTTTGCGGATGTGGATCGCGATGGGTTTATGGATGTGTTTGTGGCCAACGACACGGTGCAGCGGTTTTTCTTTCACAATCAGAAGGATGGCACGTTCAAGGAACGCGCGGCCGAGTATGGATTGGCGTTTGATCGGGCCGGGAACGCGACGGGGGCGATGGGTGTGGATTGCGGGCAGTATCGGAACGACGCGGCACTGGGGTTTGTGATTGGAAATTTCGCCAACGAAATGAGTTCGCTGCTGGTGTCGCAGGGCACCCCCGGAAACACCACACAATTCTCGGACGAGGCGATCACGGAAGGGATCGGTTCGCCGACGCGATTGAAACTGACATTTGGAGCGTTTTTCTTCGATTACGATTTGGATGGCAGGCTCGATTTGCTGCACGCCAATGGTCACATCGAAGATCAGATCAACCTGGTGCAGTCGAGCCAGCAGTACAAACAGTCAGCGCAGTTGTTCTGGAATGCGGGTCCGGAGGCGCGGGCGTGTTTTGTGGAGGCGGGGGCGGAGGCGCTTGGTGATTTGCCGAAGGAGATCGTGGGGCGCGGGGCGGCGTATGCGGACATTGATGGGGATGGAGATTTGGATGTGCTGCTCACGCAAGTGGCAGGGAAGCCGATGCTGTTGCGGAACGATCTGGAAAGGGCCGCGCATTGGCTGCGCTTGAAGCTGGTTGGCGACGGTGTGAAGTGCAATCGAGACGCGATTGGGGCGCGAGTTGAGCTGACGGCCGGTGGGATCACACAATCCCGGGTGGTGGCGCCGACGCGGAGCTATTTGTCACAGGTTGAGATGGTGTTGACGTTTGGATTAGGCGAGAACCAGGCGTTTGATTCATTTGCGGTGGTTTGGCCGGATGGATCGATCCAGCCGATTCAGCCGCCGATGGTTGATCGGATGAGTGTGATTGGGCAGGGGGCGTCGCGCTAATGCGCGGTATGCTTCACCCTGATTGGACGGAGCATGGCACCCATTGTTTTCGTGAGTCAGCGGCGGGCAAGCCCGCCCGCTAAACGGGAAGTGAACAATGCCGGAGGAGGGAGTCGAACCCACACTCCTTTAAGGGGAACCGGATTTTGAATCCGGCGCGTCTGCCAGTTCCGCCACTCCGGCGCCAGGGGCCATCTTAGCAGCTTGAAGTCTGCTGATCCTTGGCATGGGGCGAGAGGGTGTGGGACTTATCCGAATTCCAGGCATGAAATCTTGGCCATTTTCGTTAGGCTTAGTCGGCGGAAGTCAGGCACGCGCTGGTCTGGAGCAGATTTGAAGGAGATCGGAATGTCGAGAATTGCAGGCTGGAGCGGATGGTGCATGACCCTGGTGGTCGCGATTGGGCCGTTGGTGGTTGGTTGCGATGAGCGCCAATCAGCCGGACAGGCCGGTACGACCAGCCCAGTCTCAACTGCTGGGCTCACCAAAACGGATGCGAACCAATCGGCGGCGCCACCGGCCGCTGGGCCGGCTCAGCCCGGCCGCACGACGGCGTCGGGCAAGCCGATGCCGGGATTGGCCAAGGGCGCGCTGGGTCCGCCGCCGATCGTGTTCGAGCCGGCGATCCTGGATCTTGGCGAGGTTCGGCCGAACCAGCGCGTCAGCGGAACGATCTACATTCGAAATACGAGCGACAAGGCGCTGAAGATCCTGACGACGAAGCCTGATTGCTCGTGCACGAGCATCAATCTCACGAATGTTCCGCTGCTGCCAGGCGAGCAGGTGGCGATGGAACCGACATTCCAAAGCGGAAACATGGGAGAAAAGCTCTCGGGTGTGAAGGTGATGATCGAGAACTACGACGAGGTGGTGGTGAATCTCAAGGCGCTGGTCACGCTGCCGATCAGCGCCGATCCGGCATTCGCCTCGGCGGTTCCTGATGCCCAAGGCAAGATCTCGCTGAAGGGCGAGTACACGATTCGCGCGGTGGATGGTCGGCCGTTTCGGGTTGAAGCTGTCAACAGAGGGGCGCCGCCCTTTGTGGACTTCGATCCGGCGCGCGACCAACCGCGAAACACCTATCGCTTGAGTTGGGACCTGAGCGGGTATGACCCCACCACGTGCATGGATGGTTCGGGGAACAGGATTCCGGGCTGGTTGATTATTGAAACAGATCATCCCGATTGTCCGGTTCTGGACGTTGAGGTTCGCCATGCGTGCACGATGCGGGCCAGACCAACGAAGGAGAATCCATGGCCATGGGTCATCGGTGAAAAGCGATTCCTGCTGGGCAAGATGGAGGAGGGTCGGGCGCAGGAGATCGAGATTGTGGCCAAATGGCTGCCGGCCGCGAGGCAGATGCGCGATCCGATCTCGTCGGTCGCCAGCGATTCGGATCAATTCAGCGCTGAGCTTGCCTCGATCGAACAGACATCTGATGGCATGGTGTGCAACGTGCGTGTGACGCCGGCGCCAGGACACAAGGGGTTGGTTTACGGCACGCTGCACCTGAAGGGAAGCCGGCACAGCATGTCGGTTGTGATCATCGGCGCGGTGAAGTAACCGGCGCACGGTGAGTTCTATGTGACGACGGTGGATATGACAAGACGAGGAAGAAGTGGCTAACAACGTGGTGAGGCAAGGAATCCATTGTTTCGCGAGAAGGCTGGCGGTCGGGTTCATCGCGGTCTGCACGGGTTGCGACGGCGCCGCTCCGGGGTCTGACACAGCTACGACGGAGCCGGCGTCGGCGACAGCGGCTGGCCAACCGATTCGAGAGCCCGCCTCCTCTTCATCGGTGAACCCGGTCGGCGCCACGAAGACGCCGGCGAAGGGCGGGCCCCCAATAGAACTCGATCAAGACGTCGTGAATCTCGGCCATGTGCGCCCGGGAACGCATGTCGACAAGACGGTGTTGATCACGAATGCGAGCGATCAGGCACTCACCGTAGCGGCGATTCGCACCAACTGCGGATGCACGAAGGCGAGGCTGTCGAAGGTGACGATCGATGCGCGCGAGCAGGTTCCCTTGCAAATTGAATTCGACAGCGACTGGATTCTTGGAGTGAAGGACTCGCTCATTCAAGTGGAAATCGAGGGATATGAGCCGGTTCGATTGACCTTGAGCTCGAATATATCGCTGGCGGTGTGGGCGGAGCCGCCTTCGATCGTGTCGCAGCTGCCCAGACAGGATGTCGCCGTTCTGGCGGGCGAGGTTACGGTGGAGTCGGTGGACCAGCGGCCGTTTCGGATTCTGGCAGTCAATCGAGGCGCGCCGGCGTATCTGGATTTTGATCCGGCCAAGGATCAGGCGCGTTCGAGCTATCGGTTGAAGTGGGACTTGGCTGATTACGATGCCACCACATGCAAGGATTCCGCAGGCAACCCGATGCCGCCATACCTGGCGATTGAAACAGATCATCCGGAGTGCGCCGTATTTGATTTGCCGATTCGCCATCCCTGCACCAGACAGCCCCGTACACGGGAGGGCGATGCGTGGATGATCAAGGATCAGCGGGTTCTGATCGGCGGGATCAAGCCTGGCGGCTCGATGGAGTTCGATGTGGTGGTGAAATGGATGCCGAAGGAGAAGGAGCGCACGGACGTTGTTCGTGCAGCGCGAGGCGAGACGGGGCAATTCCAGGCGGAACTGCTGGCGGTGGAGCCGATTGAAGGCGGACTGCGGTGCCGCGTGCGTGTCGCGCCGGAAGCCGGCTACGCCGGGTTGATCATGGGCAAGGTGGTTCTGCAATCCGAGAAGCAAAGCAGCCCGTTCACGATCATCGGCGCCGTTCGATAAATCGATATGATGCGTCGGCCGACGAGGGGATTTGGCCCGAGTCCGCCGGATTGCAGAGATGGTTCCGAGGCTACAGATCGCTTTGATCTTGCGATGGACGGCATGCGCTGGTCTGGCGTTGTTGATAACGTTGGACATCAGTCCTTTGGCGACATCGGCGCAAGACCCGGAGGTTCGGAAGGCAATACCAGACAATGACAATTCGGCCCTGATCTCGGAGGGGGTTGGGCACATTCTGGCCGCGCAAGAAGGTGAGAACAGGGCCGAGTGGCCGTATGAGGGGGTGTACCGCGTGGGCGGGCAGATTCCAATCGGCTATCGGATCGGTGGCACGGCGATCTGCGCGATGGCCCTGGTTCAAGCGCCCGATTATCAAAAGGACGAAGCGCGGCTGCTGGCGGTCGAGCGAGCGGTGAAGTTCATCGTGGAAGCAAGCCGGGACCCGCTCATGGGCCCGGAGTATGACGGCGGATACGACGTGCGCGGCTGGGGGTACACGTATGGCTTGACGTTTCTGCTGCGTGCACGATCGTTGGAGGCGATTCCCGCGGCGTTGAGCGATCAGGTGGAAGTGGCCATCAAGTTTTTCATCGATGCGATTCAGAAGACGGAGATCAGCGAGGTTGGGGGCTGGAATTACGCTCGAGGCAAGGGGCGCGATGCGGTGTCGCCGCCGTCGCCGTTCATGACGGCGCCGACGCTGCAGGCGATGTTTGAAGCGAAAGCGGCAGGGTTTGAGGTCGATGGCGACGTGGTGAAGCGAGCGCTGGATGCGCTGGAGCGATCGCGAACTCCGACCGGGTCGTTCCGCTACTCGGGAATCGATGGCGACAAGAGCCGTGAGTCGGTGCCCGGATCGATCGGGAGGATGGCGGCGTCGGAGACGACGCTGTTCCTGGCGGGGCGGTCGAGTCAGGCGAACATCCGCAGCGCGGTCGATGCGTTCATCGTGCATTGGTCATGGCTGGACAAGAGGCGGGCACAGGAGGGGACGCATGCAGCGCCGTACGGAATCGCGCCGTACTACTTCTACTACGCTCATTATTACGCGGCTCAAGCGGTGGAGCTGCTGCCCGAGCACGAGCGCCAGGAGTATCGGCGGCGGATTCGAGAACTGCTGATGTCGGTGCGGCTGCCGGGCGGGACGTGGAACGATCGGGTGTTCGAGCGATCGTCGAACTATGGGACGGCGATGGCGCTGATGGCGTTGACGATGCCGCAGACGCCGCGGCCGGCGGAGTGGAAGGAATAAACGTCCAAACGTCCAAGCGTCTAACGTCTAAACATCCAAATCCAACAATTGCCCTCACCCCCACCCCCTCTCCCAGAGGGAGAGGGGAGTTGGATGCATAACCATCCAGAGGGTGGCCTAAAGAAGTCAGCGCTGTTGTTGACGTTTGGACGTTTGGACGTTTAGACTTTTCCCATGAACGTATGCGTGATCATTCCCGCGGCTGGGCGGAGCAGCCGGTATGGATTAGGGGACAAACTGGCGCAGGACCTTGGTGGACGGTCGGTGCTGCTGCGGACGGTGGAGGCGTTCACGAAGCGCGATGAAGTGCGAAGCATCATCGTGGCGGGTCCGCCGGGCCCGGACGAGTACGAGGAGTTCAAGAACAAGTATGGGGCATCGCTGGGTTTTCATGGGGTGAAGTTGGTGAAGGGTGGATTGAATCATCGATGGGAAACGGTGCGGAACGCGCTGACGGCGCCTGGGATGGTGCCGGAGGATGCGACGCATGTGGCGGTGCACGATGCGGCGCGGCCGGGCGTGGGCAAGGACGTGTTGGACCGCGTATTCAACGCGGCGCGGAAGCTCAGCGCGGTGGTGCCGGTGGTGGCGATCAACGCGACGATCAAGCGAGTCGGCGACCAGATTGAGCAGGTCAGCGCGCATGAGGACGATGCGCTGGCCGATGTGATCCTGGGCGATGCGGGGAAGGTGATGATCGCGACGCATCGGATTGTGGAGACCGTGGATCGAAAGGGAATGGTTGAGGTTCAGACGCCGCAAGTCTTCGAAGTGGGGTTGCTCCGGCGCGCGTATGCGCAGACAAATCTCGACGGCGCCACGGATGATGCGGAGCTGGTCGAGCGACTCGGCGAGCCGGTGCACGCGGTGGAAGGTGATGTGAGGAACATCAAGATCACGCAGCCTGCGGATTTGAAGTTGATGCGAGCAATTCTGGGTGTGCCGCCGCCGGCTGAGCGGCCGGTGCACAAGCGGTTTTGAAAAGGAAAGCCCAGGCATGGCCATGCCTGGGGGTTGCGGCTACACTTTGTCCCTTCCGTTCTCGCCCCGTTAGCTCAGTTGGTAGAGCAGCTGACTCTTAATCAGCGGGTCCAAGGTTCGAGTCCTTGACGGGGCATTGGTGGGTTGGTGGTTCACGTCTGTGGGATGTTGCTTGTGGTCGATTTGTCCGCCCATCGCTGCGGGTCCTTGAGAAGGATTGACGATGGCGAGCGAAATCCAGTTCTTTGAAACGCCGAGCGCCATGCGGGCCTGGCTGCGGAAGAACCACGACAAGGCGACTGAGCTTCACCTGGGGTATTTCAAGAATCACACGGGAAAGCGCAGCATGACGTGGCCGGAGTCGGTGGCCGAGGCGCTGTGCTACGGGTGGATCGACGGGGTGCGCCGGAAGGTCGACGATGATCGCTACACGGTGCGGTTCACGCCGCGCAAGCGCGGAAGCACGTGGAGTGCGGTGAATATCCGACTGGTTGCGGAGCTGGAGGCATCGGGCAGGATGACTGCCGCCGGCCGAGCCGCGTTTGCTGCGCGGAAGGAGGCGAAGTCCAGAACGTATTCGTATGAACAGAAGGAGGCGGGGTTGGATGAAACGCGGATGCGGAGATTCAAGAAGGAAAAGCCTGCGTGGAAGTTTTTTCTATCGCAGGCGCCGAGCTATCGGAAGAAGGCGATCTGGTGGATCATGAGCGCCAAGCAAGAAGAGGCCAAGGATCGCCGGTTTGCGAAGCTGCTTGCAGCTTCAGAGGCGCGGAGGCGTCTGGCCTAGTTGGCGCCCCTGTCTGATGGAAGTTTGGGTGCGCTCCAAGCTGCATTTCATTCGGTCGTGTTCAGAAGCGTCGGGCCGCTCCAGAAAATGTAATCCGTGTTGACCGGCTGGCCGCCGAGGTCCTTGACCAGCATCGCGACCTGCCCGCGGTGATACCACGCATGGCCGAAGAGTTGGGTGAGCAGGTCGACCAGGCGCCATCGCCAGCGCCGGCCGTCCTCCAACGTGAGCACGCAATCGCCGGCAAGGTCCGACTCGGTGAGTCCCGCCAAGTACGCCGACCAACGCCGCTCGATGTCGGCAAGCCGCTCAGGCAGCTGGTGCAATGGAATGTCTGGAAACCAGCTCTCGGGGCGATCTGTGCACCGCCCCAGCCGGCGCAGCCAGAAGTGCCTGGCGGCCACGAGGTGCGCCATTTTCCCGACCGCGCGCCCAAACTCGGGCGATGCGCGGTTGGCCGGCGACACCGACTCGAGCATCTCCAGTGTCCTGGCGTTGCAGTGGCGCTCGTAGTCATACCAATGGCGAAAGCATTCAACAAACGAGAGTGGTTCAGAGGAGGACATGCGGTTTCCTTAGGAGGGAGGACGCGAGTTCTATCGCGCTATCCGCGCGGGGGTTCATTAGACGCCGTCAGCACCAGGAGAATGACAAAGCAGACCAGGGCGATGGCGGAAGCGCAGCCGACGATCCAAGCCTCGGCGTTTCCGTAATCGAGTTGACCGCCGGCGCGAAGTTCGGCCAATCGCCAGAACGTTGCTCGCCAGCCGTTGGAGGCAGCCCAGCCGTAGGCGGCACAGAGTAGGCCGGGCACGGGTAGCGGCCGAGCGCGGAGGGAGTGCACCGCTCCCCAAAGCAGCAGCACCATGGCGATGAAGTCGACGAGATAGAAGGGATGCCAGAGCTCGGGCCAGGAGACGTAGGTCTCGCCGGGGATATAGATGACGAGCGCCCCCAGCGTGAACCAGGCAATGGTGGTTTCGAGGCGGCGGGGGTTCATTGCGGTTCCGATTGCGCCTTTCGTCGCACAACGGATATTACCGTGGATCAGGGGCATTGACTCAGCCATCAACACGGCGTCCGCCGCAGGAACCCACCAAGCGGCGCAATGAAACTGTGCATTATCCCCGCGAATGACATATCGTGTGGCCTTCGATGAGGGCGGTCGTGCATGAGGCGATTCAAGTGGATCGAATGGAACCTGCACAAGATTGCCGCGCACGGACTCTCCGCAGCAGAGGTCGAGGCTGCGTTTGATCGCGTCTACAGTCTTGAGGAGCGCACAGACCGTTCGTTCCAAATGTTCGCGGAAACGCCTTCAGGCCGGCGCATTTGGGTGATTTGGCGCTATGATCGGGAGGACGATCAGGCTCCGGATATCTTGAGTGAACTGGATGAAGTGCCGATCTTCGTGATTACCGCATACTGATTGAATTCTCCATGATCAAGCCTCAACCAGACAATCGAAGCTCGAAGAGGCGCGCGCGTGATGAGCGGATCGCGGCCGAGCCCCAATTGAAACCGCTTGACCTACCAACGGATGCGCGCCCCGCCCCAGTTGAAGCGCACCTTGCCGGAAGTCGTCACCCCATCGCGGTCGCAGGTGTTGTGGAGAATGGCGTGGTGCGTCCGCTCGATCCCAAGGTGAAGCTGCCGGAACGGGCGCGAGTGATCATTGTCGCGTCTGAAGAGACCTGATGGGTGGCGCGGCTCATGACGATAAAGTCGACGAGATAGAACGGGTGCCAGAGTTCAGGCCATGAGAGGTGTTGCGCCGGGGACGTAGACGACGAGCGCCCCGAGCGTGAACCAGGCGATGGCGGTTTCGAGGTGGCGGGGGTTCATGAGGCTGGTTCCGGTTGCGGCATATCGATGTTCTGCAACGTAGCTGCGCACGTAGAATCCACGCCTGCAACAACGCAACACGAGTTTCATGCAAATCACGCGCGACATCTTTGAGCAGCAATGCAAGCGCCGATTCGGCAATGCCAATCCGGAGCGAATGCGATCGGAGCTTTACGAGTACATGGTTCGACGAGCTGAAGATCCGTACAGCATTCGTATGGAGCTCGGTCTCGAGCCGAACTATCCATCTTGCTCAGAGGCGGGTTGCGGTCGGAATGATGCCGACTGGTGCTTCAAACGATTCGGTATGACTCGTACACCAATGGCGGACGGGCGGATCATCTGCATCGCCGGCGAGTACGAGGACTTCTACGACCCGGATTTCTGCATCTACAACGACGTGATCGTGCTTCGGCCTGCTCCGGGTCAGACCGATGTCACACTCGATTCCGGTGAGGTCGCGATTTATGGATATCCTGAGTCGGTGTTTCCGCCGACGGATTTTCATTCCTCCACAATCGTGGGGGATAGCATCTTCATCATTGGGCGACTCGGATACTCTGGAACGCGAAGCGAGCGTAACACGCCGGTGTTTGTGCTGGATCACTCGATATATCGCATCGAGAGCGTTCCGACGTCAGGCCCCTGTCCCGGTTGGGTCTATCGACATCATGCGTCGTACGACCCTGCTCGACACGCGATCACCATTCGAAGTGGCAACATCCATGTGGAGGGTGCGGAGACGGAAACGCCGCACCGCGCGGCCTACCGCCTTCATTTGGCTGACCTGCGGTGGGAAGTCATCGCTCAGCGCGAGATGCATCGACGATTTCTGATCCGGAAAGCCGAAGACAGCGGCGAGTATCGCGAGCCCCCGCCTGACGTGTTTCGACCAAAAGGTGTTCCACATTCTTGGCTCATGCCGGAGGACCGTGGAGTCTCCGTGTATTCGATCGACGTTGGAGGTGTGCGCGTCGTCTTTGAAGATTTTGTCGACGAAGTCCGCACGCTTGTGGAGGGCAATCTTCCTTCTGAGGTCACCGATCAGCTGTTGAGAGAGGTTGTCCACAATCTCGGTAGCACCACCGGCTCAGAATGGACAGTGAGCGAAGTCTAAGGCGGATCATCCCATTCGCGTCTGTCATAGCGCCGGTACAATGGCCACGTCTCAGAAACGAAAGGAATCCTATGACCTCCGTTCGAGTCCTCGTCGGAACAAAGAAAGGCGCGTTCGTCATTACATCCGATGGCAAGCGCCAGAAGTGGAAAGTTGATGGGCCGCATTTCGCCGGCTGGGAGGTCTATCACCTCAAGGGATCGCCAAAGGATCCCAATCGCATCTATGCATCGCAGACCAGCGGCTGGTTCGGTCAGATCATTCAGCGCTCCGACGATGGGGGCAAGACCTGGAACACGCCCGGAAGCAAGCCGGAAGATTTGGCTGGTGCCGATGGAATGCCCAAGGGTGAATCCAACAAATTCGCGTACGACACGAAGCCCCCCCGCGGTGCGCCGCTTACCACGCACCAGTTCTACGACGGCACGCAGCACCCCTGGGAATTCAAGCGCGTCTGGCATATCGAACCGTCGCTCACTGATCCCGACACGGCCTACGCCGGCGTGGAAGACGCGGCGATCTTCCGCACGACCGATGGCGGCAAGACGTGGAACGAACTCGCGGGCCTGCGCGGGCACCCGTCCGGGCCGCAATGGTCGCCCGGCGCCGGTGGTATGGGGCTGCACACGATCCTGATCGATCCGAAGAATCCGAAGCGAATCTACATCGCCATTTCCGCAGCTGGGTGCTTCCGCACGGATGATGGCGGTAAGACATGGAAACCGATCAACAAGGGGCTGAAGTCGCAATACATTCCCGATCCGGATGCCGAAGTCGGCCACTGCGTGCACCGCATTGCGTTGCATCCGTCGAAACCCAACACGCTGTTCATGCAGAAG
>JAKEEP010000186.1 GCA_022616475.1 Phycisphaerales bacterium | reverse complement strand
GCGCCCATTTCGGCAAATCCGCCGGCGCCCTCGTGCAGCGGCTCATCAAATTGGGCAACGCTGACGCTGGAGTTGTCAGGCCCCGCGACGTTGTGGGTTCGTATCCGCGCATGTTCCAGGAGTGGGGCCGGACCGAGTGGCGTCAATCCGATGAACTCCCCTTGATCCAAGTCGTCTTCGCACGCTGCCGGTGGTGCAGGTTCCTGAGGCGCCTCGTATGCGCCCATCGCCACGGTTCCGTTCATGATGCGCGGCTGGCCATCGAGATCGGTGGTAACGCCAGCGGGAATCAGGCCGTTGTTGCCCGCATCAAGGCAAGGCGAGCCATCCTCGAGCCGAAGGTCATCGCAGCCGGTTTGCACGAACAACGGGTTGGCGTCGACGTTGCCTTCACCGATCCAGCCACCTCCGATGTTGCTGAAAACAACCATAATGGAATCAGTAAGGCTCGGCGGAGGCGGTGGATCTGGGTCAACCTCTCCATTGCCGATCTCGAATGGCTGATTCCCCCAAACAATTGAGTTCTTCACCGTCAATGTCGCCACGGGAACATCGGGAGCATCTACTATGAAGACACCACCACCCACGTTCTCACTGAGCGTGCAATTGATGAGCGTCAAGTGCCCAGGGTTAAAGAAAGCTCCGCCAAGCGACGCCTCGTTGTCGCTGAAGGAGCAGTTGATGACTTGAACACTGCGCCCGGTGCCCATCCAGATCGCTCCTCCCATCCACGTGCATTCATTTCCCGTAAACTCACAGCTTTCAAAGCTCGCGCCTCCTTCCTCTGACAACCTAACAGCGCCGCCGGCAATCCAACTGGAATTATCCCGGAACTGACAATTCTTGAATGAGCAGGGGCCATTCACACGAACAGCTCCGCCAACGTCGGCGGCGTTGGCTGCAAATACGCTACCAAACACCTCCAGAGTTCCGGACGAGTCCAGTCTCAGGCCTCCGTTGGGATTGTCCTGAAAGGCGCATTGGCTGATCGAGCCGTCGCCTTCGACGACCGCCATCGCAGCTGCCCCGGAGTTGTTGACAAAACTTGAGTTCACGACATTTGCGAAAACGCCGGGTCCTCGAGCACGGAGTGCGGATCCGTCGTAGGCCGACGCGTTCGCTAGGAATTCGCAGTCGATAACGGAAAGGGAGCTGGCCTCGCGTACATAGATCGCACCGCCCCACTTGGCCCAGTTGCTGCTGAACCGGCAATTGCGTACGGTCGGGCTCCCGGACACAGCAAAGAGTCCACCACCAAGCATGGTTGACGTGGGCCAATCATCTCCGATGTTCGCGTTTCCTTCCCGCACGAGAAATCCATCAAGAACCGCGCTTGACTCCGTCCCGCTGGCCGCGAGCACGTGATACGAGTTCTCACTGTTGTTGGCGAAATCCGGGCCGTCATCGCCATTGATGTCGCCGCTCAAGATCGTTTGAAACTGCTCCACGTCGCGCGCATCGGGATCATCCGCGCCCACCCCTGCATAGCCGCCGGCAAGCATAACGCCGTTGAGAAGCGTGAACGTCACCGAGCGCGGATCTGTTTCATCGGTGCGCTTGGTCGGTACGTATCGCCCCTGCGCCACTCGAACTTCGTTCACGCCGCTCTTTGCCTGGGCCGCTAGATCCAGCGCGTCCTGCACATGATCGAACGCGCTCGACCACGACAATCCGTCGCCGCCGCCAGCAGCATCGTCATCCACATACAGCGTCGTCTGCCCTTGAGCGGCGCCAACTAGAAACAGGGCCGAAACGCCTGCAAGAACATATACAGAATGCTTGATCATGAAAAACTCCTTCCGCGGCAAGAAATGGGCCGCAATAGAGTGCAGCTTGACGTTCGTCCCACGGAAAGAGATGAAGTCCACCCGCGCGAACGCTCGTGGACAACTCGTCTGCCTGACACGAACTGACAAACCGAAACAAACCGTGGCGAGCCTATAGAAACCGCCGAAACTCGCCGAGATGTGGTGAGCAATCCGCGCAGATGATTGACCGCGGATCGTTCGGCCTCGGGCACCTTAACGCGCGCTCCGTCGCACTGCAAGCGCAAATTTCTCGCGCAACACCACCACATCCTCATCTCCACACGCTCTCAAGGCGCAACCAACGCCTTGCAGGTTGGTGCAACGTCAAAGCAAGCTCGCCGAACTCAACCTGAACAGTCGCGCGTTGATCGCGCACGAATTCCAAGCTGCTGCAGCTTCGTCAAGCTTCAATCAATTTGTCGGTTGTTGCGGCGGAATGAAGTGGTCGCCACGGCGACCGGATAAGGGCAACGTCGTCTATGTAAAATGTCCGCAACGACCAGAGCGGCCAATCGCCGCCCACATCCTGCAACTGCTAATGATTCTTCGAACCGCGCCAGCTGGTTCCAACAAAATTCCAAATCGGTCGATCAAGTTTCCGTTTGCAAAAGGTTCGCACATGCGCCGCGCGCTACCGACCATCTCCTCACGCGCTGCGTCGCAAGGAATTTTCGCCTGAAGCGCGCGACCCTACGGGCAAGTCCCCCACGCACCGATCACCGCCAGCAAATCCAGCACATCCACCGCTCCATCAACATTCACATCGGCAATGTTCCCAGCGCCGCCGCCCCAATTGGCGATCACCGCCAGCAGATCGCCAACGTTCACCAAGCCGTCGCCGTCGGGCTGCGGTGAGATGTCGGCCGGGCAAGGCGGCCCGGCCTCGCACGCGTCGCCAATTCCATTGCCATCGGTGTCAAGTTGGTCCTTGTTGAACACATCCGGGCAGTTATCCGATGTGCATGTGTTGGCCGGGAATCCAGGGTTGCCCCAGCCGTCCCCGTCGGTGTCAGTGCATGAATCGCACGAATCGAACGAACCATCGTTGTCGGCATCAAAGTCCTCGGGCGAAGCCGCATACGTCCCCGTAAACGTCGTGTTCCCCAACGCCGGCGCGATCACGATCGTCAACGAGTTCACACCCGCCGGCAACAGCTCCGGCGGCACCACGAAGCTCTGATTCGCCATCGCCAGTTGGTCCAGCGTCACCGAGTCCGCGCCCGGATAGCTGATATGGCCGCTAAAGCTGGCCGGCGCCGTCAAGTCGAGCACGCCGCTGGTCACCGCAATCCCGCTCGTGCTGTAGTCGCCGGCGATGTGCATCAGCGCGTTGCCGAACGACGTCGTTCCATCGCCCGCGATCCCCGCGCACGCCGGCTCAACCAGCGTGAATTGCAGGTTCGTGATCGTCGCGTTCAAATTCTGGCAGCCAAAGATCGGGATGCAAAAGAACTGAAAGTTGAACGTCGTTGCCGCGAAACTGATCTGCATCGTGTTGTACTGCGAAGCAAAGAACGGCGGCGAATCGGGCGCAAAGACCGCGACCGCTGTGCCCGTGGTCGTCGCTGTCTTGGTGTCGCTGTCGGTGCTCGTGCCCAGCGCTGTGCCGATGGTCACCGTGATCGTCACCGTCGCGCTCGATCCGGGTGGCGTGCTCAAGTTCGCGCTCACGGCGCCTATCGCGCACGAAGACCAGGCCAAAAACGCTGCCGCGCATCCCGCAACACCATGACTCGCTCGATTCATTGTCCTTCTCCTGTGAAGGCGCCGGCGTCGACCGCCCGCGACCGGCCCATCATAACACAACTCTGGGCCGCCTCGCAGATGGTCCTTGCACAGTTTGAATTGCCCCCAACAGACAGTGGGACAGGCGTCTCGCCTGTCCATTGATTCGCACAGGGATCGCCTGTGCCTTCAGACCGGATTCTCAGAACTCAAACGCACCGATATCCAGGCCGCCTCCGGCAATCCTCGGCCGCAGGTCGATATGTCTGGGCGTTGCCGCTGAACAGACAATTCACCGCCGTGAGCACGCCGCGGTTGGCGACCGCATGTCCCGATGAAGCGCCATTGTCAAAGAATTGGCAGTTCAGGAGTCTCGATGACGCACTGGGAGTGTTGTAAACGGCGCCGCCAAAGCTCGCCGCGCCATTGCCTTCAAACAAGCAATCGATCACTCCGATGTTGTCGCCATAGAGATAGAGCGCTCCGCCGTCTTCAGCGGCGTTGTCGCGAAAATCACACCCGCGGATCACCGAATGTCTGCCGCATGAAATCGCCGCCGACCAGTTGGCCTTGAAGGTGCAATCGTTCACCGCAACGCTGATGCCGCTAATTCCGCCCCCTCCGGTATAAGCGATCCCGCCGTGATTATTCAGAAACTTGCAATCCTCAAAGTTCCCGCTGGCGCAGTAAACGCCCGCTCCGGCGCTGCTGTTGAAAATCCCAAGATTATCGCGCACCGTGCACGATGTCATGGTGACCGAACCACCCGGCGCTGAGATTCCCGCGCCGGTCCACATCGCTTGATTGTCGCGCACGACGCACTTGATCAGCGTCGCGCTCGCCCCGCCAATGCAGCGAATTCCCCCGCCGTGGCCATGCGGCGAATCGTAATCGCTTGCATTCGCATTCCCGCCCCGAATCGTCAGGCCGCGCAACTGCGTCGCGCTGGAAGCATTGTTCAGCGTCACCACGTGGTAAGAGTTGTCGTTGGAGTTCGCAAAGTCCGGCCCGTCGTTGCCGTTCAGATCACCGCTCAAGATCGTCTTGAACTTGTTGGGCTTGAGCTTGTCGGGGTTCGATGCCCCCCAGCCTGCGTACCCGCCTTGCACCACAATGCCGTCGGGCACGGTGAAGGTCTTCGTCCGCTTGCCGCCCGCCCCAGCCGGGCGATACGTCCCCCGCGCCACCCGAATTTCATCGCCCGCTGACGCCTGCTGCAGCCCGACCTTAAGTGACCGATGCGCCACGCTCCACGATGATCCATCCCCTCCAGCCGGCGCGCTGTCATCTACATATATGATCGCCGCCCCCGCCCAGCCGGAAAACACAACGAATACAGCCGCAAGCGATAGCGCGCTCAATAACACTCCACCTCGCCGGCTGGTCCAACCGAGAACATCGCGACCGAACATGAAAAACGCTCCTCCTGCCGCATCCTCAATCGATGCCAGCTCAACTATGCGCCGAGCGGAGTGCCATTCCTGTTCGGAAGTCAACCTATTCACTTCGGGCGCGGCCGCCACTGGCAGTGGTGATGGCCTCATTGAGGTGGCGCTCTGTCCCCCCACGTGCCAAGCAAGACCGATCAGCGCCCGCCCGGCGCGCAAAACGCGCAGCGAAGCGCAAACCTGTGCCCGCCGTCGCAGCCTCGCACGCGCGCGCAAAAACCGGCTCGGCGGTCGACAATGTTTCACCGAGCCGGTCACTTTGCTTTGGTCCAGGCAACGCGCCTCGAGACCAATGCTGCACCATCGTCAATGTAGCATCGTTGCTGCCGAATGCGAGAAAAAAGGTCCTGCTGCAGTTTG
>JAKEEP010000185.1 GCA_022616475.1 Phycisphaerales bacterium | reverse complement strand
TGATGCGTGATGCCGAAACGGCTCCGCAGCGCGCCGGTCAGCAAGCCCGCCCGCGTGGTCGCACCGATCAGCGTAAACGGCTTGAGGTGATACGTCATCACCTTCGCGTGCACACCAGAGTCCAGCGTAAAGTCAATCTTGAAATCTTCCATCGCCGGGTAGATGTACTCTTCGACCGCGGCCGGGAGGCGATGGATCTCGTCGATGAACAGAATGTCGTTGGGCTGCATCTTGGTCAGCGTTCCGACCAGATCAGCGCCCTTGGTGAGCGCCGGCCCCGAGGTCACGTACGCTCGCGTTCCCATTTCCTGCGCGATGACGTGGGCCAGGGTGGTCTTGCCCAGACCCGGCGGGCCGTGCAGCAGGACGTGTTCCATCGGCTCGCCGCGCTCGCGCACCGCCTGGAGCGCAATGGAGAGTCTTTCAACCAGGTCCGATTGGCCGATATATTCCTTCAGTGTCCTGGGCCTCAGCGCCGTTGAAGCCGGCTGATCGTCGATCCGCTGCGCCGCTGTCGAGATGATGCGGTCCTTGGCCATGACGCGGCTATCTTACCGGAGCGCCGCGGTGCGGCGAAATTTTCGCTACCGCACTTGCCGGATCGACCGCAACCCCACATCATTCACCCAACCGTGCCACCCGAAGCACCCACCAAAGAGCCGTCGGCGCCGAAAGCAAGAATCGATCAAAGGACCGAGTTCGCGGCTGCCCACCGTTCGCTCGGCGCACGGGGCATTCCGGTTTCATTTCGAACGGTCGTCTACGCCAGCACTTTCCTCAGCGGCGCCGCCGCGCTCACGTTTCAGGTGGTCTGGCAGCGATACCTCTCGTTCCTGGTCGGCAGCGAGGCCCGCTCGATCTGCCTGATTGTCGCCGTCTTTCTCTTCGGACTCGCGGCCGGGTATCGATTCTGGGGGAACTTGACCGAGCGGCAATGGTCGCGCCAGACCGTCCTCAAGGCCCTTGGCTTTGTCGAGTTGGCGATCGCAGGCTATGGACTTGTGTTTCCCGAGTATTTCGCGATCGTCAAATCGCTGACCTACTCCGGACCCGACTGGCTCCTGTTCGACCTGGCGATGACCGCGCTGCTCCTTCTTCCACCCACGTTTCTGATGGGCGCTTCAATTCCAATGCTGACATCGGCTCTTCCGACCGATGCGGGCGAGGTGAACTACTGCCATTCGCGAATCTATGGCATCAACACGCTTGGCGCGTTCTTGGGCGCCATGGTGGCCGGATTCTACCTCGTGCCCGGTTTTGGACTTCGTATGTCGCTGGTGTTCGCATCCGTGCTCTGCTTGCTCGTTGGGCTGGTCTTTGTCTCGAATCCACTTGCCGGACCATCGCACAAAGCGCAGGACATTCCCCGCATTCCCAATGCGTTCGGGTCCCCCGGCATTTACCTCTTTGTCTTCACCACTGGCGCCGTGTCGATTTCCCTGGAGGTGCTCTTCACGCGCGTCCTCAGCTTGACCATCGGCTCAAGCCACTATGTGTTTCCCATCGTCGTTGGAGTCGTGATCCTTGGTCTGGCGATCGGAAGCCTGTCGCTGCGGCGCAGCCGCATTCCCCACATTCGGGTCCATCGAGAGTTGGTCAAGCTCAGCATCTATCTGGCTGTCATCTATCTCACCGTGCCGTTTTGGCCCTATTGGGTGAGCCACGTGCGCGTCAGCCTGGCCACGATCCCAACCAACTTTGCGGTGTACATGTTCCTCATCGTGTTGTTTGTCTCGGCGTGGCTGCTTCCGCTCATGATTCCAATGGGCCGGCTGCTGCCGCTGGGATATGCCCTCATCGACAAAGGCGGAAACGACTACGGCAAGATCTGCGGGCGCGTTTACGCGATGAACACGCTCGGAACCGTTGCCGGCGCCGTCGGCATCGGATACCTGCTATTCTTCTGGCTGAATCTCCCGGCGATTTTCAAGCTCAACATCGCCCTGCTTCTGGGCGTCGCCGGGATTCTGTGCTTGCGCAGCGGCTGGCGCGGACGTGCCGCATCCTGTGCCCTCGCGGCCCTGGTGGTGTTCTTGCTGCCTGACTGGAACCGCCTTTCACACGTCGTCGGTTTGTTCCGAAACCACCTGGTGCAGCCCTTCCACTTCCATGGGGTGTTTGCCGTCCCGTTTTTCAATGTTGATGTCGAGGTCCTCTCGCTGCGCGACGATCCAACCCAAACCGTCTGTGCGTATGCCCTGGAGCAATTCGATGAGAGGCTTGGGGTTGTGATGAATTCGCGAACGATCTCCGTGAACGCCAAATCCGACGGCAACACCATCGGCGACTACTCCAACATGATGCTTTCCGGGGTCATTCCTTACCTGCTGGCGCCAAAGGAGGCGAATCTGGATGCCGCCGTCGTCGGGCTTGGCACCGGCATCACGTCGGGATCGCTCGCAGCTTGCCCCGAAGTCGATCGCGTCACCACGTTGGAGATCTCCCCGGGTGTCATCGAGGCCGTCCACCATTTCAGCGACGCCAACTTCAACCTCGCCTCCAACCCCAAGTCGCGCATCGTCGAAACCGACGCCTTTCGATTCTTTGCCCGAAAGCAGGAGAAATTCGACGTCATCGCCTCCGAGCCCAGCAATCCGTGGGTCGTCGGCGTTGAGAATCTCTTCACCCCCGAGTTCTATCGGATGGTGACCGACTCGCTGAACCCAGGCGGCGTGTTCTTCCAATGGATCCAAATCTACGAAATCGACGACGAAATATTCACCGCCATCGCCTCCAACCTCACCCGAGAATTCGAGCACGTCTCGTTGTTCGTCATCGGCCCCCTCGACGTCGGCGTGATTGCATCGCATCAGCCGCTCGACACCCGCAATCTGGAGCGCCGGCTCGCTCAACCGATGGTGCAGACCATGCTTCGCCCCGTCAATCTTGACCATGCCGCCGTGCTCTGGGCCATGGAAGCCCTTCGAACTCGCCAATTGATCGCGATCGGAAACAGCAGCAGGCGACCGCGACACGGCGTCGAATTCCCGTGGCTCGGTCATGCGGCAGGCCGTGTCAGCTTCGTGCGCGGCGTGCTTGATTTGAATCAGTTGCAGAATCAGGATTTTCTCGCGCGCCACCTTGCCTACGACCCCGCGCGGGCGGTCGCGGTCGAACAATGGATGCAGCAGCACGCCGCCACGCTTGGGACTCGCTGCCAGCCCAGCCCCGATCGCCACAGCGACGAGTTCCTGTGCCTGCTACTCCAAGACATCGCCACCTTGCGGTTCCAGCTGAGTCAACCATCGACGGTTCAAAATGCCGCCGAGAAGATCACCGCTTACGGCCGCCTTCGCGACAAGGGCCTCATTGCGCAGGATATGCACATGCTCAGCGGGCTGCACCAGTTGTTGCGCGATGCGCTGGGTCGCACGCCTTCCAAAACGCTGCAGCCGATCGTCGGGCAGCTTCTGAGCGAGTACCTCCTGGAGTTGCAATGGGACCTGGCCCTCAATTCCGTCGCCGAGTTTCACCAGCTTGGGGTGTTTTCGGCCGAAGCGAAAGAAACCTATCTGTCCCACCTCGACGAATTGCGCGCAACCGCCGCCAGGTACTTCGGAGGGTCCGCTCATTGACTCTGATGGGCCAATCTGGTTGGCAACGGCGACGATCAGCCCGTGTCGGCGCGTTCAACGCGCGACCGACGAGTCAGCCATAGCGCCGCGCTCGCGCCCAGCAAATCCAATGCTGTATCGATCAACCCATCCGGAAACAGGTGATCGTGCATGTACTCGGGCTGCTTGAGCACGCGATCCCCGATGATTTCCGAAATCTCCCAGAGAATCTGCCAGATCAAGACGGCGACCAGCACGAACTTCGTTTGGTTGCGCCAGAACACGATGATCGCCAACGCGATGACCGCGCCCCATCCAAAGTGCATCAGATTGTCGATGTACGGATAATGCAGGAACCAGTCCCGCGAGCGCACGATGTACTCCAGAACGACGGCATAGATCAGCAAGCCGATGAGGTGGGGGAGGTACTGAGGCGCGCGCATGCTTTATCCTTCGGCGCAGGCGCGGCCGCGTCTGAAGAAGAATTGTCTTGACCCGGGGCTGGGAACCGGTACTATCCGGCATACCGCTCTTGCTTGTCCGCTTCGGACCCCACTTGAGCGCCAGTACGACTTTCCGCCGAGCGCCGAGAGGTTGTTGAATGAACCACGTGAAGTTAATCGAGCCTAGTGGGTTGCCGCGATCGTCTATTGATCGAGTCGCTCACGATCTTTGCGCGGGCGGATGGCCCGCTGAGTCGCTGTGGATTGCCAATGTGTTGCTCGATCCAGATGTCATTCCGATTGGCGTCATTCAGGATGAAGCGCGGGAGTTGCGTGACACGTGGCGGACGTTCTGCTGGTCGTTGACGAACGCGCACAAGCGCTTGGCGAGTTCTGACGGCGCCATTCTTGACCTCGTCATACTGTTGGCGCGTGGGGGATTTCAGCTCTGCATCGGGCACGAAGAGTATTCAAGGTCGTATCGCTTGCCTGAGCCGTGCTTGGGAGAGCTGATTCATCGGTGTTCCAAGCGCATCGATTTCGCGGCGGCGTTCCCGCGGGCCTGCACGGCGAGCCCGGAACCTCAACTGGTTCCAGGCGAGGCGGCCAAGATACTCTGGCACTTTGGCGCTCTCGAGCCGGGCATGTTCATCGATCGACAGAAGCTCAGAGCTTTGGCAGCGGAGTCCGGTTGGCTGCCGCAAAGGTGGTACAATTTGCGCGCTGAGCAAGTCGTTGATCCGACAACGCTGGAGTTCTGGCTGGTTCATTGCGGTCCAAGCGTTCTGAGTGGCCTGGCACGAGATTTGGCCAATCCTGATATCGCTGCGGTAGCAGCGCTCGCGACGGGCATCGGTAACGTCATTCATGGCACATGCTCGCAAGGCGGGCTCCTCCATCACGAGTGGTACAGCGAATACCCCTTCGGATTCCAGGATGCCGTTGTGCCGCTGTTTGAGCAATTGGAACAGCGTCGGGAAAATGCAAACGTCGATGGGCTGCCGCCGGAATTCATCGAAGCCTGGCTGCGCTTCGCCTGGATGGCCTATGACCAGCGTTCCGAGAGGCTCGATGAAAACCTCCGGCGACAGGTCGTCTCCACGGCGTCAAGCGAGCTGGGGCGCATGCGCCCCAGCTTTCGCGCGGCTGACTTGCCCCAGAACGAAAAGCCATTTGAAGGCTCGCATCACCACTTCCAGTGCTGCGTGCACATCACCTTCGACTTTGGCGGACTGTGGGCGGGCATGAAGCCTCTCATCCTTGCATTGCGCGCACTTTCGGCGCGCGCAGTCGGTGATGACCTTCGCTACTGGGATGATGGCATTCGCGAGAATGCGCCGCGGCCGTGGAATCGCATCCCAATGGCCCTGACTTCGATGTTCCATCATTACGCTGGTCGAGAGGAGCAGCGCGATCCCAACCTTGAACTGCTTCGATCCGAGTTCGCCCGGTTCTGTCTTGAAGGCCTCAAATCGCGCCAAGGGTCCAAAACTGAAAGTGCCCTCTCAGCGGGCGAGCTTGTTGAATCTCATCCGACCTGGCGGAGATGTTTCATTCGTGCCGCGGAGGCGCTCTGCGTCAATCCGGGCGAGAGCAAGCACAAGGGTCATCACATTCTGAACTGGTCGCGTCAAAACGATCCCGACCCTCTGGTTCGCGAAGCGGCGACAATCGCCTATGGGAAACTCCGGCATCAGCCGCGCCTTCCCGAAGGCATGTCGCCTCGGCGGGCGGTCATTACCGCGTTCTGGTGGCTGCGCCAGGCACACCTGTTGGCTCTCAATCCTGACATGGAGATTTGCGGGCCCGGTGCACAACGAACATTGGAAATGGAGGTGAGACGCACAGCTGAAAAGCTCGACAAACAACACTGATCATCCAAACGAGTTTTCAAGGCAAGCATTCGCCGCCCTTCCGAACGCCTCATGCGTTCATGTACCCCGATTACGGGAACCGCGGCTCCCAGGTTGGTCGCCCGCTTGCAACGGTGCAGGCGGGAGGTCGCAAATTCTCACTTAGGAGCAAGAACATGATTTCGAACACAATCCAATCCTCAGTTGCCTCGATCGATCTCACCCGCGCGGCGCAGCGCTCGGAAGAGTTGCGCGATTGGCCAGCCGCCGTCCTTGAGGAGGCCGTCGATCGATACGCAAAATTCCTTCTGCTTGTCCGGAAGCATCCGGAAGAGTGCGTCGCGCCGAGCAAGGACATCGATGCGATCTGGCACTTGCACATGCAGCACCCGCGCGCCTATTTCGACGACTGCATGCGGCTGTTTGGAGAAATCCTAGACCACGATGGCGGCTTCGGCGTCGATGCCGACGAGTTGCCGGTCCTCGAAGCCAGCTTCGCCCGGACGGCCGCGCTGTGGGAGCAGGAGTACAGCGAGCCGTATGTCGCGCAAGACGCACAAGCGGGTATGACCAAATGTACTCGCAACTGCGTCAGCCGTTGCCAGCGCGCATGCAAGACCAAGTAGTCCTTCAGTTTCATTCTTTCGCGCCGCAATCGGCGGCTGTGTTGCCTGGCACCATCTTTTCTTGAAAGGAGGCAGCAATGCCTGAGAAACCGCAGAGCCCTTCGAGTTCCCCATCAACCCCGATGACCAAGGAAGCCGCTTCGCGTATGCAAAGCGCCGCGGACAAGGGTCACGGAACCATCACGAAGGAAGACGCAGCCCGCGCGCAGAGCGCTGCGGACCGTAATTGTGGCGATGGGCAGAAGCGCTCGTCGTAAATCCAGCGTGTCGCGGCGTTGTCGCGCCGCGGCACGATTGCAAATACCAACGGCAAGCCTTTCGTCGCGGGCTCGGTTTGCATTGGCACGGGACACTATTCGCAAACCGTCCGTTCGAGAATACTTCACATCCGCGTCTGTCCCTTTGGTGAACCATCGCCTGAATCGATCAAATCGCGCTGGCGCCGACTTGCAACTTCTGGCGCGGCGCCGAGAGGATCATCGCGACCGCCGGGTGCTTCAGGTGCCGTTGCAGCGCGATAGCGTAGTATGTCTCCCGCACCCCGCGAGCCCAACCGACGCGCTCGACTTCGAACTGTTGCGTCACGTCTTTCTCGATCGCTCCAACCGCCGGAAACGCCGCCAGTCCGCTGCGGCCGAACGTCTTGAGCAGCTCGCGATCCTCGAACTCACCAATCACTCGCGGCACGATACTGTTGGCTGTCAGCCATTGATCGAGCGACTCGCGCAGCGCGGCCGGCGCCGCCGGCAAAAACATCGGCGCCCCGTGCAGCGAATGTGGATACCCCTTTCTCAATCGCCGCGACAGCGCCGGCCGCGCGAAAACCGCCACCGCCGTTTCGCCGACCGCGTGGCTCACCGCGCGCATCTGTGACGATTCGGGATGCGGCCGATCGGAGATGACCATATCAAGACGGTGAGCCGACAGTTCCGAGAGCAACTCGCCAATGCGCCATTCTCGGCACACCAGGCGAAATGAGTCCTCGCCTGTCAACAGCGGCTCCAGCAGCCGGCGCACGATCGGCTTGGGAACCGCGTCGGAAGTCCCCACGCGAACCTCCTGCGGCGCGTCGCCGTACCGGCCCGCCAGCGCATTTCGAAGCCCCGATGAAATCGCGAACATCTCGTCTGCTTGCTGAAAGACGATTTGCCCCGCTCGCGTCAGTTCGAACGTTCGCCCGCGCCGAGCCAGCAGCGCCATCCCCAGCGATTGCTCCAGCGAGTGAATCTGCGCGCTGACGGTTGGCTGGGCCAGCCCCAACTCGCGTGCGGCGCGAGTCACGTTTCGATGCTTAGCCGAAACCCAGAAGTAGTAAAGGTGGTTGTAGTTGAGGGGCAGGCTCATGTTCGGACAACATATAGATCATACATTGGTGCTTATTAGGTATTATCTATTGGCCCCTGGCGGCATTCTACCTTACATACTGGATATGGCGCTTCGTTCGACCCTTGTACCGAAAAGCCAGTCCGGGGCAGCGCTGCGGCCAAGCGCGCGAACGGGCCGCGTCAGTGGCCGCAGACAAAGCATCGACCAACCGGTCGCCTCCTTGTTCGACGGACAGTCCCTTCCGAGGCCTCGTCCAAAGTCCATTGCGCCTCGCTCGAAACTGGTTGCCGCCGGCCGATTGGTCGTCGTCGCGAACCGCTTGCCGGTCAATTACGCTGAGGGCCAGGCGCCTGCTCAGTGGTCGCGAAGCACCGGCGGGCTGGTTACGGCCGTGGAATCTGTCATGAAGCTGCGATCGAGCGTGTGGGTCGGCTGGGCTGGGGCCGCCGGTCGAGCCATCAAGCCCTTGAAGTTCGATGGCATCGCCCTTCGCCCGGTCGGGTTGACGGCCAAGGAGGTTGAGGACTTCTACCATGGCATGAGCAATCGCACGCTCTGGCCCCTCTATCACGACGCCATTCGGACTCCAGAGTTTCGGCGCCGCTGGTGGCATTGCTACCAGGAGGCCAACCGGCACTTTGCCCGCGCGGCGATCAGCGTCGCGGGCCGCAACGATGTGATCTGGGTGCACGATTATCACTTGCAACTGGTTCCGCGCATGATTCGCGAGGCACGACCGAAGGCGCGCATCGGCTTCTTCATGCACATTCCCTTTCCCCCCGAAGAACTGTTCGCGTGGCTGCCCTGGCGCACATCGATCGTGCGTGGCCTGCTGGGCGCGGACGTGATCGGGTTCCAAACCGCCGAGAACGCTCAGAATTTCTCGCGCCTGGCCCGCCGATACGCCGGGGCCGAAGGAACCGACTCCGAGCTCCAGTCCGAGGGCCGCCGCATTCGGGTCGGCGCCTTTCCAATCTCGATCGATTTTGATTCGTTTGAGCGACTGGCGGCGCAGCGCCAAGTCATCGAGCTGGCCGAATCGATCCGGCAGCGGTTGGACCCGGACCGAACCGTCATCCTCAGCGTCGATCGCCTCGATTACACCAAGGGCATCGAGTTCCGTCTGCACGCCCTCGAAGAGCTCTTTCGTCAGCGTCGACTGTCGGTGCAGAAGTGCGTGTTCGTGCAGATTGCCATTCCAAGTCGCGAGCCGCTGCCCGATTACGCGAAGATCCGAACGGAGATCGAGCGAACCGTCGGCCGAATCAACGGACAGGTCAGCGAGCCTGGAAGGGTGGCCGTGCACTACTTCCGCCGAAGCGTCTCGCGCGAGGAGTTGGTGGCGTACTACCTCGCGGCCGACATCATGCTTGTCACCCCCTTGCGCGATGGAATGAATCTGGTCGCCAAGGAATACGTCGCCTGTCGTCGCGATCATACCGGCGTACTTGTGCTCAGCGAGTTTGCGGGCGCGGCGAAGGAACTGCGGCGCGCCCTCCTCATCAATCCGCGCGACATCGATGGCCTGGCCTCAACGCTCGTGCAAGCCGTGAACCTCCCCGCTGAAGATGCCAAGAAGCGCATGGCGATCCTCCGCATGAAGGTGCGCCGGCACGATGTGCTGCACTGGGCTGAATCGTTCCTCGATGCCCTTTCGCCTCCCAGCGCAGACTGACCGGATTCGCTCGAGCCCTGATCCGATCGGGAGCGGCAGGCGACTATTCCGCAATCGTCCGCTGCAAGAACTTCACCATTCGCTGCGCAAACAGCAATCGATTCTCCAGCTTCGCGAAGCCGTGTCCTTCATCCGGGAAAAACAGCAGCTCCGGATCGTACCCGCGCTTCTGCAATCCCACGGCTAGCTGCATTGCCTCGCCCACCGGCACGCGCGGATCGTTCGCCCCGTGCGCCACCAGCATCGGCACCTTGATCTCATCGATTCGATTCAGTGGCGAGACCGATGCCAGGAACTCCGGGTCGCTCAGCGGGCCGTACTCGGCCTCGCGCAGTTTCCGGCGGTAGTCCTTGGTCTGCTCGAGAAAGGTCTTGAAGTTCACCACACCGACCACATCAATCGATGCGCCAAACACATCGGGCCCCTCGATCACGGTCGCCACCGACATGAACCCCCCATAGCTTCCGCCATAGGCGGCGATCCGTCCGGCCTGACCATATCCGTTCTTCACCAGCCACCTCGCTGCCTCAACGCCGTCTTTCACGCTGTCCCAACGCTTCTTGTAGTCGTCAAGCATGTGGAACTCGCGGCCGTAGCCGGTCGAGCCGCGCACGTTGGGCTGCATGACTCCGTAGCCGCTCGCCAAGAGAAACTGCGTCAGGGCTGTGAATGACGGTCGTGATTGTCCTTCGGGACCGCCGTGATAATTCACCACAAACGGCACCGGCGTCCCCTTGCGGAAACCGGGCGGCGTGTAAATGAACGCCGGAATCTCAAGGCCGTCGAACGACTTGTACGTGACCAGCTCCGGCAGCGCGAACTTCGACAGGTCAATTCCCTGGGTCTCGGCCACGGTCAGTTGCTCGAGTCCGGCAGGCTCTGATCGATCAGCCCCAGGCTTGTTCGTCGTCGCCAGATCGAATGCATACGAAAGTCCAGGTGTTCGCGCGTTGCTCAAGCTGAACGTGATCGTATCGCCGCGAATATCCACCGACCCGACAAGCCCCCTTTCAATCGCCGGGATCGCAACGGCCTCAAACGAAGGGAGCTTCACGACTCGCATCGAGCCATAGCCGCCTTCGTTGACGATCACCGCGCCCAGCGTGCGCTCCTGATTCATTGCGCCGCCCTCAACCGGAAACTGGTCGATTTCGGGCAGCGGCTTTCGAACCGCTCCGGTCGCCAGATCGCGCACAAACAGGCGCTCGATCCCCTTCTCGGAATCCGAGGTGATCATCGCGGACTTCTCACCCGGCAGATATCCGGCCGACGTGTTGGATGTCTGGTCTGCGCCAATGTTGAGCTTGGCCAGATTGCCCGTCGCCGCATCCAACTCGAACGCGTTGGAGTGCGATTCGGAGATGAATTCGTTCACCAGCACGCGCTTGCCGTCCTTGGTTACATCGCTTGCTTCCCAGTATCCGGGCTTTGCGGAGAGTTTTGTCGACTTCTTACCGGCGAAGTCGAAGCGATAGATGTAGAAGTCGGCGGGGCTTTCTGCATTGGCGCTGTAGATGAACCCCGAGCTGTCATCCACCCACACGTTCAGGCGATAGACCACCTTGGGATCAATCAAAAGCGGCGTGATCGTGCCGTCAGCGACAGTCAGCAGATGGAGATTATCCTGCTCGTTGCCTCCCGTCGCCGCCGCCAGAACGATCAGCTTGCCGTCGGGCGAAAGCGAATACGAGTTCAACCCATCCGGAAAGTCCGTCAACCGCGTCATCGGCGCGTCCGGTTTGTTTCCAGCTGCGCGCTTGTACAGCTGATTCACGCCGTCAGGCCAGTCGCGCACGAACAGCGTGCCATCCGGCGAGAGCGTCGGGCTGTTTGGAGCCCGGATTTTCATGAACCGCTCAATGCTCGGCGCTTGTACGGAGGACTTGGTGAGATTCGCCGCTGCCCTGCGATCTTGCGCGCAACCAACTTGTGGAGGCGTGGCGAGAAACGCCAGGCCAACCGCAATCACGCTTATCAAGAGACGCCAGGGATTGTGCAACGGATTCATCAGCAGTCCTCTCTAAGAACATCAACGGGGCTTCGGTTTCTTAGGAACGCGGTCGGGTTCATTCTCTATTGGCTTGATTGGCTTGAATGAGCTATCCAGCCGGCCATTGTCATGGTTGCCATGCGCAACCAAATTATTCGCATGCATCACGTTCTACGCCGTCCAACTGACCGCGCCATGATCTTGCGTGTCGCGATCATGATACCGCTAATGTGTTCTTGCGCCGCAGAACAATCGGCGCACCCAGGCGAAACTGATTTTGCCTGGTCTGAAGCTACCGAGGGGCTCGTGGCCGACGATCAGCCCATCCGTGCGTTTGACTTCAAGGGGTTCTCCATGTGGGTGAACGCGACGGATGATCAGACGCTGCTCGATTTTGCCCCACCAGCCGCACCGCGATCCAGGGGGAACGCGGATTCTGTCATCGAGGGGCTCTTCTTCGACGGCGTGATGTGGGGGTCTGATGAGTCCTCCTTCGCGATGCGATACGCCGATCCGGTGAACATCCCTTCCACGCGAGGCTTTGACCGGTTTGATCATCCCAGTCGCCAGTTTCCTCCCTACGACTGTTTCCTTGTTGGATACTGCGGCGGTCTCGGATGGGACGGATTCGCAGCGCGCCAGATCGATTGCGGACTGATCGTGGCTGATGATTCAGGTTTCGGGGCGAGATTGCGCAATTTCGCGAGACTGTTTGACGTGGCATTGAATGCGCGTGATGCGTTCGAGGCCGCCCACGTTCTGCCCGATGCGGGCGATCAAATTGAGCATCGAACGATGCGTTTGGAGGATGGCTCCAGCGTTGCGGTATTCTCACATAGGGGCCATCAGTCTGGGGAAACCAAGCTCTGGGTCATTGGGAGCGTTCATGATCCAAGTGTCACGCATGTCCGGTTGGCTGTGAAGTCGCCGCTGCGGACGCATCTCATGGCGGCAAGCTTTCGCGAGCGCGCTGTGGATGGTCTGCGTTTGCCTTCCAGCGCGGGTGATGTCCGGCGGATCTATGCCGGATTGCCAACGACCGTTCGCTTCGTGCCCACCAGTGCGTCAACAAAACATTCAGTCGTCGATCGACGCCCTTGAGCGAGGCATGCAAGCCTACTCAAAGCTGGCCCGTGGAACCACGCGCTCAGCGGCGCTGTCGAGTTGAAAGAAATCGCCCCCGCTGAACCCGAACCAACCCGCGATCAGATTCGTCGGAAACGTCTGGCAGAGTTGGTTCATCTCCCGCACGTTGCCATTGAAAAATCGCCGTGCCGCGGCGATCCGATCCTCGGTGTTCGCCAACTCGTGCTGCAGGGCCAGAAAGTTCGTGTCCGCGCGAAGCTGCGGATAATTCTCCACCAGCGCGAATAGTTTCTTCACGCCAATCATCAATGCAGACTCATCCACCGCCTGCGACGCCGCGCTTCCATGGTTGGCCATCGCCTTGTTTCGCAGCTCGATCACCTGCGTCAGCGTTTCCCGCTCGTGCTTGGCGTATCCCTTGACCGTTTCGACTAGATTGGGAATCAGCTCGTACCGCCGCCTCATCTCCACATCGATGTCCGACCAGCTTTCCTTGATGTGCTGCCGTAATCGAGCCATGCGGTTGTAGTTCACGATCAGCCAGGTCGATGGCAAGAGAAAGATCGCCGCGACAATGACAATTGGGATAACAACTTCCATCAGGCTTCCAATTCCGCCGTCACATGTTCCGGCCACAAGTCAAAGAATCGCTCAATCCAATTCAGCATCGCTTTGAACTGCTCCGGCTCCCAGCGCTGCGATCCGTCGCTCAAGCAACATCGCCCATTCTCGATGTCGATCATCGGCGGCGTGCTCTGCAGTAGAAACTCCATCATCCGCGGATGGCACACATCGTACGCGAACCGCTTGTCAGGGCTCTTGACGTGAAACTTCTTGCTGAACTCCGCCGATTCAAAGTCGATGTCATCGAATCCCAGCGCGCCGGCGAGCTTGTCGAAGATGCCCTCCCGGCGGATCAGCAGGTTGGGCACTTGCCCGAACGGCAAATGGACGATCAGATAGCTGAAGCGATACGTTTGCGTGCTCGTCGATTTCCCGGTGTGCTGTGTGACCTGGTATGTGAAATCACCCATCTTGGCTGGATAGCCCCGGCCAGCGATCGCCAACTCACCCGTCAGCGTGTTGTAGGCCGCGCGGCTGTGCCCGCGCCGGAATATCTCAAAATGGGCGTATTCCTCATCGTGCGATTTGTCTTTGCCTGGCTCGAACTGCCAGCCAAGCTCGCTCGCCAGCTTCGCCAATTCTTCCTGTCGCTTCCGATTGGCCAGGTGCGCCAGAATGCCCACGGCGATCGCCCCGCCGATCAGCAACGCCAGGATGACAAACTGCATGCCTTCCATGGGCAATCCTACTGGATGAGAGCAGCCAGTCGCTTGATTCGGTCGTGCAGCGGTGGGTGCGTCAGAAACACGCTCGACAGTTCATGCCCCTCTCCATGCATCGCGCTCTTGAGCGGGTTCACGATGTACATGTGGGCCGTGGCGCGGTTCGCGGCTTCCAGCGGCTCCCGGCACGCGCCAAGTTTCTCCAGCGCGCTCATCAGCCCCTGCGGATACCGTGTCAATTCCACCGCGCCCGCATCCGCCAGGTACTCGCGCTGCCGGCTCACCGCAAACCGAATCACGTAGGCCAGGATCGGCGCAATGATCGCCAAAATGATCATCGCGATCAGCAACACGATCATCACCGGATTGCCGCCCTTGCCGTTCGAACTGCTGCGCCCCGATCTGCCCCCGCGCCCGCCATAGAACAAGATGCGCCGGAACGCATCCGAAGCGAAGACGATCAAGCCGACCATCGTCGCCATCAACATGGCAAACCGAATGTCAAAATGTCTGATGTGGCTCAGCTCGTGCGCCATCACTCCTGCCAATTCATCGCGAGTCAATTGCTGGCGTAAGCCAGCTGTGATCGCCACGGCGGCATGTCGCGGATCGCGCCCCGTTGCAAACGCATTCAGCGCCGTGTCGTTGATCAGAAAAATCCGCGGCTTGGGAATCCCCGCCGCGATCGCCAACTCCTCCACGACGTTATGAAGTTGCGGATCAGCCTCGCGCGGAATCTCAACCGCGCCCGACATCCGCAGGATCGCATTCGAGCCGCCGTAGAAGCTCCACAGCGCCGCGATCAACCCGACAATCCCCGCCGCCCCCGCACCCAGGATTGCCGATGGCACTAGGCTCGGCAAATCGCCACCCCCCGAGTACAGCACCAATCCCGCCGCGAACGCCGCCCCAACCACGATCAGCAGCACGATCATGCCCACCATGAGCACCGCGCTCTTGCGCTTGTTGGAGCGAATCAGATCGTGAAACGTGACATTGGCGGGATACGCCCGCCGCCGGATCGCCTGGTCAGCGTGAATCACACTTGATGTTGCGGCAGTGCTGTACATCGTTGATCGAACTCGCGTTTTTGTCTAGCGTGCGGGCTGCTTCCGGGGGCCCGCCGTTGATGCACCGATCGTGGTGCTCGCATTCACGCTACACCATCGGCGAGAACGCCCGCCCGCTAGACTCGCTGCGGCTGTTCAGAACGCCACCTTGGGCGCTTCCCGCTGCACCGAATCCTCCAGCTCGAAGAAGTCCATCCGCTGGAAGTTGAACATGCCCGCGATCATGTTCGCCGGGAACACCGCCATCCCCTCGTTGTACTGGCTCACGCTGCGGTTGTAATGCTGCCGGGCAAAGCCGACCTTGTTCTCGGTGCTGGTGAGCTCTTCCTGCAGGTGCATGAAGTTCTCGTTGGCCTTGAGGTTCGGATACGCCTCCGCCAGCGCGAACAAGCGCCCCAAGGTTTGCGTCAGCATGTTCTCAGCCTGCGCTTGCTCGCCGATCGACTTGGCATCGATGGCGCGCTGCCGCGCTGAGATCACCGCCTCCAGCGTTCCCTTCTCGTGCGCCGCGTAGCCCTTCACGGTATTGACCAGATTGGGAATCAGGTCGTACCGCCTCTTGAGCTGCACATCCACATCCGACCAGGCGGTCTGCGCGCCGATTCTCTTTCGCTGCAAGCCGTTGTAAATCCCGATCACCATGAAGACCAGGACGAGTCCGAGTGCGACAATGACCAGCGCCACGACTAAGCTTGTTCCCATCACAGAGCCCTTTCAAAAAGTCCCCCTTTTTCATTCGGTAGCATCGGTTCGCGGTTACGCGAAAGCAAGCCCGCCACCCGCGCATGTCTTACAAGTTTGCGCGCAGGACACGCACGACATGGCTTGTAGCCACCGCGGCGGCATCCAAGACGTGGCGGTCCCAGCCCCTGGTCCCTTCGTCGCTCCGTCGCGTCCTAACTCACGATCTCCACAATCTCATACCGCTTCTCGCCCCGCCGCAGGCTCACCTTCACCACCTCGCCCACGCGCGATTTCATCAGCGCTTCGCCCATCGGCGAAGTCGGCGTCACCTCGATGTAGCTGTCGCTGAAATCGCCCGAGGTCTCTCCTACCAGCTTGTAGAGCTCTTCGCTGTCGCTCTCCACATCGCGCAGCTTCACCGTGGCCCCGACAAAGACCACATCCTTCGGCATGTCGCCGTTGTCCGCCACGACGGCGGACGCCAGCCTGGCCTGAAGCTGGCGAATCTTCGCCTCGTTCATGCCCTGATCTTCCTTGGCCGCGTGATAGTCCGCATTCTCCTTCAGGTCGCCCAACGCACGCGCTGTCCCGATGCGCTCCGATAGCACCTTGCGCATCCGGTTGCATTCTCGCAATTGCTCTTCCAGCCGAGCTTTGTCTTCCGGTGTGATGTAATCCATGATCTGGGTTCCCGGTGGGGTTCACAATCAACAAAAGATTCAAGGTCGCGGTCTTTGCCGGCGATGAGACAAGGAGGCTTCGATGATTCGGGGCCTATAGGATAGCATTAGTCGAACCGGCTGGTAAGGGAGTTTCCCAATCTATGTCCAAGACAAGCGCCGGACTTCTGCTCTACCGCTTGAAGGATGGCCAGCTCCAGGTTCTGCTGGTTCACCCCGGTGGGCCTTTCTGGCAGAACAAGGACCTCGGCGCCTGGACCATCCCCAAAGGCGAAATTCATGCCGGTGAAAACGAGATCGACGCCGCCAAGCGCGAGTTCCAGGAGGAAACCGGAATCGTTCCCTCCGGGCCCTACCTCCCCTTGGGCAACATCAGGCAGAAGTCCGGCAAGATCGTTCACGCCTGGGCCTTCGAGGGCGATTGTGATCCAACCTCCGTCACCAGCAACACGTTTGCCATGGAATGGCCGGCCAAGTCAGGAATAAACCACGAGTTCCCGGAAGTCGATCGCGCCGAGTTCTTTGCGATCGATCAAGCGCGCAGCAAGATCAACCCGGCCCAGATCGCCCTGCTCGATTCGCTGGTGGGCGCGATCGATCGCAACTCGATGTCGCCTGAACCGCCCGTGCAATGCAGCCGATAACCGTGGCGTGACGCAGCATCCGACTCACGCTCCGGGCGTCTTGGCCTCCACGAATCCGCTCGGCCCCCATCAACTCCAGGCCATCGCACGAGCGCGCCTTCAAGGCCGCAAGATCAGCCGCGCCGCAACAACCGCCGCCATCAGCGGCTGGACCACCGCCGTCTTTGCATTATTGACCCTGCCCTTTGGCATCTGGAGCTTGCCGGCCCTTCTCCTCGGCGCCGGTTTTGCGGTTGTAGCCTTCGTCGAGATTCGCGCCTCGCAAGCCCTGCGCCGCTTCGATCGCTCCGTACCCGTCAGGCTGGCCTTGAACCAGGCCGCGCTATTCCTCATGCTCGCAGCCTATTGCGGATGGTCGATCTATCAGACGCTCACCAGTCCAAACCCATATGAAGCCTACATCGCAGCCGGCGATGAAGTCTCCAGAATGGTCAAGCCAATTGCACAGCTCAACACGCTGGTCTCGGTCTTGTTCTATGGTGGGGTCGCGCTCGGCAGCCTGATCGCGCAGGGCCTCGCCGCGCTCTACTACTTCACCCGGCGCCGGCACATCGACGACTATCTCCGTCGCACACCCACTTGGATCATCGACACTCTTCGCGTTGCCGCGTGATGACTCCGCTCGCGGGGCCCGAATCGCGCGATCTGCTTGATGGCGCCGTCTGCAACAAGACTCGTTCTAGTCATTGCACCCGTTTCCGCCGATGAGTTCGTTTTGGCAGGCGTGCCGAGCATGACCCAGCCTCCTAGCCTTGAATAATCGTGAGGTGACTCATGGCCATAACGCATGCGACCGAGCAAAGAGCCAGCACAGCCGCAACCGTTGCCATCATTTCCGCCATCGGCGGAATCATTCTCATCTTCTCCGGCCACCCATTTTGGGGCATGGTCGTCGAACTGGCTGCGATTTGCATTGGAGTGGTTGGCCTGGTGATGGCTGCATCGCCACGCGTCAGCGGCGGCATCTTGAGCGTTGTTGCCATCGTGATCGGCCTCCTGGGCCTTGGCATGTCTCTGTTTGGCATTGTCGGCGCCATGCTTACTTGACTCGACGAAGTTCACCCGTCAGGCCCCTTTCACATGCGCGGCGAGTGTACATCACTGGGGTATCCGGCACGATTCCTATAGGACCAGACCGAGCCTTCCCCTAACCTAGCCACTCGTTTGTTCGCGCTCGGCGCGCACACTCTTGCCGCAAATGAATCCGCCCTAAGCAAGCATTGCGCCAACCAAGAGGATCTTCATGCCAGGCGAAACCAAAACCACCACCGATCACCAGGAAATCCGCCAATGGGTGCAGGATCGCGGTGGCCGGCCCGTCCGCGTGCGCAACACCTTTGGAAGCACCAGCGATACCTGTGTTCTTCAGATTGACTTCCTCTTCGAGAAATACAACGACGACGTCGAGGAAATCGGGTGGGAGGAGTTCTTCACGCTCTTCGATCGAGAGCACATGGTCATGGTTTACCAGACCGAAACCGAAGGCGGTCGCGAAAGCCGCTTCGCCCGCATCGTTCGCCAGGATTCCGTCGCCCAAGCCGTGATCGAATGAGCGTTGGCCAGTGGTATTGGGCGCCATGCTTCATCCAGACCGAGGAAGCATCCCCGATCACGACAAAGTTTCAGCACCTCCGCCCGCGCGCGGTCGTTCCCTATTGCGACGATGTCCCGAGCCTGCGACAATCCGCGCCATGAACATTCCTCATCATCGGTTCATCGCGATCGCTACGCTCGCACTTGGGGTTCTGGCATGTCTGGCGCTTGTTCAACAGCCCACTGCCAACATTCCGCCCGACGCCGAAGCGGCCCCCAAGCGACTCCTCGATTCGCCGCGCCACGGCGAATGGGTCGAGATTCCCCTCGCTTCGCAAGACGCTGAGCAAAGCGCCGCTTCAACTCAAACCAAAATCAAGACTTGGGTCGTCTATCCGGAGCGCAAAGAGAAGGCCCCGATTGTTATCGTCATTCACGAGATCTTCGGACTGACCGATTGGGTTCGCGCCGTCGCCGACCAGCTCGCCGCCGATGGCTTCATCGCCGTCGCGCCAGACCTGCTCTCAGGCAAGGGCCCCAACGGCGGCGGCACCGAGTCCTTTGAGGGCGACAAGGTCAAGGACGCCATCATGAAATTGCCCAGCCCTGAAGTCGCCCAGCGCCTCAACGCCGTGCGCGATCACGCCTTGAAGCTCCCTGCCGCAGCTCCTCACTCCGCCTCCATCGGCTTCTGCTGGGGCGGCAGCCAAAGCTTCAACTACGCCGCCGCTCAGCCGGGCCTCAAAGCCGCCGTCGTCTACTACGGCACCGCGCCGATGAAAGACAACAAGCCCGATACCGCCGCCCTGGCCAAAATCAAGTGCCCCGTTCTCGGTCTCTATGGCAGCGATGACGCCCGCGTGAACGCAACCGTCGAACCGACTGCCCAAATCCTGAAGGACCTCAACAAGACCTTCATCCAGCACAGCTACGACGGCGCTGGCCACGGCTTCCTCCGTCAGCAGAACGATCCCCAGCGCGGAACCGCCAATCTCGACGCCTCCAAGAAAGCCTGGGCCGAGACTATCAAGTTCTTGAACCAGAATCTAGAATGAGCGACGGTCGCGATTGCGGCGCTGCGCCCACGACCAGATTCACGAGGGTCAAAAGATGACGGACTCCCAAGCAACCTACCCATACGTGACACACCTCGATCTCTATTACGATCCGCTCGAGAAGGTCGATGTCCCGGCCCTCGTCGCCGCGTGCACCGACCGTTGGTACAACCAGACGCTCTGTCGCGTGAACGATTCGGTCGTTCGCCTCGGCGTCGTTCAGGGTGAGTATCACTGGCACAAGCACGATGATGAAGATGAGTTCTTCTACGTCATCGATGGCCGCTTCTACATCGATCTGCGCGAAAGCGGCGTTCCCGAGCGCACGGTCGAGCTTCTTCCCAAGCAGGGTCTCGTCGTTCCCAAGGGGATTATCCATCGCACCCGCGCGCCGCAGCGTGCCGTCATCCTCATGGTCGAAGGCACCGGCATCATCCCCACCGGCGATTAGTTCTTCGCGCAAACTTGAAGCCGAAGGTGACACCGGCGCCACGACTCGTCCCGGACGGCGAGTCGTGCCAGACTATGTTTAGCACACGATCTGATTTCAGCGCACCGATGAAACAGTCGCGGCATTCACCTTGGCGCTATCGAATTCTCCGCGCAAACTCGAATCTGCAGCTGATCTCCCCGCAGCTCCGTTTCGATGCGCATCCCCATCGTCGTCGCGATTCGATGCACCACCGTCAGCCCCAACCCAACATGCCGGCGGTCCGACCGCGCCCGATCCATCCGCCAGAATGGCTCAAAAAGACGCGGCAAATCGCTCTGGGCCAGTTCAACCGGGCCATTCTCCACCACAAGCGCTGTCGAATGATCGCCTGAATTCTCCGTTCTGATCGTGAGGTTGCCTCCGGCTGGGGTGTATTGCACCGCGTTATCGATCAGGTTGCGGGCGATGATCTCCACCGCCGGCGCGGGCGCTGGAAACAACTCTCCATTTCCCACCTCAACGACCAGTTGCAACCGCTTCTGGTTGATGGCGTCCCTGGCGTTCACCAAGCACCCTTGCACAATTGAGCCCATTGCTGCCTGCTTCAGATGCGATGATCCATCAGCAGTGTTCCCGCGGCTGATCAGCAGCAGCGACTCGACCAACTGTTCCATCTCATGACCAATCTGCAAGACCTGGTTGAGTGAGACCATCGCAGGCTTGGCTTCGGGCCACTTGATCGCAACCTCCGCCGCGGCACGCAGCTCCGCCAGCGGCGTTCGCAGTTCATGCGCCGCCCCATCGGCAAACGAGCGCTCGCGCTCCAGCGTCTGTTCCATTCGATCAAGCATCCCGTTCAATTCGCGATACACCGGCGCCAGTTCGCGCGGCGCACCCGAATTGTCAAATCGCTCGGACAACGTCGTGCCGCTCACGCGGCCCAGCTGCCGGCTCAATCGATCAATCGGCGCCAGCCCCCATCGAATTCCCAGTGCCACCAAAATGGCGACCGCGATCGCGACACTCAATCCCACCATCAACAGCGTCGTCAGAAGCGTTCCCAGCGCTCGATCAATCGGTCCACGGTCTAGGGCCGCCACGATGGTCAAAAGCTCCGGACTCGCTTGGCTCGACTCCGCGTTCCCCCAGTCGTCCGGATCCACGCGGGCCCGAAAACCAAACCACACCGCTCGACCATTCAACGAGCCCGGCAGGTCCGTGTTCGCCGTGACGTACTCGTTTTCAGCCACTTCACACTGTGGCAGCGATAGATCACCAAGCTTCGCCGACTTCTTCAGCACGTTGCCCGACGACCCCAGTCGAAGCTCAAAGTAAGTTTCGGCCATCATTGCTGGCGGAGCGTCGCCATTTTCAAAGATGAGGCCTTCGGGCTCGAGCTTGACCAATGAAGCCAACGTGTGAGCTCTCGATTTCAAGCCAGCATCGAATTGCCGAACCAGGCTTGCTTCGGAAATCCAATACACGGCAGCGCCGCCCGCTCCCAGCGCGAGCGCCAGCCCACCCAGCAACAGAATCGTCAGCCGCCCGCGAATTGACTTCATGATGTGTGCTCCCCAAGCACAAATCCCAAGCCTCTGCGCGTTGACAGAAGTCCGTCTTCGCCTTCAGACCCGATCTTCTTCCGCAGCGTGCACACGACCCGATCAACCGCGTTGCTCATCGGGAAATTGCGCTCGCCGTAGAGATGGTCCTCGATTTGCCGTCGATGAACGATTTGCCCCCTTCGGTACGCCAGGTATTCCAGCAAGGCGTACTCCCGTTTGGAGAGCTTGATCTCGACGCCTTCGCGCCTCACGGTGCGCCCGGTCGTGTCGATGGTCAGTGGCCCAATCGTGATGCGCGGGTTCTTCGACCCATAGCCCCGTCGAATCAGCGCTTCAATTCGAGCCAGCAGTTCATCGAACGAAAAAGGCTTGCCCAGATAGTCATCAGCGCCGTCGCGAAGCCCATGAATGCGGTCGTTGACCGAGCCCTTCGCCGTGAGGATCAAAACGTGCGTCTGATTTCCTTCCTTCCGCAACCGGCGCAGCACGGTCGATCCATCAACCTTTGGAAGCATGAGGTCCAGCACAATCACGTCGTAGTTGTTGTGGCGAGCGTATCGCAGCCCGGCTTCGCCATCGTCGGCCACATCCACCGCGTACCCCGAGCGCTCGAGCCCTGTGCTCAGCGATTCCTGCAGACGACGCGAGTCTTCGACTACCAATACATGCATCGTGCAATCCCGATCGATGGCGTTCCGCGCGGCCAATCACTATCGCGGCCGGCAACTTCAACATAACGCCAAGATCGCCTTCTGATCGAACCAAAATCAACGAAATTCTCACCTAGGTAATGATCCGGTAATGGGTCAAGGCGCGTCTGCATGCAAAATCAAATCAACAGGACGCCATCCCACCGTACCGCAGTGATCAGGAAAACTGATACTGATGCTTATTTGAAAGGACTGTGAACATGCGCAGCTACTGGATGATTGTCGCCTCTCTGTCGATGATTGGAGCTCTTTCCATCGTTATGGCTGGTGGTCAACCCCCTCCGCCGCAATTCACCTCCGACTTCGGCATTCACTGCAATGACACCCTTCTGGCCACTGGTGGCAATCAGTACTTCTCCCTCACGCCAGGAACCACTGTGCTTCTGGAAGGCGAGGACGATGGCGAGCCTACGCAGGTTGAATTCGCAGTGCTTCCCAAAATCCGCTGGATCAGCTTCGAGGCCGAAGGCGGCACCATGAAGGTCAAAACCCGTGTCGTTCGCGAGCGTGCCTGGATCAACGGTGTCCTTGCCGAGGTCTCCATGAACTATTTCGCGTACTGCCCCAAATCGGGAAACGTCTATTACTTCGGTGAAAAGGTTAACCATTACGAAAATGGTCAGATCGTCGACCACAATGGCAGTTGGTTGGCTGGCAAAAACGGCGCCCAACCCGGACTAATTGTGCCTGGACACTTCCTGCTCGGCTCGCGTTACTACCACGCGAATGCCCCAGACATTGCGATGGATCGCGGTGAGAATGTCCAGATGGGACTCACCGTCGAGACCCCCGCAGGTGTCTTCGAGGATTGCATCGCGGTCCTTGAGACCACGCCGCTCGAGCCCGATGAGGAGGTCCTCAAGGTCTACGCGCCGGGCGTCGGCCTCATCATGGATGGTCAACTGCAGCTGATTGACTACCAGAATTGAGCCTCGGCCCCTCCTAGTCTCGGGTTGCTCAAGAGCTGCCGCGGACCCAACATCATCCTGCTGCTGCGCGTAATTGATCGGTAATAAAACGGTAATCCTCGGCAGATCCGATGGCAGGTACAATCAAGTGACCGGACAATCTGATCATTGAACCCCGTCCTAATCAGGGAAAGGAATCACATGCAGAAGCGAATCTTCGGAATCGGTTGCGCTGTGGCGCTCATCAGTGGTGGCACGATCGGTTTCGCGTGGGCCCAAGCCGCCGCCCCTCAAGCGCAGGACAAGCCCCGCCTCACCCTGGCCGACACGCCCGCCCCAGTGCGTGCCGCCGTCGTTCGGCTCACACGTGAAGGAAACGTCACGCAAGTCGTCAAGGAAGTCGACTCCAAAGGCAACACCACGTATGACATCGAGTGGGAAGCGCAAGGCGAGGCCACCGATGCCGAGTTCAGTGAAACCGGTGAGGTGATCGAACTGGCGACCCATATCAACGCCAACTCCCTTCCTCCGGCAGTATCAAGTGCGATCGCGGCTGCCTTCCCTGGTGCGACCATCAAAGGCGCCGAGGCCAAACAGCTCTACTTCTATGAAGTGGTCGTCGTAATGCCCGATGGCAAGAGCCGTGAGGTCGCTGCCGCCGCCAATGGCCAGCTCGGCGACGATGACAGTGATGACGACGGTGACGATGAGGGCGACGACGAAAGCGAAGACGATGACGGCGACGAAGATGACGACGACGGCGATGGCGACGAAGATGATGATAACGACGACGGCGAGGAAGACGACGACTAATCAATCCCGGGCGCGTCCCGCTTCAGCGGGACGCGCCTCGCGCGCGTAGTCATCGTCACGGCCCAACCTGAAACACCTTCCATTTCTCCTGGAAGGAGATTCCCGCTTTGTCCGATTCCGGCCAGTCGGTGGCTTGCGTTAGCATCGGGTTCACCAGCCGCACATCGATCGAACCATCTGACCACATGCGATAGAGCATGAAGTTGTCGTTTTTCGTCGGCGCCGCGCTCAATGCAACCGGAAGTCGCGGAGCGCCTCCGCCTGCACTCTGCGCCCGGGCTTCCGCATCCGGCCACTCCACGCCGCCCATACCAATGACTATGTCGACAGCCAGCAAAGCGCACAGCACGGTCAAGACGATGTTGCTCTTGTTCACGACCAGTTACTCCTGATTGAAATGAGGACCTGCGCAAAAAGCAGAAGGCGATCATCACCAGACCGCCCAAACGCTTGAACTATTCCACAATCTTGCTTGCTGCCTTGCTGCCGGCTACCCCCACACCCCGATCAGCGCCAGCAAATCCAACACATTCACCGTTCCATTGCCATCCAGATCGGCCGCGCACTCGGTCGGCGCCGCACAATCGCCCCACGCGCCGATCAACATGAGCAAATCATCCACATCAACATCGCCGTCGCCATCCAAGTCGGCCGGTTCCCCATTCGACAGGTCCAGATGCGCCGCGATGAACGCCGCCGACTCCAGCCCCTGCGCCTCGAGCAGGCATCCAAGCTCGTGCCCGCAACTTGTCGGCACGTACTCAACCGGAATCCCCAGCGCCAGCAGATGATTTCGAAAGTTTTGATTGCCGCCTACCAGCGCGCCCACCACCATTCGAATCGGCGGCCCCTCCTGTAGAATCTTCGCGCTCGCCGACGACCAATACCACGGCGAGAACTGATCGAAGTACGCCTCGCTGTTGCCGAAGATCGCCGCCGCCTGCTGCGGATGAAACTGCAGCATCACCGGCCACGTCACCATCGCCCCGTCGTACTCCACACACACCGCGAACTGCTCCGGAAACTTGCAGTAGAACTTCGTCGCCCCGAAACCTCCCATCGAGAATCCCTCCACCACCCGCGCCCCCGGAAGCGCAATCGTCCGGAAATTCTCATCAACGTGCGGAATCAGCTGCGCCATGACATCCGTCTCGGCCGGCTTGTCGCCGCCGATGCTGTCGGCCCAGAAACTGTCCACATACCCGTTGGGGAAAACGACAATCACCGGCCCAATGACCCCAGCCGCCAGAGCCTCTTCGAACGATGCCGGCACCGTCGTGTTCTGCGGCCCGCCCTGGTTGCCGCCGAGCCCGTGCAGATGGTAGATCACTGGGTACCGTTCCTCGTTTCCGGGCGCCGCATAGCCCTGCGGCAGGTAGATGTTGAAGTGCACGACCTCGCCCGTCACGTCCCCAAGAAAGCTGTGTTGTTCGACGTGACCCGCGAGCGGCTGTCCAAACGCCTCGCAGTTCCAAACCCCCACGGCCAACAGAACCATCAACGCGCAATGTCTCAGGTGCATATGTCCATTCTCCACGTCGGCCATCCAGAATCAACGCTCGACTGCTGTGCCTATTACGCTTTCGTGGCCCTGTTCTCGCAACCACTCCTCCAGCAGCCGCACGTTGCGCATGTTGCACTTCCACGCAGCATCAAATACATCACCCACCACCGGCGCCGACCCCCCCACGGCATCGGCTGCCACATTCAACATCATTCGCACCAGCACCGACCGCGGTACCCCCAGGCGCTTCGCTTCGATGATGATGTACGAACTCAAGGCCGCCCCGATGAGGTCGCCCAACCCCAGCACCAACCCAAGGATCGGATCCAGCCCGATCCGGAACTTCGTGAACGGAATCCTCAACTCGTTGTCGAGCAGCTTGGCCAGCCGGCGCACCCGCCGCAAAGCGGCCTCGCGTGCTTCATGAGTGAGACCGATGCGATGGACCGTAGCCACCCGCCATCATAGATCCGCTGATTCGGCCCCTCTTTCCGGCTGCTTTGGCTCCAAGCTCGCCGGAGAGAAGCTCGCAACCCCATCTTGGGTCGTGCGGTACCAGAACCACAGCAACTGACCGAGCAAATCCGCCGAGCATCTCATTTGGCTGATTCGGTAACCTGAATCAATCGGCTCTGAAGCTGCTGAAGGAGATCACCATGAACCTCGCCAAACGACTCGTCTATGCGACGATTCTCGCGTTCGCCTCCGCCGGCCACGCCCAAACCTGCGGCACCGAGATCGTCTTTGACATGTCGCCGCTCCCAGTCGACTCAGTGTGGGGCGAATACATGTCGATCACATCCATCCAGGGCCAGATCATCCACGCGCGGCTTGACGCGACATTTGTATCCAACGAAGAAAACCCATGGTCGATCTACGCCAATTTCGAGTTCCCCACCGGTATCGTCGGCGTCGACAGCCAGACCGAAGGCTGGAAGGGAACCGGCACCTTCAGCGTTGCCATCGAATCCGATGCGCTCAATGGCTTCCTTGTTCCCCCGTCTGGCTCGCCATGGGTCACGTGGTTCCTTATCCATGCCGGCGGGACGCCCGTCGAACTGCCCGGCGGCGGCATCGCTCTCACCCCCATGGATGGCTTGTTCTCGGAGTTGAAGCTCACCCTCACGCTCGCCGATTGCCCCACCGGCGATCTCAACGCCGATCTCCAGGTCAACATCGCCGATCTGTTGATCCTCATCAGCGAATGGGGCACGTGCCCCTCAGAACCCGACGAGCTCTGCCAGGCCGACCTCACCGCCGACGGCGCCGTCAACGTCGAAGACCTGCTCCAGCTCATCATGAACTGGGGCAGCTACTGGTGCCCCCCGCCGTTTTGTTGAGGCTGGAGTGGTGGCTTGATCGACGGCAGGAGCGAAACCACGGCCCGGACTGCCTGTTAGAACGCACCCGCGGCGATTGTCGGTCCCTCACGTCGGTCGGCTCATGCCTGCAAAAACAAGCACCAAAAAACAAGGCACGCTCATCGCGTGCCTCGTGATATCCGAATTCGATTTCGTCGGATGCGATTAACTCGCGTGCAGCCACGGCTTCTTTCGAAGTAGCGTCCGGCCGAGTGTCCTTCTCCTGCTCGATCTTCCCCTCGCCCTTCTAGCTGCCGATCGGGTTCACCGGCGCTTGCGGGCCCTTGACTTCGGTAACCCCCTTTTGAGCAAAGCCTCGTGAGTCTTGCTTGGGTTCACTTTGGCCGGGTGTCACGGGGTTGGCGACCTTCGGTCCGATCGACACCGGCGGAACAACTTCCGCCACGTTCCTTTGAACCTCGATGGGCGTCGATGACTTCGGCGTAGTTTCCTGCGTGACTTCGGTGATAGGCATTGCTGCCTCCGTTCTATGAAAAAGGCTGCTGCCTCAGGCAGCGGATGCGGCCTAATGCAGCAGCGACTGATCAATGCTAGACCATTCGCCCGCCAAGTCTGTAAGCACTCGTGCGATTCCCGCGCCTTCGCCGCCGGGCGCTGATCCCCGCGCCACGCCCGTCATGCCAAAAGGTCGTTATGGATGCGATCAACGCGGTTTGTCGGGCGATGCGCGATGCGCAATCATTCCAAAAGATATTTTGTTTTGATGCGCATTTCATCTCACCGATCAAATCGGCAAATGTTGAGCGGCGCAGCGGATGCGCCTGTCTCATTTTTTCTTGATCTCGCGGAACAGAGGCGACTCGGCGAG
>JAKEEP010000184.1 GCA_022616475.1 Phycisphaerales bacterium | reverse complement strand
GGCTCCTTGAATTCGAGAGTTGCCTCCTTCCCGATCAGAAGAGTAATGCCGTGATCATTTTCATCGAACCTGGGCTCCCAATGGCCGAAGCAAAGCTGCTCGACGATCCATCGCAATAGGACGTGAAGTGGTGAATCTTTTGCATCCGGAGGTTTTCCGAACGATCGTTGCAGGCAAAACCACGCGCGATCTCCTTCAATTTCGATTTTGAACGTACTCTTCTTCATTTCGGTCTCAACTCAGGTGATTTTCAGCAACTTTCGGGGTTCATGGCCTTGAATGCCGCACAAGGCGTCGCAAAGTTTCTTCTGCCGCGCCGGTGTCGATGGCGCGTGCCGCGAGTTCGACACCCTCTTGGATGGATTGGGCCTTGTCCGCCACGACAATCGCCGCTGCCGCATTCAGCACCGACATGTCGCGCGGCGCCCCCTTCTCGGTCCCGTCAATCACCTGGCGAATCATCCTCGCCGCATGTTCCAAGTCCTGCGCCACCACCGCCTCGCGCGGCGCCATCGTCAAGCCCAACTGCTTCGGCGACACCACTTCCTCGGTAATCTTGCCGTCGTGGACGTGAAAAACGTTCGTCGAGGCCGAAATCGAGAACTCATCCAACCCATCGTTGCTGTGCACGACCATCGCGCGAATCGCGCCCAAATCTCGCAGTGCCTCAGCAATCGGCTGCAAAACCCGCGGGTGATACACTCCCATCACTTGCCGTCGCGCGCCCGCCGGATTCGTCAGCGGCCCCAGCAGGTTGAAGATCGTTGGGAAACCGAGCGCCTGCCGCACCGGCATCACATGTTTCGTTGCCGGGTGATGATGGATCGCAAAGCAGAAGCACACCGCCGCTTCGTCCAGGCATCGCTTCTGCGTCGCGCGATCCGCATCAACGTTCACCCCCAGCGCCTTGAGCACTTCCGCCGAGCCCCGCCCCGTGCGCGAGCGATTGCCATGCTTGGCTACTCTCATCTTGGGGCCGATGACCGCGGCCGCGATGATCGCCGCCGCCGTCGAAACGTTGAACGTCTTCGCCGCGCCGCCGGTGCCTGCGGTATCCACAATATCCGCCGGATCGCAATTCGATTCAACGCGGTCGACGTGCCTCCGCATCACCCGCGCCGCGCCCACGATCTCGGCTGTCGTCGGCGTCCGAGTGGCCATCAGCCCCAACAGCGCGCCGATTTCGCCGTGATGGCACTGCCCGCTCATCATCGCTTCGAACGCCGATCCAATCTGATCCGCGCTCAGCGTCTGCCCCGCCAGCAGCAACTGCAAAACCGGCGTCAAATCACCCGGCCGCGCCGGTCGCGCAAACTCGGCCGGCCCCGACGATGTGCTTGCCCCTTGAAACGAATTCTCAGCCATGGCTCACCCGGCATCGAGTACCAATCCACCAACAACCAACAACAACCAACGACGACTGTGCCCCACAAGCGTCCGATGCCGACATACGCTATCACAACGCATGAACGCCTTCCTGGCCGATTCCTATCTCCACACCCTCGATCCATTCGCGATCGAGTTTCCGCGCTCCTGGCCGATTCCAGGCATTCGTTGGTACGGCCTCGCCTACGCATTCGGCTTTCTCCTGGCCTGGTGGATGGTGCGCTGGGTCTCGCGCCGAAGCTGGAGCCTCATTCCCCCCCAGTCCACCGGCGACTTGATGTTCGCCGTGATCGTCGGCGCCCTGCTGGGCGGCCGCCTTGGCTACGCGATCTTCTACGAGCCGCACCTGTTCACAGGATTCACATCCAGCCCGCCTTGGTGGCGGCTTCTGGAAATCCACAAGGGCGGAATGTCCAGCCATGGCGGCATGATCGGCGTCATCCTTTCCTGCTGCTGGTTCGGCCGTCGCAGAAAAATCTCCTCGCTCCACATCCTCGACATCGGCACGCTGGCCTGCACGCCCGGCCTGTTCTTCGGCCGAGTCGCCAACTTCATCAACGCCGAGCTGTGGGGCAAGGCGTTGCCGCCCGATCGCCAGTCGTATGTGGTCGGCCAGGGGCTCACCGGAATCGATCCGCCCTGGTGGAGCATCAAGTATCCACAAGAGATCATTGAGAAATGGACGGTGCACTCCGACCCGCGCTTGTTTGAGATCGAGCCGCTTCGGGCAGTAGTCAACTCCGGTGAGAATTTCTATCAAGATGTAGTCGAGGCTGCCCAAACCGGAAATGCAACGGTTGTCCAGACTCTTCGGCCGCTGCTCACGGCCTATTACCCGTCGCAGATTCTGCAAGCGATCACCGATGGTCCGATCCTTCTGGGATTGTTGATCCTGATCTGGCTGAAACCGCGCAAACCCGGTGTCGTCGGAGGCTGGTTCTTGATCATTTATGGGGTGCTGCGCATGGCGACCGAAGTCTTCCGTCAGCCCGATGAAGGGGTCAATCCGACCTTCGGTCTGTCGCGCGGTCAAGCCCTCAGCGCGATCATGATCATCAGCGGAATCATCGGCCTGGCGATCGTCATCCGCCGCGACGTGCCGCGCCTCGGCGGCCTGTTCTCGGGAGATGCCAAGCCCACCGATCAGCCCGCTTCATCGACTGCGGCTTGATCCGGCCGGGGCAATCGCCTGCGACCATTGCACCACCAGGTTCTCCAGCAGCATCTTGAGGTTGACGTTCGATTCCAGCTCGCGCTCGGCTTCCCGCACAAGCTCAATGACGCTCGCCCACGTTGTTGCATCGTGCCCCGCGAGCACCCGCTGAACCAGCTTGCTTCGCACGTGCGATGAAAGCATCGAAAACAGGTGCCGTGCCCCGTCCTTGTTGGCGGCGTCCTTGCTGGCGTTCTTGTGGTTCTTCACCCAGGCCACGGCGAACTCTTCAACCAGTCGCGCCATCGTCTCGCCCATGGCCAGGGGGAACATGCCGGCATCCAGATCGGCAAGCATTGGGTCGAGCGCCCGGCGCCACGAAAAGAAGTCGTATTCAATCGCCACTTCAGCCATGCCCGGCGAGCCCTCGGCAAACTGCTCGATCCATGCCATCGCCGCGGGTGTTGGAACAACCAAAACAGCATGCTCCGCCGCTCTGGTGCTCTGCCGCTCTGCTGTTCTGTCGCTCCGTCGCTCGAACCACTCTCGCATCGCATCCTCGTCCAGCCGGCCAAACCGTACGTGCTGGCAGCGGCTGCGGATCGTTGTAAGCAGTCGATCCGGCTGGCTGGTGATGAGGAAGAAATACGTCTGAGGCGGCGGCTCCTCAAGCGTTTTCAGCAACGAGTTCTGCCCAACCTGATCGAGCAGCTCCGCTTCATCGATGATGAAGACCTTGCCATGGCCCGACGTCGCCGTTCGGTACGCTGGGGCTTCATGAATGCGGTCGTCGCCCGTCTTGCCCCCGATCATCCGTTCGCGCAAAAGGTCGACCGGGATATTCATGAGCTTCCGCTCACGGAGCTGCCAGTTATCCGAAAAGAGGGCGAGTTCCTTGCGGATAACGTGAAGGTCGGGATGAGTGGAGGAATCGATGAGATTTTGGATCTTGGACCCCCGGAATTTTGGATTTTGAATTGATGCGCCCGCGGCAGGAGATTGGTCGGGATCGAGCAAGACCCTGGCGACTTCGAGGGCGGTAGTGAATTTTCCAACGCCGCGCGGGCCGGAGAAGATGCAGGCGTGGTGAAACCGGCCCGAGCGCAACGCGGCGTTGAGAATGTCGAGGGCTTGCGATTGACCGAGGATTTGTTGCATCCAGTTCGCAGAGCATATCCGCTGCCGCGCCAGGAATCCCGCCCGCGCTGACTCATGCCCTCTTGCATCCTTAGCGCCCGTCGTTGACCATGAATGCATGCCCAGCGATCTTGGATTGCCCGCTTCTGGTGCGCTGCCGGGTGATGAGAACCCGCTTGCGAGCGGCAATTTCAGATTGACTGTTCTGGCGATGGCGCTGGCTGGGGGAATTGCGATCGGGTGGCATCAGGACTCGCCCGTCGTTTGGCCGATGCTGCTGGCTTCGTTGCTGCTGACGGCGTTGGCTGTGGCGGCTCGTGTATTGAATCGCAGAACCGCGATGATGACCTTGCTCGCGGCGGCCTTTGCATCGCTTGGTGTGGCGTGGGTATCGCTCCATCAGCACCTGGTAGGCGAGGACGACCTGGCTGCGATGGTGGCCGAGGAGCCGCAGCTCGTGAGCGTCCAAGGCGAGGCGCTCGGGCCGCCCGTGCCTCGGCAGAGTGCCGCGGGATCGATGGCAAGATTCGATTACCGCAAACCCGCGCTGTATTTCCCCATGCGCGTTGATGCGCTGATCGGGGTTGACGGCGCGGAAGCCGTGAGCGGTCACGTGCTCGTGAAAGTTGAAGAAGCGGTCGAGCCATTCCGCGCCGGTGACCGCGTTCAGGCCACCGGCTTTCTCATTCGTCCATCGCCGCCGCGCAACCCCGGCGAGTTCAACTATCGGCAGTACGCCCGATCGCTGGGCCAGGCCGGCCTTCTTACGGTGAGCAGCCGCGACCTGCTGAACGTCTCGCCACCGCAGCGCTATTCGACCATGTCAACGATTCGCCATTGGCGCGACCAAATGCGCCATCGCGCCAGCGCCTGGCTCCTGGCCGATCTTCCCACGCTTAGCCTGCGGCAGCGCGATTCGCTGCTGGCCAATATCATGCTCGGCGAGCGCGATGCGCAGATCGACGGCGTCTACCAATCGTTTCAGCGCGTCGGGCTGGCGCACATCCTCGCAATCTCAGGCTTCCACCTCAGCGTGCTGGCCGCGTTCGTGCTCTTCCTGGCCCGATGGTTCAGCGGATTTCATCGCTGGCACGGGATCCTCGTGATCGGCGTCGTGCTGCTGTACATGATGCTCATCGAGCTGCACATGCCGGTGCTTCGCTCGGGCGTGATGACCATTGCCGCGTGCATGGGGTTGTCGCTGGGCCGGAGGCTGCGCGTCAGCAACCTTGTTGCGTTGAGCGCCATCCTGCTGCTCCTGTGGCGGCCGGATCAATTATTCAATGCGGGGTTTCAGCTCACCTATGGAGTTGTGTTCGCCCTGATTCATCTCGGGCCGCCGCTGCGGCGACGTTGGTTTGGCGATCCCGATCCCGCGCCGGCTTCGACCGCCCAGATGCTCAGCCAGTGGCTCCGAACAACGGTCGTCGTTTCAGTGGTCGCGTGGGTCGTCGCCACGCCGATCGCGATGTGCCATTTCGGGATGATCTCCCCGCTGGGCGCGCCCCTGAGCATCATCGCCGTGCCGCTCTCGGCCTTCCTTCTGGCAGTCGGTTTCCTCAAGATGATTCTGTCGGCGATCTTGCCGGGCCCGGCAGCGGTGACGGCCATGATCGTCGGCATTCCGCTCTCGATCAGCTCCGATGCGTTGATGGGGATTGTCTTGCTCGCCGATGGCTGGTCGTGGTCAATCGTTCAAGTGCCGCAGCCATCAGTCGTTTGGACGCTGGCCGCCTTGGTGTGGGCGTGCTGGTGGGCCGCTGTCCCCAGGCGCGGCAAAGCGAAGGTCGCGGCGTTCACCGCGCTTATCATCTGGTTCGTCGCGCCGTCGGCGATCGCCGCAGCCACCGCCCCCGCGCTGCGCATCGACATGCTCTCGGTGGGTGACGGCTCGTGTTACGCCCTGCGCAGCGGTGATTCGACGATTGTGTTCGATGCCGGCTCCAGCAGCGACTTGAACGTCGGCCGGCGCACGGTGATTCCGGCCTTTCGCAAGCTTGGCATTCGGTCGATCAACGCCATCGCCATCAGCCACGCGAATCTCGATCACTACTCGGCGGTGTTGGAGTTGGTCGAGCAGTTCAAAGTTCCGCGAGTTCTTTTGACGCCGCACCTGGCGACCGAAGGCGCCAGTGACGCGGACACGCCGATCGCCTATTTGCTCGAGCGTTTGAACGAGCAGGGCATTGAGTTGATCGAGGTCGCCGCGGGAGAGACGCGCCGCTTCGGCCAGGCGGAATGGACCTGGCTGAATCCCCCGCGCGATGCCCAGTTCGAGCGCGTGAACGACTCATCGATGGTCATCCGCATCGAATGCTCGGGTCGGCACGTGCTCCTGTGCGGCGACATCATGCAGGAGACGATGGAGAAGTTGATGGAATGCCCAGACGACGCCGCGACCATCGGCGCCGACGTGATCGAGCTCCCCCACCACGGCAGCCATCACAAAGCAGCCGAGCATTTCGTTGACGCGGTCAATCCCTCAATCGTCCTGCAATCGACAGGCCGCCAGCGCTGGAAGCGCGACAAATGGGTCGATGCTATTGACGGCCGCCAACGCCTCGTCACCGCGCGCGACGGCGCCTGCTGGGTTGAAATCGATGATGGTGGGCAAATGAGAACGGGCAAATTCATTGCGCGCTAGCACATATGGCACCCGACGAAACGGAGCGGATCATACAGGCGCGCGACGATGGCCACACTCGGGACAACAAACCGAAGGGCTGCCGCGCAGGTCGTAGCCACAGCTTTCGCAGTGATTTTCATGCCGAGAGCTTTCTCGATATGCCGCGATCGCAAACCCGACTAGCGCCAACGCAATTCCGATGAACCCGCCGTACACCAACTGCCGGCGCAAGTAACTTGACACGACCGATTTGTTCCACTCTGGAGCCTCGGCGCGGAAGGGCCGTTGAAGGAACGTTCCGGTGCCCGAAGAGAATTGGACAGATCGACCGTCGGACGTCCAGGCCGCATCTCCTGCGGTCCATTGCACCGCCAGAGGCGCCGTTAGTGAGCCATCGGGTTTCTGGAACGTCAAATGAAACGGCTTGTCAATGGCCTTGACCTTCCAGTATCCCGTGTGGCTCGACAGCGTGCGCGGCGCCACGGATTGCGGGATGAGGTAGAGTTCGCGGTGATGCCAGGCTTCCTGACCGTTGATGCGCACAAGGGAAGCGGTCAATCGCTGGAGAATGTAAGCGGGCTCGCCATTGATGAATCCAAGCGGGGCATCTCGGTAGGCGCTGCCTGCGAAGGTGGAACGATTGAGTTGAATCGTGCTATAGACCGCAATGGCCGCAAGCAGCATTAGCCAGAGCACAACTAGCAACAATGCGAGGCGTCTCATTGGTCACTCGGATGCCTGAGCAATCCAATAGCGAGTGTCCTAGTCTATGGGTTGACGAGCCGCCCCTGTCACATATCACGCTATCATTTCCATCCCATGCCTTACACTCTCCAACCCGATGAAGGCTACGACCTCGACATCGAGTCGACCGACTACCTCAAGACCCACGTCGATGCCCCCGACCGCTGGGTCCTCAACTTCGGCCCCCAGCACCCGGCCACGCACACCACTCTTCGCATCATCCTCGAGCTCGATGGCGAACGCGTCGTCCGTGCCACCCCCCATATCGGCTATCTCCACTCCGGCTTCGAGAAACTCGGTGAAAACCACGACTACAACCAATACGTCTGCACCGTCAGCCGGATGGACTACATCAGCCCGATCGTCAACGACATCGCCTGGCACCACGCCTGCGAAATCCTCTTCGACATCGATTTGACGCCGCGCTGCAAAGTCGTCCGCACAATTCTCGCTGAGCTTGGCCGCCTTCAGAATCACTTGCTTTGCGTCGGCGCCGCCGCGCTCGATCTGGGCGCCTTCACCGGCTTCATCTACGGCTTCAACGAGCGCGAGTTCATCTACGACATCATGGATTACATCTCCGGCCAGCGCTTCCATCCGGACTACACCCGCGTCGGCGGCGTGATGCGCGACATTCCCGATGATGAAGTCTTTCGCACCATGGTGCGCAACTTCATCGACACGCGAATGCCAAAGACCATCAAGGACCTGGAAACGCTCCTCAATCGCAATCGCATCTTCATCGATCGCTTGCAGAACGTGGGAGTGATCAGCCACGATGATGCGATCGCCTGGAGCTTGACCGGCCCTCTGGCTCGCGCCTCAGGCGTGAAGCGCGACCTGCGGAAAGACGAGCCCTACCTCTGTTTCAAAGAAAACTGGGACGGCCAGGGCGCCGAGCCCGTGAAATTCAGCGTCCCCATCGCCACCGATGGCGATTGCCTGTGCCGCTACCTGGTTCGCGTCGAAGAGATGAAGCAATCGATGAAGATCATCGATCAGCTGATCGACAACATTCCCAAGGGCCCGATCGATGCCAGCCCCGAAGGCAAGGTTCGCCTGCCGGCCAAGGGGGATGTGTATGGCTCGATCGAAGCCACCATTCAGCACTTCGAGATCTTCATGCACAATCGCGGTTGGGATACGCCCATCGGCGAAGCCTACGGCGCCATCGAATCTCCCAACGGCGAGCTCGGCTTCTACATCGTCGCCGACGGCGGCCGCACCCCCTGGCGCGCCAGCACCCGCCCGCCATCGTTCATCCACTTCCAGGCCCTGCCCAAAATGCTCGAAGGCCATATGCTCGCCGACCTCGTCGCCGTGCTTGGATCGCTGAACATCATCGCCGCGGAGTTGGACCGATGAAATCGTTCGTGGTTCGTGGTTCGTTGTTCGTCGAAGTAGTATGTGGCCGGCAAGTTGACAACGAACGACGAACAACGAACAACTAGCCATGGCTTGGATCACTAAACCATCCGCAACCACGCAAATCGCCAGACGGAAGGATCCGTATCTGACTCCGGCGATGATGGAGAAGTATCGCGCCGAGATCCTCCCCCGCTACGAGAAGTCCATGGGTGCGCTCATGCCGATTCTGCACGAGGTACAGCATGAGTACGGCTACATCCCCCACCAAGCCATGGTCGAGATCGCCGAGTTCCTCAAGATCACACCCGCCGACGTGCTCGACACCGTTTCCTTCTACGAGGAATACCGCACCGAGCCGCCCGGCCGCAACATCATCGGCGTATGTCAATCCATCGCCTGCGAGTTCTGCGGCGTCGGGCACACGAAGATTCTCGACCACCTTCGCCGCAAGCTCAACATCGAAGAGCACGAGACCACCGACGATGGCAAGTTCACTCTTCTCACGATGGAATGCCTCGGCGCCTGCGACTTCGGCCCCGTCGCACTGGTGAACGATGAGCTGCACACGAATCTCACGCCGCAGAAAATCGATCAGATCATCGACTCTCTTCCTGAATGATTGTGAACAAGTCAACGCCCAGGCATGGCCATGCCTGGGCGTTCTGCGATGCATCCCGCCCCGAAGAAACCCCTTATGCGCTCCCTCGGCGAGTTCTTCGGCCACATCACCCGCGCTCTCCGCGCTAATCCCAGCAAGAAAACGATCGGCAAGACCGTCGAAGAACGCCGCGAATCCGGGGTCATCTTGCGCCGAACCACGATCGACGAGATTGAACTCTCGCGGCCCAAGAATTCCGACCAGCCGTAATTACCCGGTAACGGTCCCGCCTGGTGGCGGGCGTACAGTGCAGACAACAGGCCGATTCTCAAAGGAGCCGCAACATGGTCTCTCGTATGAAGATTCTCACGCTCTTCCTCATCATCGCCGCGCTTGGCATAGGGTTCGGAACTCCCTCTGAGCCGCAATACACCGACGACTTCCTCATCCACATGTGCAATTTCGACAATCAGGGAGGCAATCCGTATTTCAACATCACTCCCGGGGCTTTCCGGCGCCTCGAAGGCATCGATGATGTCGGCGCGTTCGTCGAGCTCGAAATCACCGCCCTCGACGCCACCAAAGACATCACCTTTCAGGCCCCCAACGGCGAAATCATGAATGTGACCGCCCGCGTCGTGCGCGAAAAGGAGTGGGAAGACGGCGCCCTCATCGAAGTCTCGCGCAACTGGTTCGCACGCTGTAAAGCCACCAACGACGTCTTCTACTTCGGCGAGTTCGTGAAGATCTACGAGGATGGTGTGGTCGTCAGCAACGAAGGCAGTTGGGAAGCCGGCGTCGATGGCGCGCAGCCGGGCGTCATCATGCCCAGCCGTTACCTCCTGGGCGCCCGCTACATGCAAGAGGTTGCCCCCACCGCCATGGACCGCGCCAAGCACACCCAGATGGGCCTCACCGTAACCGTCCCCGCCGGCGCCTTCACCGATTGCGTCAAAGTCGTCGAGACCACTCCCCTGGAGCCCGGCTCCACCAGTGTGAAAATCTACGCCCCCGGCGTCGGCCTGATCGTCGACGGCTCCCTGCAACTGGTCGAATTCCAGAACTGATTGGGGTGCCACGTCTATGAAAGCCCGGTGCATGTCAAGTGGCGATGCGGTTGAGCGGGATCCCATTCGTCTATCCGAGCATCTCCGCCCAAGGCGGGTAGCCCAATTG
>JAKEEP010000183.1 GCA_022616475.1 Phycisphaerales bacterium | reverse complement strand
GAACCACGGCTCGGCAAACGGCGAGTTGAGCATGAAATTCATGAGCATGTTGGCGACTTTCTGCCGACCGCTATTCGACGGATGAGTTCCATCGTTCGCGAGGTTCGAGCACTCCCAGATCAGGCCATCGCTTCGCGGAATCAACCCATCAGCCCACAGATAGGGCCCCCACGCCAGCCAAGGCGCCACGCCATCAGCCGCGTCGTAGTTGAGATCGCCGGCGATCGGATCGATCGCGCTTCCCTTCGAAGCCATTTGCTCGATCTGCGCTTCGATCAGCCACTTGACTGCGAACGCCGACTCGTAGGCGTAGGGCTCGGGATTGAGCCCGGTCGAAGCGTAGCCTGCGTAGATGCGGCTTGAGAGGAACACAACTTTGATGTTCGGGTAGCGAACCCGAATCGCACGGACGATGTTGCCCGACTGCGCCAGCAGCGTGAACGCATCGGCATTCGTGCTGGGCAGCGAAACGCTCGGCCCGGCGTTGGCCACTTTCACCCATGCGGCTTGCACCTGCGCTTCGCTCAGGCCCTGGGGAATCAGGATGTCATCGCGAATGCGGTCGTAGTTCTGATCGGTCGTTGAATCCCATGTGCCGGCGGTTTGCCCGCCCGCCGCACCGTCGATGATCCTCAGTGTGGTGTGATTCACCAGCGGATGGTTCGCGGCTTGGTTGATGAACGTGCTGAACTCCTGGGTCGTGTTCGACATGCCGATCGAAAGCAGGATGTACTTCCCGTTGGGGTCCGGCTCTCCAGCGCTGTTCAGCGGCGCAACCGCCTCGGCGAGCTGTTGCCCAGCCGAAGCGTGCTCGGGCGGAACGACGTTGGATCCGTTTGGATAGAGACCGCCCTGATATTGGTTGAGGTACAAGCCACCTCCCAAGTCGCTGATCGGGATTCGGCCGGTGGATGTTTGTTCGCAGTTTGCTGCAAACGATTCAGGCGCGAGCGCGACCGCCGCAACAGACAGGATGCCCCTAACACAGACCGTGACGACTGGCGAAGGTGCATTCATGGTGTGCCTCTAATTGCCACAACGCCAGCCCAAACGATTGATTGCTGGGTTTTCCGCCGCAAAAGAAGAGCGCCACCGATCCGACTCCTCGCGTCGGATACGATGGCGCTCGATTGGGAGGCTGGGTTCGCTCCAGTTGCTGATGACCATCAGTGTCGCACCAACGATCATTCCATTCGACCATTGAGAAACAGCGGGAGGGCTTCTCCTTGACGAACCACCGCGCGGGTTGGGCATGTCGATCGAACAGCCGCACGCAAATCGAAATGTTGGCAGGTGATCGATCGCATGCAAAAATTTGCCGGGGCAACCCGCTATCGCGAATCATGTAGAACAGTGCATCACCATGCGCTGTGAATGCGCACGGTTGTCCATGGCCCGGATGAGTCGAGCGTCAGCGGTCCCATCGCCCCAGTTTGGCAGCAGTTGGCGCCAATGGGCGGTCAGCGCGCTCTCAAAAGCTCCAATCTGGCAGAGAATCACGCCGATTCCTCCACGCACGCTGCCAATCCATGATCTACACTCGATTCAATGGCTCTCGCTGCCCACTATCCCGCGACCTTGCCGCCGCCGCAGAGCATCATCCAGCTGCTGGATGACCATCATTTGGTTATCCTCTCCGACAACCCCGGCCTTCGCGACCGTATCGGGCAGACCCTCAAGACTCATCTGATATCAACACCGGATTCGCAGGTGATCGATCTCGACGGTTCTTGCGTGACGAGCGTGCGATCGTTCGCGGTCCAATTTGAAGCGCAGTTGGAATTGACAAGCGCCAGCTGGACCGCGGGCTCGACCAACGGCCAGATGCAACGCCTGATCGAGTTGCTCCGCGCCGCGTGCAGCGGCCCCAAGCGCCGCTACGTCGTGTGGCGCGATGCTCACACCATGTTGGAGGCCGACGTCGATCTGTTCTGCCGCTTGGTCAACGCGCTGTTTTGCGTCGCCGCCGAGAGCGAGCACATTACGCTCGACCCGGTCATGGTGCAGCGCGTGATCTTCCTGGGAGGCGGCAAACTTGGCGCGTATGCCGAAGACACCAGCGGCCAGTTCTGCAAATGGCTCGACGATGGCAAGGACGGCTCACCGTTCTGGGAAGTCATGAGCATGGTCGAGCGGCCGGCGGTGATCACGTATCGCGTGGATGGCTAGGGTCGTTCCGCGCTATTTGCGATTTCGGATTTGCGGTTTACGATGATCGAAATAGCCGCGAGCCAATGGCTCGCGCAGCCGACGGGTTACGGAAGGGCGAAAGCGCGACTCGTCGAGTCGCGGCTGTTGAGTCCCAAGCTCAAATCGTCCATCGCAGATCGTGAATCGAAGAACCCTTGCCCCAGTCCCACCGCGATTTTGAAAACCTGCGCATCTTCGAGCATCCGCTGATTCAGCAGAAGCTCACCAGGGCGCGCCAGCGGCAAGCGCCGCCGATGGAGTTTCGCCGGCTGCTCAACGAGATCGCCGCGCTGATGACCTTTGAGGTCAGTCGCTCGCTGCCCACCACGGAAGTGGAAGTTCACACCCCATTGGAGAAGACCACGGGCATCGTGCTTAGCCAGCCGGTGACGCTGGTGCCGATTCTGCGCGCCGGCATCGGCATGACCGAGGGAGTCTTGGCGCTGATTCCCGAGGCGCGGGTGGCCCATGTGGGCATTTACCGCGATGAGCGCTCGCTCATGCCAATTTCGTACTACGCCAAGTACCCGGCCGACATCGCCGCAGGGCCGGTGTTCTTGATCGACCCGATGCTGGCGACCGGCGGCTCGGCCTGCCACGCAGTGGCGGAGCTGAAGAACCGCAAGTGCAAGGACATCAAGTTCATCTGCCTGGTCGCCGCCCCCGAAGGCGTGCAGCGCATGCTCGAAACGCATCCGGATGTAACGGTGTACGCAGCGTCGCTCGACCGCCAGCTGAATGAGCGCGGTTACATCCTGCCGGGGTTGGGCGATGCCGGCGACCGCATCTTCGGCACGGCTTAAGGTCTGCGGGAACCGTTACGACTTCGGCGTGCTTGCAGGCGCCCGCTTCGCGGGCTCGCCTTTCAACTCCATGCTCGTTTCCATGTGCTGTTGGATGTCCTGAGGCGTTCCGCCCATGTTCATCGTCAGTGACGTATCGGTGGCAACCTGGGTGTTGGAGGAAATTGGAACGATCTGACTCACCTTGAGCACCATCGTGCCGGATCCCTTGGAATTGAGCGAATTGAGATGCGCGCTTGAACCGGCGGGCATCCCCGGTGCCTTGACTTCCTGCGAGTCAGCGCTTTGCTCGAATTCGACCTTCAGGTTGATGTTCTCCCCGTCAAACCCTTCGAGTGTGGTATGTGCGGTTTGTTTGATGGTTATCCCATTTTGAACGATGGTCGAAACCGCCTGCCATCTGGCGCCGGGGCCAACGGCCTCTTCGGGCATCGGTCCGCACATATCACGGAAGGATTTCTTGATGGCATCGATTTGCTGTTTGACCATCGGACTCGCATTGGCCGGTACGTTGCAGTTGGCCGTTTTCGTGAACCCGCGATGCGTGATTTCGCAGTTACCCTCCAAACCAACCAAGGAATTCATCATTTTTCGCAGCGACGCCGCAACGTTGGCAGCCACCGTCGGATCATCCGGCATTTGAACTTCGGTCAATTTGAAGTCATACGCGATCTCGCCGTTGGACCGAACGTCTGTCACAGTCATCTCCATCGAAAAATTCGTGGCCGGAAGCCTTTGCACCGGCGGGGACAGGCCGCCCAATTTTTGCGTATTGGACATCCGCATGATCATGGTGAGCGCGTAAGAATCTCCCGCGGCAGGCTTGAATCGGAGCACTCTTTGCGGTTCCGCGCCGGCGTCGAGAAGCTTGAGGGTGAGTCCCTCAGAAGCTGTCGCGGCAGCGGCGGGTGGCGACTTCTCGGCTTGGCCGCAGGCACCGGCGTAGAGCGAGAGTGCGATGAGCACAACAGGGGCGGCTTTCAGAACGGGTCGGGACACGTTTCTCTCCTTGGAATTGGGTGCTGCACAGTGTTAGGGCCAAACGGCAGTTTCGGGACAAGGCAGGGCAAAAAAGATCACTTGGTTATCACTGATTTTGACCAGAAACAGTGATAGGATGGTGCTGAATCATCGTCGGCAATGGTATGAAGCCCTCCGATTTCACAAAACGAGCGGCCGGCAAGTTGGTTCTTGTTGGAACTGGACCAAAGGCGGTTCACTGCTTTGTGCCCAATATGTTACCTCCGCAGATTGAATGGAACGCCGAGCTGGTCGGGTTAATCTCAACGGCCACGCTCGCATTGGGTCGGTTGGCCGGGCGGGGCCAAAGTCTGCCGAATCCCCACATTCTCATCGGGATGTTCAAGCGGCAGGAAGCGGTGGCCTCAAGCCGCATCGAAGGCACGCAAACCACTCTCAGCGATTTGGTGCTGTTTGAAGCATTTCAAGAGGGCGAGCCTCCGCGTCCTGACACTCAAGAGGTTCTCAACTATGTCAAGGCTCTGGACTATGGGCTCGACCGATTGGCAACACTGCCGCTGAGCAAGCGACTGATCGCGGAAGTGCACCGAATTCTCATGGAAGGCGTTCGCGGCCATGAGCGCACACCGGGCGAATTTCGTCGATCGCAGAACTTCATCGGACATCCTGGATGCGGCATCGCCGACGCCACGTTTGTGCCGCCGCCTCCGAATGACGTGCATGCGGCACTCGACGCATTTGAAGAATTCTTGCAGTCGCCGTCCGATTTGCCCACTCTTGTCAGGCTCGCGATGATCCATTATCAATTCGAAGCCATTCACCCGTTCCTCGACGGCAATGGCCGCGTCGGCCGACTGCTCATCACACTGCTCTTGTGCGCTGAAGGTGTATTGCCGGGCCCATTGTTGTATTTGAGCGAGTTCATCGATCGACATCGCCAAGAGTACTATCGCCGTCTGCTTGGGGTCAGTCAGAACGGTGAATGGAACGATTGGATTTCTTTCTTCCTGCGCGGCGTCGCGGCGCAAGCATCAGATGCGGTAGATAGGGCGGAGAATCTTCTGCGCATTCGCGACGAGTATCACCACCGCTTGCAGCGCGTAGGGGCAAATGCCCGAACGCTTCGGCTTGTTGACGAGCTTCTAGCGGCACCCGCGATGAGCATCAGCCGTGCGGCTTCAATTCTTGAAACAAGTTGGTCTGTTGCTGTTGGACACATCGACAAGCTTGTCGCTGTTGGAATACTCCGCGAGGCAACGGGGCGTTCTCGCAATCGCGTGTATGTGGCTGACGAGATTATCCGTGCCGCCACCGAGACAATGCTGCAACAGACAACCACCTCGGGCGTGGGGAACCTCCGATGAACCGCATTCGATTGAACCGGGAGCAAAAGGATGTCATGGTCGATTTGTATTCAAGGGCCAAGCGCACCGTCGATGACCTGCCATACACCGACGAGTTTGAAACGCTCTACACGGCGTTTATCGCACGAACAGGACTGACGATGACCCGCCACGATGTGTGGAGAGCGCTTGCGAGTCAACGAAAGGCGAGTCGGTTGATCCGCAAAGAACGGTGACGTTCGAGCCGCCACTCGAACCCGTTCGCTTTTCAGCGCCATGCCGCGCAAATAAGTTAGCGCACGCTAGATTTGCGCTATCGCTGGATTTGCGCTATGCTCATGTGATTGAGGAGTGACCAATGGCCGAGAGAAAGAATACCGTATTCGCTCGTCCTGGCGGCTACGCGCAGCCGCGAGGCGCCAAGCAGGTTCAGTATGACGTTGCACTTGATTTGAAGGCCGCTGGCGATGCGAAGAAGATCTTGATGTTCGGCGACACCGAAGATCCGCATCAATCCCTGAACGGCGCACAACTTCACAAGAGCATGAAACCGCGATACTCCTGCTCAAATCCCGATACGCGGCTGTATGTGGGGGATTGCCGGGACGTGTTGGCGTCGTTGCCCGAGAAGGGAAGCGTCGATCTGATCTTCGCCGATCCGCCCTTCAACTGGGATGTGCCCTACGACTCCTGGAAGGACGGCATGCCGCGCGCCGAGTACGAGCGATTCACATTCGATTGGCTCGACGGCTGCATCGACGCGCTCGCTCCGCACGGCAGTCTCTGGGTGAACATTCCAGACGATACGGCGGCCGAAGCCGTCCTGCACCTCAAACGCCGCGGCCTCACCATGATCAACTGGTGCGTATGGCATTTCCGCTTTGGGCAGAACCGAAACAGCTCGTTTATTCTGTCCAAGGTGCACGTGCTCTACTTCGCCAAGGACCCCGACAACCGGATCTGGAATCCCAATGACGTCCTGGAGGTCTCGGATCGAGCGAGCATCTACTTCGATCCGCGCACCATGGCGAAAGGCGCCAATAAAGGTTTGCGCGTGCCGATGGATGTCTGGTACGGCAAGTATTGGGGCCGCATCCAAGGCAACAACAAGGAACGCCGGCACAACCATCACAACCAGATTCCCGAAATCTACCTGGAGCGCATCATCAAGGCGTGCTCGAATCCCGGCGATTTGGTTCTCGATCCCTTCTGCGGTTCGGGAACCACGAGCACCGTCGCCCGCGCATTGGGCCGGCGCTCGATCACGATCGAATACTCGGCGGTGAATGCTCAGAGCGCCTGGGAGCGCATCACGAAGGTCGGCATGGTGCCGCGCCAAGAAGCAGGCAAACCCCAGAGCACCGCTATTTTCAAGGCACGGCGACGCCAAGCCACAAAGCCGCGTACAGTGGGTGCGTGAGCAAAGCGCCGTTCGATCTCGGCCATTCTCTTGCCTCGCAATGAGTCCGGCCGCAGCACTCAAGAGGCGACTGAAGTCAGCTCAGGCGACTGCGGCCACCCCGCCTTGCCCCATTTGGGCTGATTCTGCTCCGGCAATTTCATTCGGCGCAGCAGCGCGCTGAGTTGGCCCGTGTGGTGCATCACGTGGCGCATGGCGTACAGGTAGAGCTCGCCCCGCGTGAACGTGAGCCAGGGACAGCCTGAGGGGCCGCTCAGCGATTCCTGCGTCTCGGCAGCGATCGCCTCGCGAAGCTTCGCCAGAACCACCATTACATACTCGATCATCTCGTGCTTGGCGAATTGTCGGCTGGGGTATTCGTCTTCCAGATCGCTGGCGCCAGCCGGATGGAACTGCGGCCGCGGCTGAAATGACTCTTCATTGGGCCAGAGGAACGTATCGGTGCAACTGAGCGTGTGGTGTACCACGTGCCAGAACTCGTACTTGCCGATGATCGAACCCGGCCCGCTCCAGTGCTCGGGCGGGCATTTCTGAATGCAGTCATGCAGCATCCACAGCGCGGCTTCGAACTGGCCAAGCATGCAGGCTTTGTAGTGGTCGAGCATGGGCGGGATTATCAAACGATGCCGAGACATCTGCAAGATTGCTTGGAGACCGAGGCGCTCTCCGCCAACCGTTGCCGGGTCAGACCCGGCGACCACGTCCGCAGCTAGGGGTCTTGATTCACAACGCGAGAAATGCTCAGATATGCTGCGAGAGTGGGGCCAGGAGGACACTATGGCTACCAAAGATCCACGCATCGATGCATACATCGCCAAGTCAGCCGACTTCGCCAAGCCAATTCTGAATCATCTGCGAGCCCTCGTGCACAAGGGCTGTCCGGATGTGGTTGAGACAATCAAGTGGGGCATGCCATCGCTCGAGTACAAGGGCCCGTTCTGCGGCTTCGCCGCATTCAAGCAGCACTGCGTCTTCGGCTTCTGGAAGTCCGCGCTGCTATTCGGCGGGGATGAATCCGAGGGCAAGACCAAGGGAGCCCAATCACGCAGTGCCTCGATCGAAGACGCCAGGCGCAAGCTCAATTGGGGGGCGCGCGGCAGAGACCCCGTGCCGGCACGCATCACCAGCCTCGATGATCTGCCTTCGGATGCGGTCATCCTTGGGCTGACCAAGCAGGCCGCGAAGCTGAATGACGATGGCATCAAGCTGCCGGCACGCGAGAAAGGAAAGAAGAAGCCTGTGCGTGTGCCGAAGGAGTTTGCGGCCGCATTAGAGAAAACGAAGAAGGCCGCGGCGAACTTCGACGCCTTCAGCCCTTCTCACAAGCGCGAATACGTCGAGTGGATCGTCGAAGCCAAGACCGACCAAACGCGAGAGCGCCGCATCGCAGCGGCGATCGAGTGGATCGCCCAGGGCAAGTCGCGCCCTTGGAAATATCAGAGCAAGTGATCGCAGCGCGAGCCTGAGGACGATGGCGGTCGCGTTCTGTTCGTCAGTAGCTCACCCGCTGGACCATTGCCCTTCGGACGGCAGGGTATTTTCTGCGCGTTGAGTTCACTTCTGCCGTGCTCCTGGCAGACCGCCGCGTTTCTGACAGCGGGCGGCATTACCGTGAACTTCAGGCTTCATGCAATCAGGTGCCAAGCCTGGGACATCCATAGCTGAGGCACGGCCAATCGGCACCGACCCGCCGTTGGGATTTGTTAGGCTTCGGCCAGACGACGCCTACCGGCAACCAGGTTCGCGAACAGAATCCAGAAAAAGGAGAAGGGCCATGCGTTTTGATCCACTCGTCAAAATCACTTCACCTGCAGCGCGCGCCATCCCTGTCGCGGGCGTGGCCTTGCTTGCGTTTGCGGCGGCATCGTTCGGCGACATCTCCATCGTCACCGAGGTTCAAAAACTTGTGGCCTCCGATGGCGCGGCCGAGGACAAGTTCGGTTTCGCGATTGATCGCGAAGGCGACCTGATGGTAATCGGTGCGCCCCAGCATTACACCAATTCGCTGCCGGGCTCGATCTATCTTTTTGCGCGCGATCAAGGCGGCGTGTGGACCCAGCAGGAGCGAATCTTCAGCCCTTTCAGGGCCGGTGAAGCAGAATTTGGCGACGTCTTTGGCACCGATGTCGCCCTTGAGGGTGACACGATCCTCGTTGGTGCCCCGTTCGTGGAACTGAATGGAACGATGCTCGTCGGCTTGGTGTACGTGTACACGCGCGATGCCGGCGGCACGTGGTCGCAGCAGCAGACGCTGCTGCCGGGTGGTCCGAACATCGTGCGCTTCGGCGAGCTTGTCGAAGCCGTTGGCGATACCGCTGTCATCGCTGGCCTGTCCCGGGTGTTCGTATTCAGCCGCGACGCTGCGGGCACGTGGTCGGAGCAAGAGGAGCTTTCGGGACTTCCGTTTGGTGTGGTCGGCTCGATCGCGTTCGACGGCCAAGCGATCATCGTGGGGAACGGTGACATCGAAGGCCAGGAAGGCGAACCTCAGGCGGTGGTATTCAGCCAGGTCGCCGGCGCGTGGCAGGTCTCGGGCCAGATGAACACATCGGTGGATGGCTTCATGACAACGGTGCGGGACATCGGCCTCGATGGCAATCAGGCTGTGCTGGGCGTGCTCGACCTGGCCGACCAGGACCGCGCCTTCGTGTTCGATGGATCTGAGCCGGGCTCGTGGGCGCAGGAAGCGATGCTCGATCCCGACAGCATCGACGACAGCTTCGGCGCCGACGTGGTGATTGCAGGCGATCTGCTCCTGGTCGGTGCGCCCCATGGGGGCCTGACCTACATGTACACGCGCGATGGCGCGGGGGCGTGGGCTGAGCACATGCATCTGGAGCCGTCGGACAACCTTTCGAAGAACTTCGGCGACGAGCTGCATTTCCAGAACAGCATTCCCATTGTCGGAAGCTGGGCTCATCATCAAAACGGCTTGTACTCGGGCGCGGTCTACGTCTTCGGCGAGATCTCCATTCCGGTCGCCGGCGATGTGACAGGCGATGGAGTGGTCAACATTGATGACCTGCTGGCCGTGATCGCTGCCTGGGGATCGATCGGACCCAACGCGGCCGACGTCACTGGCGATGGGCAGGTGAATGTGCACGATCTGCTGATGGTGATTTCAAACTGGGGCTGAGCGAGCCTACGCGGCTCATGCACCTTGCTCGCTCGATGGTGACGTCGGCCTTGCCCGGTTGCAATCATGCAATGCAGAAAACGCTTGCATGGGTATTTCGGGCCGATACATTGACTTGAGCCCGTGCCCCTGCGCATGTGCACATCCAGGCGCGGCGAATCGTGCGTTGCAAACGAGCAAAGTTGGAGCAATCACCAATGCATACGACATGCACGAACCGGATCAGAACCACCGTTGCGGCGATCGTCTCCATCAGCATGGCGTGGCCAACTTCATCGGCGCTGGCCCGCCCGGGGGGGGACGAACCGCCGATGTATACGCTGCTTGAACTCGGGCACCTTGACCCAGGCTCGCAGGCTGGATCGGTGCTGTATGGAATCAGCGATCCGACTGCGGCCGGGACTGTCGTCGTCGGCGAGTCGTTCAATTTCCTTCAAGCGCCGACGCTCTCCTGGCGAGCGACTGCATGGCGGCCCGATGTTTCCCTCATACCCGTCGATCTCCTCACGCCGGCGCAGGCGGGCAACAGTTCGGTGAATCGCGCACAGGATGTCTCGCCCAACGGCGAGTATATCGTCGGCTACAGCAACATGGCGCCGCCGCGCGGCAAGCGCTGGACCTTCAACCCCGCAACCGGCGCGGTGACGAACGTGCAGACCCTGAACATGCTCGCCGGCGACGGAGCCAGCGAAGCAGTTGGCGTCAACAGCGCCGGCCGCGCCGTCGGATACTCGCTGACGGATTCCAGCACCACGCGCGGCGCGATGTGGGCGCCCGGAAACGACACGGCCATTCTGCTGACAAGCCCGGCTGGCTCGGGCGGATTTCGATTGGCTCGCGAAATCAGCGAGGAGCCGGATGCGTACATCGTCGGCCGCTGCGACATGAGCTCCACGCCAACCACCCGCCCCATCATCTGGAAGAAATCCGGGGGCGGACCCGATACCTACGGCTTGGGGCAACTGCTTGATTTGCTTTCACCCATGGAAGTGCACGACGCGGTGGGAATCTCCCCCGACGGCACGCAGGCCGTCGGCCTGGGCGCCCTCGGCGGAGCAGCGACCGGGGTCGGCTGGAACACCACCACCAACGATGCCACCAGCATCGGCACCTTGTGCTGCAGCCAGAATGTCGTTTACGACATCAATCATGAAAGCGTCGGAGTCGGGTATGTCGGCCTCGCGTTCGACGTCTTTCGCGCTGTGCTGTTCTGGAACGGCCAGGCCTACGACCTCAACGAGCGAATCGTGAACGTGCCCCAGATCGGCGACAGCCTCTTCTTGCACGTGGCGACCGGGATCAATAGCGAGGGCCAGATCGTCGGCAAGTTCGGCGGCTTCGCCAGCGGCGAGCCCCTGAGCCCCGGCCGCATCTTCATTCTCACGCCTGTGCCCGAACAGAACGTGCCCGGCGACGTCAACGGCGATGGCGTGGTGAACATTGCCGATCTGCTGGCCGTGATCAGCGCCTGGGGCCAGTGCCCGCCGGCGCCGTGCCCGGCCGACGTCAATAATGACGGATTCGTCAACATCGGCGACCTGCTGTTTGTGATCAGCAGCTGGGGATAGGCCGGCCGCAGGGATCGGCCGGTGTGCGCTGGAGCCCACGTCTATGAAAGCCCGGTGCATGTCAAGTGGCGATGCGGTTGAGCGGGATCCCATTCGTCTATCCGAGCATCTCCGCCCAAGGCGGGTAGCCCAATTG
>JAKEEP010000182.1 GCA_022616475.1 Phycisphaerales bacterium | reverse complement strand
GAATCGCACAGGCGTCTGGCCGAATTGGCTGGGCCGCTGGCGCCGCTGGCGAAGTCGATCGTGGAGCGGTGCGTGGATGATCCGCCGGCGCACATGCGCGAAGGCGGTTTGCTTCGCGATGGGGTTGATGCGGAGCTCGATGAGAGCCGGGGGCTGCAGCGCGATGCGAACCAGTGGCTGGCGAAATATCAGAAGCAGTTGATCGACCAGACGAACATCAACTCGCTCAAGGTCGGGTTCAATAACGTGTTCGGGTATTACATCGAGGTGACGCACGCAAACGTTGAGAAGGTGCCGGCGACGTTCTCACGCAAACAGACGCTCAAGAACGCCGAGCGCTACATCACGCCAGAGCTGAAGGAATTTGAAGACAAGGTCACGACGGCTCAGGCGCGGGCGATCGAGCGCGAGAAGATTCTTTTCGAGAAGCTGTGCATGCAAACGGCGCGGCTGGCGGGCGCGCTCTCGGAATATGCGACGATCATGGCGGAGCTGGATGTGCTGGCGTGCTTTGCCGAGGCGGCGCGGCGGAACCTCTATGTGCGGCCGCAGATGGTGAGCGAGGCGGTGCTGGAACTTCGGCAAGGGCGGCATCCGGTGCTGGATCGGATGATGGGGGAGCGGTTTGTGCCGAACGATTGTGGGTTGGGGAGGGGGAGGAGCGACGGAGCGACGAAGCGACGGAGCGACGAAGGGAAGGGCGGAACTTCCGAGCCGGAGCCTCTGTCGACTGTGGCAGGCGCCTCGGCGTCGCTGGCGTTGATCACCGGGCCGAACATGGCGGGGAAGTCAACGTTCATTCGGCAGAACGCGTTGATTGTGTTGATGGCGCACGCAGGAAGTTTTGTACCCGCCGAGGCGGCGACGATTGGGATCGTCGATCGGATTTTCACGCGCATCGGCGCTTCGGACGAGCTGCACGCCGGGCAATCGACGTTCATGGTGGAGATGGTCGAGACGGCGAACATTTTGCACCATGCGACGGATCGCAGCTTGGTGATATTGGATGAGATCGGACGCGGGACCTCGACGCTGGATGGTTTGAGCCTTGCGTGGGCGATCGCTGAGTCGATCGCACGGATCGGGTGCCGGGCGCTGTTTGCGACGCACTATCACGAGTTGACTTCGCTGGCTGAGCGGTTGCCAAACGTGATGAACTTGCATGTCTCGGTGCGCGAATGGGGCGGCGCCCCCGGAAGTGGAAACGAGCAGATCATTTTTCTGTATCGGATCTTGCCCGGACGGACAGACCGGAGCTACGGCATTCACGTGGCGAAGATTGCCGGGTTGCCACGGGAGACGGTGGCGCGGGCATCGCAGCTTTTGGAGACGCTGGCGGTGCAGACCGAGCACACGCAAATCGATGCAAATGCCCCTGGTTCGGGCAAATCACGCCAGGTAGAGCGCGGGGCGCAGATGAGTCTGTTCACCGAGTATCTGGATCATCCGGTGGTGGGTGAGTTGAGAGAGCTCGAGTTGGAGAAGATGACGCCGATGGAGGCGTTTGATGCGCTGCGGCGGCTCAAGGCATCGCTCGACTAGCGCGCCTCCGTCTCATCCGGGCAAACCGCGAAATAAGCAGCGCGACGATCGTCGCGGCGATCTGCAGGATGCCGATCTGGGCGATCGCCATTCCCCAGTTCACCGTCATCAACGTGTCTATCGTGCGACTCCGACTCTTGAAGTGGAACACCACGTGCTCGCCTTGCCACTCAAAAAGGGGGCTGAGGCTCTGCGCCGGCGTCGGCGCGACCCCTGGCGAAAACGAGTACATGTGGTTCGTTTGCTTGTATAGAAATCCGATGGGCCAGCCGTATCCCGATGCATGCGTATACACCCCCTTGACGAACGTCCTCTGCGTGTCCTGCGCATGGTCTTGCAATAATTCCAGCTGGCCCTCTACGGGCTGAACCTCGCTGTGCTGACTGTGCATCAGCTGTACCGGAATCCAAACGCCTAATAGCACCAGGAACGCCGTCGCATTGAGCAGTCCCGATCTTGTGAAGAGCGAGCGCCGCTCGCGCGCGACCACGGCATCGCTGCCGCACTCGGAGCAAGTTCCAGCATGACGCGAAGGATCGAATTGGTGCCCGCAATGCACACATCTGTTCTGCCTCAAACGCTTCCGGCGCCGTAATGCATACGTCGACCAGAGAGGAAACATCACCGCGATCGCAAGCCCTTGCGGCGCCGCCAACAGGAACACAAAGCCGCTCGCGTACAGTCCAACACCGTGCCCGCGCGACGCGTCGCTGGTCCAGAAGATATTCGCGCCGTGCGCTGACCAAGTCCAGCCGTCGTAAAAGACCCCAACGGCAGGTCTGAAGCTCTTGGACGGATCGGTGACGTCCCATGCGCTGCTCGAACCCCAGCTCAACGCGAGGCATGGATAACCCCAAGTCCATATCGGCGCTTGCACGTGGGCGACCAGCCGCGATGCCTGCGAATCATCATCGGCATGGACTCCGAAGTTAACGCCGAGCAACTTGATCGTTGGGTCAAAAACAGGTAAGGATTGCCGGTCGATGGAAATCACCCCTCGATTCGATCGCGATCCACCGGCAAGGTAGTCTGCATAGGGGATTGCCGTTGGTCCCGGGACTTGATTCGGAAGGTATGTCCGCCGCAGACCAACGAACCCAATCACCACCGCAAACAGAAGGAAGATCAGCCACAGCCGCAGGAAAGACCTCCACGGCCGCTCGCCGCAGCGGCGCAGCCAGAGTTCGAAGAAACCCGGACCATCGGCTGTTCTCGCACCAGCTGACATCGTTTGGCCTCATTCGAGTGCAAACGTCTGCCTTGCAGCATACGCTCTGATCATGCGCGCAGTACATCGGCAGAGCCTTCTGAACTCGGAATTTCTGCAAACCAAGCACGAAGCTGGCTTGCCGTATGAAGAGTACCTTGCAACTGACCGCGCCAAGGCAGCCAACTGGCGCAAGCACGAGCAGCAGGTTGGGTTGACTGAGGCACAACGGCGGTTGGTCGGTGGCTTCGTGCGGAAAATGAAAGTGCTGGTGAGCAGCGGGATCTGGTGTGGGGATTGCGCGGTGCAGTGTCCGATGCTGGCGAAGATTGCGGAGGCGGCGGTGGGAGAGGCCTCTGGCCTGTCAAAAAGGAGCACAGGCGGGACGCCTGTGCCACCAACGCGTGTGCCACCGTTGATTGACCTTCGATTCGTCGATCGCGATGAGCACAGTGATCTGTCGCAGCGGATCATGATCAATGCGGGGCTGCGGGTGCCGACGGTGATCTTCATGGCCGAGGACTACGAGTTTGTTTCGCTGTTTGGGGACCGCACGCTCACGCGGTATCGCGCGGTGGCGGCGCGGCAGTTGGGGCCGTCATGCCCGCTTCCGGGGGCGCCGGTGCCGCAGGATGAATTGAATGCGACGTTGCAGGAGTGGTTGAATGAATTTGAGAGGGTGCATTTGCTGCTGCGCTTGAGCACGCGGTTGCGGCAGATGCATGGGGATTGAAGGGG
>JAKEEP010000181.1 GCA_022616475.1 Phycisphaerales bacterium | reverse complement strand
CGTGATCGAGGCCGAGGAGAACGCGATCGAAACCTACCAGACCATCATCCGCACCTGCGAGGGAATCGATTACGTCACCCAGGATGTCGCGATCACCATTCTTGCCGACGAGCAGGAGCATCGCCGCGAGTTCATCGGCTTCCTCAAGGAATACGAGCGCGCGCGCGGCTGATCTCTGAACAATCACCACAGAGCACACAGAGACCACAGAGAAAGAACAAATGATTGTTCCTCTGTGATCTCTGTGCCCTCTGTGGTTTCATCCAGTTGTGCACTCAGCGCGGGTCAAATCCCGATCGCGCCGCAATCCGCCGATTCATGCTCAGCTTGATCTTTCGCTTGGGCCGGAAATGCCGCAGCCACTTGGCCTTCGATCGCGGCGCTCGCTCACTGCTGCCACGCCATCGCAAAAACCAGTTCCACACAAATGCGGCCACAATCAACGCCACGACGATTCCAACCAGCGTCAGAACCTTCCCCGCCGTCAGCTTGCCTTCCGGCCCGAATTCGCCCATCTGGTGCGAAATCAGGATCCCCAGGCCCAACTGCATCGGCACCGTCACCAGCAAACACGCGCACTCAGCCAGCAGGAACTTCCAGGCCGGCATGTGCAGCAAACCCGAGGCGATCATCGCCGATGTGCGGCTGCCGGGCACAAACCGCGCCGTCACGATCAGCCACGCTCCTCGCTTTTCAATCTGGTGTTTGGCCTGCAGCAGTCGCCGTGGGTGGGCCAGTCGCTTGAACCACTTCTTGTGGAGAATCTGAGTTCCAAACCGGTAGCACAGGAGGTACCACATCCCGTCGGAAATCAGCGCCCCCACATAGGCGGCCACAAACGTCGGCCAGAAGTCGATGTGTCTTTGCCCGATCAGAAACCCCGCGGGAATTATGATGATGTCCTCGCCCATCAGCGGCATGACGAGCAAGACGAACACGGCCAGCGGGCCGTAGTTGTTGATCAGGACCTCGACGTTCTCGAACATGCTCCAATCCATCGGCCTTGATTCCCGCTGGCGCTCGAAGCCGTTCTCGGCCTCAATTTCAGTGTACGCTCGGAACTCTCTTTCTGTTGAGCCTGCCTTGATCGAGTGCCCAACCGTCCTACGAACATCCTTCCGGGATTCCGGGGGGTCCAGGTGAGCGACGACGCTCATTCAATCATCGGCAAGAAACGACGAAAAATCATCTGCGCGCCGGCGAGTTTTAAGGAAACGCTCAGCGCTCAGGATGCGGCGCAGGCCATGGCCGAGGGCGTCCGCCGGGCTGATCCCAGCGCCCAAGTGGATCTGTGTCCCGTGGGCGACGGTGGTGAAGGCACCATGCACGCCCTGATTGCCGCACTCGGCGGCACAGTGCACAAAGCGAGCGTAACCGGACCACTTGGCGCTCCGGTTTCTGCCGAGTATGCGGTTTGTTCCGGCGCAGAAACTGGAATTGTCGAACTCGCCCAGGCCAGCGGACTTGCGCTCGTCCCGCCCCAGCAACGTGACCCAACCAAGACCACAACCTTCGGCGTTGGGGAGCTGATCATCCTTGCCGCTCGCCGCGGCTGCGCCTCCATCATCGTGTGCATCGGCGGCAGCGCGACTGTTGATGGCGGCGCTGGCTTGGCACAAGCGCTGGGCGCGAAGTTCTTCGATCGCGCTGGCGATCTCATTCAGCCACCGCTCACCGGCGCCCAGCTCATGAGGATCGCAACCTTCGAACGGCCGACGAAGCGCCCGACCAGACTGCGCGTCGCCTGCGACGTCACCAACCCGTTGTGTGGACCCACCGGCGCCGCCGCCGTGTACGGTCCGCAAAAGGGCGCAACACCGTCCCAAGTTCGACTCCTGGACGATGGGCTGGCGCACCTGGCATTCATTGTCGGTGGTGATCCAACTCAGCCCGGCGCCGGCGCTGCCGGCGGCGCAGGCTTCGGCCTCGCCGCTCTTTGCGGCGCCACGCTCGAACGCGGCATCGACTTGGTCCTTGACGCGATCGATTTCCACCAGCGCTGCGCCGACGCATCGCTCGTCCTCACCGGCGAAGGCCGCCTCGACGCCCAATCACTCCAAGGCAAAGCCGCCCTCGGCGTGGCCGCTTCAGCGGCCCACGCAGGGGCCCCCACCATCGCCATCGTCGGCTCCACCGGCCCCGGCGCCGAACTCACAACAGATCGCGCCTGCGGCGGCTTTCTTCACCATTACATCAGCCTCGCCGACCAGTACGGACTCGCCCGCGCGCTGGCCGAGGCGGCCGCGCTCCTCACACAGGCAACGACCGATGTCGTCGCGCGCTTCATGAGGGAAACCTGAGTCCGCAGAGTCGTTCCCCGATCGATCCTTTGCGGTCGTGGCAAGACGCTCCTGCGCTTCGTTCAATATTTGTACAAATCTTGAATTATTGACAGTGCCCAGAGATTGCCCACTCGAACTGGCCTGATTCGTCGCTACAAAACCACTTCCTGCTTCGGCGCAATCACCTTCGGTAGCTCCACCTTCACCAAATCCTCCGCCTCCAGCGCCGTCAGCGGGCTGATCTCGATCATCGCCGCAACATGCCCATCGCCATCGCTCGGCACCGTCACGCCATTCCGCGCCAGCCATCCGCCGTTCCGATCCGATTGAATCTGATGCGATGTCGCCGGCGAATCCGCTCCCTTGGCGTTCTTGATCGGCGCAAACTCCTCAACCCGGCTGGTTTCATAGATGATCGGGCCATCCGCCAGCGGAATCGCATCGAACACGAACGCCTCCAGCTTCACCGCATTGGGCTCCTGCGGCTCCACGCGCTTGCCCGTCCTCACATCGATGTACGGCACCTTCTTCTCAGCCCGGTGATACGGCAACCCAAAATGATGCACATTCGCCGTCAATTTCTGCACGAACTTCACGCCGATCGCGTGAACGGCAATATTGCCAGCGCCAAAACGCAGCCGCCCGCGCTCATCGGTCTGCCGCGCCAACTCCGGCGGCAAATCCGAATACTCAATCACCATCGTCTTCTTCCCCGCCCGGCAAAATACGCCCACTTTCTCTTCCGCGTGCGCCTTGGCCACCATCTTGCTCGAGATTTCCGCCGAGCTGTCGCGCGCCTCCGCGTGCAAACCCAAAAACAGCGGATCAACCGCCCGCACCAGCGGATTGTCCACCTGAAAATAGCTGATGTGCTTAATCCCCCGCCCCACCATGTCTTCGATCGCGCCCGAAACGCTCAGCGCCTTGATCGACCCGCCGTGGCCATCCGGGTTCATCGCGATCTGGTGCTTGTGCTCCAGCAGAAGCTTGCCCGTGCCCGACTCGATCGACGGCAGCACGCCCTGCGGGAACATGAAAATGTTCCGCCGCACCAGTCCAAAGTAGTTGTTGTCGGCGAAAAACGCGCGCGTCGCCGCGTCGTTGATCGGGCTGGTCATGATGTACCACGGAATCGTCCCGCCGTACCGGCGCTGCGTCGCGACAATCTGCTCGGCGAACACCCGGAACAATGGCTTGCCCGTCACCACCGTCGCCGGATACGTTCCCTTGGGACCATCCCACCCCAGCCGCGTGCCCTGACCGCCCGCCACCGTAAACGCCGCCACCTTCCCCCCGCGAATCAACTCCTCGCCCTTGCCGCGAAACTTCTTCGCATCGTATGGGCGCGCTGGATCGCTCGAATCAAACGGATAGTCCGGTGCCGGCTCCAGATCGCCGGGCAGCTCGATTCGCGGCTTCCGCAGCACGTACTCTGCGATCAACTCATCCAGCGCTTCGAAATCGATCTGCTCGATCTGATCCAGCAACTCTTCCTGTTGCGAGCGATCCAACTCATCAAAGAACGCCAGCACATGCGCCTGCCCGTGCGCTTCGAGCGTTCGCCGAATGGACTCAAGCCGATCGATCATGACCTTCGATGATAACGCAGAGCAAAGTCAACAAGTCAACAAGTCAAAACATCGAAACGTCAAAGCGATGGAGCTCGATTGGCATCAAGGCCCCCTGTTGACTTGTTGACTTGTCGACTTGTTGACGTTTTTGCGTCACATCTCAGGCGGCGCCGGCTTGCTCCAGCCCTGCGGCAAGTGCCGCACGATGTTCCCCGTCTCCAGATAGATCAGCTGCTCGCAGATGTTGGTGCTGTGATCCGCAATCCGCTCCAGATTCTTCACCACCGTCATCAGCCGAAACGCGAACTTCACGCCGAATTCGCCCGACGCCACTTTCTGCTGAGCCGCCAGACTGATTTCATTCTTGAAGCGGTCCACCGTGTCATCAAACGCCAGCACGCGCTCGGCCAGCCTGATGTCCACCTTCGCCAGCGATTGATTGGCGTCGCGCAGCATGCCGATCACGCTGTTGGCCATCACGCGGAACGTGGTCGGCACCACTTCGGTCGTTTGACCCGAATCAAGCGAAACCTCCGCAATGTTGACCGCCAGATCAGCGATACGTTCCAGCTCGTTATTCACCTTCACGATCGTCAGGACCGTGCGAATTGCATGCTCCTCGGTTTCGCCCATCGCTAAGAGCGCGATCGAAGCACGCTCGATCTCCACGTCGACCTTGTCGATGAACATGTCCCCGCTGACGACCGATTTCGCTTTGGCCAGGTCGCGCTCGAAGTAGCTCTCCACCGCCCGCAGCGTGATGTCGACCACGCGGTTGCCCTGCGTGATCAGGTCATCCTTGAGCTGGGCGAGCCTCTTGGGAAAAGTTGGCGTCGCAACCGCCATCATGGAACAACAAAGTATATCAGAAGCGGCCGGGTCGGAGCGTCATTCGTGCAACACCCCCGGCGATCCTTCGGTGCTCAGGCCCCATGCGCGAATCTAGGTCAAGTCCTCATAGCACACGCTCCGGCCTCGGAGAATAAGAAAGCAATGCCTAAGAAAAAATGGAGTCGTGAAGTCGCCGCGCGATCCAATGCCCTGGACCTGCCGCCGCATCTGTTCACGCGATCTGCCAAACAGATCGCAGCCGGCCTCAAGCAATCGGCCCAGGAACGCTCGCCCGGCCGCAGCAAGGCTCGTACCGACTACCAGGCGGCCATGTCGATGTTGAATTTCTACGTGAATCGCGCCGGAACGAACCTCTCAGCGCGCGATCGAGCCCGGCTCAACAACGCCAAAAGGGAACTGCGCCGAAGTTTCGGG
>JAKEEP010000180.1 GCA_022616475.1 Phycisphaerales bacterium | reverse complement strand
TTGGGAGAGGGCCGGGGTGAGGGCAGAGAGTCTTGTGCGCCACCAACGTGGGCGCGTGCGTGATTCAAATTGCCCTCACCCCCAACCCCTCTCCCAAAGGGAGAGGGGGGCCTGGGTGCATAATCCTCCAGAGGGAGAGGGTTCTATGACCTCAGTGCTCGTGGCCGACGCTGGCGGGCATCTTGTGCCCGGCGTCGCGCAGGGTCTTTTCCCGCGAGGCCAGCTCGAGATCGTGATCGACCATCATCTTTGCCAGTTGCTCGACGGTGGTGGTCGGCTTCCAGTTGAGCTTCTTTTTCGCTTTGGAGAAATCGCCCTGGAGTTGATCGACTTCGGTGGGGCGGAAATAGCGCGGATCGATTTCGATGAAGTCGTTCGCTTCGAGTCCGACGCAGCCGAAGGCGAGCTGGGCGAACTCGCGCACGGAGATCATCTTGCCGGTGGAGATGATGTAATCGTCGGGTGAGTCCTGCTGGAGCATGAGCCACATGGCTTTGACGAAGTCGCCGGCGTAGCCCCAGTCGCGTTTGGCGTCGAGGTTGCCCAGGAAGAGTTTCTTCTGGAGGCCGAGTTTGATGCGGCCGACGGCGCGGGTGATTTTTCGAGTAACGAAGGTTTCGCCGCGGCGCGGGGATTCGTGATTGAAGAGGATGCCGCAGGAGGCGTGCAGGTTGTAGGCCTCGCGATAGTTGATGGTGATCCAATGCGCGAAGAGTTTGGCGCAGCCATAGGGCGAGCGTGGATAGAACGGTGTCTTTTCGGTTTGCGGAACTTCCTGCACCTTGCCGTACATCTCTGAGCTGCTGGCCTGGTAGTAGCGGATCTGATAGCCGCTCTGCTCCTGGTAGTCGCGGACGGCTTCGAGAAGCTTCAGCGCGCCGGAGGCGTCGGCGTCGGTGGTGTAGATCGGGTTATCGAAGCTGACGCGCACGTGGCTCTGGGCGCCGAGGTTGCAGACCTCGGTGGGCTTGACGTGGCGGATGATGTGGGACAGAGAGTTGGCGTCGGTGAGGTCGCCGTAATGGAGGAAGAGTCGCGCGCCCCGCTCGTGGGGGTCCTGGTAAATGGAGTCAAGGCGCTGGGTGTTGAAGCTGGCGGAGCGGCGGATGATGCCGTGGACTTCATAGCCCTTGGACAGGAGAAGCTCGGCAAGATAGCTACCATCTTGGCCGGTGATTCCGGTAATCAGTGCGCGTTTGCCGGTGGTGGGCATGATGGTCAATGAGAATTCGTGGCTAAGACGTACATTACAGCAAGTTTGTTCAAATGGGTGGCCGCCGGGAAGAGCGATCTTGGTCGGCGACGATGCCCACGTTCGATGAACGTGGGCTTCTGAGTCACTGTGGGGGCGAACAATGTGAGTCGCCGACCGCTACACTTGGTTATGGCGATGGACCTGGCAAAGAAGCGAGTGGTGGTGACCGGCGGGGCGGGCTTTGTCGGCCGTGTGGTGTGCCAGAAGCTGAGGGAGCGGGGGTGCCGGGAGATTTCTGTTCCGCGAAGAGCCAAGTTTGACCTGACGTCTGAACACGATGTGAAGCGTTTGTATGCGGACGGCAAGCCGGATGTCGTGATCCATCTGGCGGCGGAAGTGGGGGGGATCGGGGCGAACATGGACAACCCGGGAAGGTTCTTCTTCGCGAACATGGCGATGGCGCTGCATTTGATCGAGCACGCGCGAGTCAATGAGATCGCGAAGTTCGTGCAGGTGGGGACGATTTGCGCGTATCCCAAGTTCACGCCGGTGCCGTTCAAGGAAGAAGAGCTATGGAACGGCTATCCGGAGGAGACCAATGCGCCGTATGGAATCGCCAAGAAAGCGGCGCTGGTGGCGCTGGATGCGTATCACCGGCAGTATGGGTTAAGGGGAGCGTACGTTTTGCCGGTCAACTTGTATGGGCCGCATGACAACTTTGATTTGCGCAGCTCGCACGTGATACCGGCGCTGATTCGCAAATGCACAACGGCGGTTGAGCAAGGCGATGATCACATTGTGTGTTGGGGGACTGGGAAAGTGAGCCGGGAGTTTTTGTATGTGGATGATGCGGCCGAGGGGATCTTGCGCGCGGCGGAAGTGATGGATGAGCCGCTGCCGATCAACTTGGGCACAGGAATGGAGATCACGATCAAGGACCTGGTGGAGTTAATCGCGAAGCTGACGGGATTCCACGGCGAAATACGGTGGGATGCGAGCAAGCCGGATGGGCAGCCGCGGCGATGCTTGGATACAGCGCGGGCGAAGAAGATGCTGGGGTGGAAGGCGCAGGTGGGATTTGAGGAAGGCTTGCGGCGGACAATTGAATGGTGGAGGAAGGAAACGTCAACAAATCAACAAGTCAAAAAGTCAAAAGGGGCGGCGGTGTAGTTTTGTTCACCCGTGGTTGTCCTCGAAACTTTTGTTGACTTGTTGACTTGTTGAATTTGCAGACGATGCGCGTGTTGATGATCAATCAGGTGTTCTATCCGGATGTGGCGGCGACGGCGCAGCATGCGCATGACCTGGCCAAGCACCTGGTGGGCCATGGTCATCAGGTGGATGTCATCGCTTCGCGATCCATCTATGGTCATTCCGGCGCGGCGCTGCCGAAGCGTGAAGTCGTCGATGGAATCGACGTTCATCGGGTGGGGCGGAGTTACTTTGGGAAGTCGAGCACGTTGGCGCGGTTGATCGATTTCGGTTTGTTTTTCGTGCGGGCGACGATGAAGGCGTTGTTCATCAGGAAGCCGGATGTTGTGATTTGCTTTACGACACCGCCGCTGATTGCGCTGGTAGGGGTGCTGCTCAAGACCTTGAGTGGGCGCGCGTTTGTGTATTGGGTGATGGACTTGTATCCCGACTTGCCGGTGGCTTGCGGGGTGATGAAGAAGGATGGGTGGGCGGCGCGAGTTTGCGAATCGCTGCATCGGATGTGTTTGCGGAGGGCCGACCGCTGCGTGGTGCTCGGGCGTTGCATGAAGCGGCGGGTGTTGGAGAAGGGGATCAAGCCAGATCAGGTTGAGGTGATCCATGTGTGGTCGGACGATCAAGAGGTTCGGCCGGTGGCACGAGAGGCGAACGCGTATCGCAAGGAGTGGGGGCTGGATGATGCATTCGTGGTGATGTACTCGGGCAACTACGGCGTCGGCCACGATGTGGAAACGATGCTGGAGGCGGCCAGTTTGCTGAAAGGGCGATCGGATATTCGATTCGCATTCGTGGGCGGCGGGGTCCGGAAGAAGGAGGTTGAGCAGTACATTCGCGAGCATCAGCTGACCAATGCGCAATCGCAGCCGTACCAGCCGCGCGAGCGATTGGGGGAATTGCTGAGTGCGGCGGATTTGCACCTGGGGAGCCAGAGCGATGGGATGGTCGGGCTGTTTGTGCCATCGAAGCTGTTTGGCGTGATGGCGGCAGCGCGGCCGATGGTGTTCATCGGCAGCGGGCAGGCGGAGAATGGGCTTGTCATCACCGAGAATAAGTGCGGCGCGGTGGTTGAATGCGGCAACGGCAAGGGGTTGGCGGAGCTGATCGAGCACCTGGCGGATCATCGTGACGAAGCGGCGGAGATGGGCGAGCGCGGCCGTTGGGCACTGATCGACTATTACAGCCGGCAGAACGGCTGCCAGGCGTGGGAGGATCTGTTGCGGGAGTGCGTGGAGGGTGGGAAGGCCGACGCGAAGGCACGTGACGCGGAGTCGGAGAGCGTGGCAGCGGTTGGGTATACTCGGTCGGCATCGGGCACGATCCGCACGGCGGATCCGGCGGAATCGGAGATTTGATCAGATGGCGTCGCACGAGAGGTTGAAATCGTTGTTGATGGAGTGCGTGCGCGAATATGCCGAGCAGGCGGGTGTGCAGGTGAAGATCGATGAGAACACACCGCTGCTGGGGGCGGACTCGGCGGTCGATTCGCTTGGCCTGGTAATGATCGTGACCGGCTTTGAGGCGAAGGTGAACGAGACGTTCGACTCGGGAATCGTGCTGGCCAACGAGAGCGCCATGTCAATGCGGCGAAGCCCGTTCCGGTCGGTGGCGGCGCTGACCGAGTACGCGGGGCAGCTGCTGCGAGAGGCCAAGGCGGCATGACGCCGGCGTCGCAGAAAAAAGAGCGGCAAGAATCGATCGTGATCACCGGTACCAGCCGGGGGATCGGCTTGCAACTGGTGGAAAAATACGTCAATTGCGGATGGCGGGTATTTGGATGCAGCAGGGGGCCCAGCGAGGTCAAGCACAAAAGCTACACGCACTTTGAATTGGACGTCGCAGATGAGCCGGCGGTGGTGAAGATGTTCGGCGAGGTGCGCAAGAGCGGCGCGCCGTTGTACGCGCTGCTGAACAATGCCGGCAGCGCTTCGATGAATCACGTCCTGACGACGCCGGTGGCGACGATGGAGAAACTCTGGCGGGTCAACGTGCTGGGCACGATGATCTGCTGCCGGGAGGCCGCCAAGCAGATGGTTCTGCGGAGGCGCGGGCGGATCGTGAACTTCGGCAGCGTGGCGGTGGTGTACGCGCTGGAGGGCGAGGCGGTGTACGTGGCGACCAAGGCTGCGGTTGAAGCCTTTACGCGGGTGGTGGCGCGCGAGTTGGGTGATTACGGCGTGACGGTGAACGCCATCTCGCCCAATCCGGTGAAGACCGATCTTATCGCGGGGGTGCCGGCGGCGAAGATGACGGCGCTGGTGAATCGGCAGTCGATCAAGCGCTACGGCGAGTTCAAGGACATCATGCAGGCGCTGGATTATCTTTTGCATCCGGACACGGATTTCACCACCGGCCAGATCATTTATCTGGGTGGACCGTGAATTGGGGGGGCGCGACAGCACGGCCGCTGGCGTGGCTTCTGGAGCGGTTTGAGGCGCACGCAAAGGACGAGGCGGTGATCTGGCGGGATCGGGCGGCGACGTATCGCCAGTTGCTGGATCGGATCGGCGAAGCGCGCGAGCTGTTGAAGAGCAATGGTGTGCGACGGGGTGAGGTGGTCTTGTTGGACGCGGATTTTTCGCCGGCGTCGATCGCGATGCTCGTGGCTCTGATCGCTGAGGCGACGATTGTGGTCCCGTTGGCGGCGCATGTGACGGCTGATCGCGATGAGCTTGGGGAAATCGCACAGGTGGGCCGCAGCATCGAGATCAACGATCGCGACCAATACGAGGTGAGGACGATTGATCGGCCGACAGCGCATCCGCTGCTGTTGCGGCTTCAGAAGGAGGGGAGTCCAGGCTTGGTTTTGTTCAGCTCGGGTTCGAGCGGCAGGCCGAAGGCCACGCTGCACAATCTCGATTTTCTGCTCAACAAGTTCAAGGTGGAGCGGCACACGCAGCGGATGATCACGTTTCTGCTGTTCGATCACATCGGCGGTTTCAACACGCTGATGTACACGCTGTCGAATCACGGATGCGTCATCACGCTGGAAGCGCGAGATCCGGAGACGGTGTGCCGGACGATTGCGGAATATCGTGCCGAGGTGCTGCCGACGTCGCCGACGTTTCTGAGGTTGATGCTGATGAGCGGGGCGCATCGCCGGCATGATCTTTCAAGTTTGAAGGTGATCAACTACGCGACCGAAGTGATGCCGCAGGCGATTTTGAGCCAGTTGCACGAGGCGTTTCCGAAGGTTGATTTGCGGCAGTCATATGGTTTGTCGGAGCTGGGCATCTTGCGTTCGCAGTCGCGCAGCTCGGATTCGCTCTGGGTGAAAGTGGGGGGGGAGGACTATCAAACGCGCATCGTCGACGGGCAGCTTCATATCAAGGCGCGGTCATCGATGATGGGGTATCTCAATGCGCCCTCGCCGTTCACTGACGATGGCTGGTTCAACACGCAGGATGAGGTTGAGGTGGATGGCGAGTGGATTCGCTTCAAGGGCCGGCGAAGCAGCATTATCAACGTGGGCGGCGAGAAGGTGTACCCGGAGGAAGTGGAAGCGGTAATTCTGGAGGTGAGCAACATCAGCGATGTGACGGTGGGTAAGGAGCCGCATCCGTTCACGGGGAACATCGTGGTAGCCCAGGTGCGAACGCGAGAGCCGGAGGACTTGAAGGAGTTGACCAAGCGCATTCGGGCGCATTGTTTTTCGAAGCTGCCGGCGTTCAAGGTGCCGGTGAAGGTTCGAATGGAGGAGAGTGATCAGGTATCGGAACGGTTCAAGAAGAAGCGGTCGCAGGATCATTCGCCAACATGAGCCGATTGCAAGAGAGTGAATCAGAAGCGCCGAAAGCTGTTGCGTCGATTCGCAAAGCGAATCAGGCGGATCTTTGTGCTATTCGCGATTTGCTGAGTTTGCGCGATGGGCGTCAGTGGAGTCAGGCTGACACGGATTGGTTTCTTTGTGGGTTGGATCCCGAGCGGTGCCTGGCTTGGCTGGCGTTTGTGGGCGGCAAGCCGGTTGGGTTGACGTCGATGTATGTGCGCACATTGCGAGTGGGGGGGCGTGAGCGGCGCGTCGGGTACTGGGCGAACTTGTATATCCAGGAGGGCCATCGCGATCACATGCTCTATCCGCGATTGCCGATGGCGATGACGGTGGCGTTGAAGCCGGCGGGCTTGGACTTCTTGTATGCGTGCGTGCGGCAACGGGACGTGGCGGCGACGCATTTGCGAATTGGGTTTGGACACGTTGGACGGATGAAGATGTTGATCAAGCCGCTACGGCCGGGGCGGTTGATCGCCAAGCACAAGAAAATGCCGGGGTTGGTTCAGGCGCTGGCGGCGCCGGTGGATTTGCTGTTTGGGGCGGCTCTCAAGAGATCGCGGCGCAGCCTCGAGAGCGTTGATTCGACCGTCGATCTGCCTTTTGATTTTGAATCAGCAGGTCAGGTGGTGGACCTGCTCAATCGCGCTGGCGAGCAGCGCATCAGTCAACGATGGACGCCCGAATCGTTCCAAGCGCGATTCGAGCAAACGCGCGAGGGCGGGCGCTATGAGCTGTTGGGATTACGGGACCAAGGGTTGGCCGCGGCGGTGATCTGGCGAATGGCAGAGCGCGGCAAGGGCATCCGGGCCGGAGTTGTGATGGACGCGGTGTGGCGGAACGGTGATGAGCGCGCGATCGGGTCGGCGCTCATCGAAGCTGAGCGGCGTGCTCATCGCAACGGGGGGGAATTGATGATCTACCTGGATGGGGTTGGACCCGCCATGCGAGAGGTGATGGAGCGGCTTGAGTA
>JAKEEP010000179.1 GCA_022616475.1 Phycisphaerales bacterium | reverse complement strand
CTGGCCAGGATTGGTGTCGATGCTGGCGGCGATGATGCGATAGGGCACGTTAGCGCGAGCGCCGGTTGGCTCGGCATGATCGCGGAGCCACTGCTCGACGGTGTCGTTGAGGAACTCGATTGGGCGATCGTGGCTGAGCTCAACGTTGAGGGTGACTTCGATCATGCGGGATTTTTGACCGGCAACTGCAGAAGGCTGCCCCTCTGCGGGGGCAGCGGAAGCGGGCGGAATGTACTTGCCCTCGAGTTTTTCAAGTTGGACGAGACGGCGCTGTTTTGGATCGATGCCGAGGATGAGCTCGATCTTGTCGCCGAGCAACTCAGGTTGAGGCTCGGCGGCCGCCAGGGCGTTGGCCGAATCATTCAGCAGGTATGGCCAGACGGTTCGGTAGTCGAGCAAGCTCAGCATGTTGGTGGCGGTGGCGCCAACATCGCTTGTCGATTTCATCTGATCGAATTGGGAGCGAAGACGGTTGCCACGCGTGATCACGTCGTTGACCTCAGCTCGTATGACGGGCTCAAGCAAGCCTCGGTCAACCAAGGGGCGATAGAGGGTCATGCCGGCGCCGATGATGGCGATGGCGGCGGCGGCGGCGAACCACTTGGTCTTGGAGTGCCACATCTGCTCGCGCAGGGATTTGACCGGCACGAGGTTGGCGTCGATTTGGGCCAAGCCGACGCCCTGAAGGGCGAGGCCGTAGGCGGTGGCCATGTTGACGGCGTTCTCGGCGAACGAAGCGGCCTCGCGGCCCTTGACGGCGATGCGCTTGTACTCATCCAGTCGCACGACGTCGATTTGCAGCTGTTGGCCCAGGAACTTTCGAAGGCCCGGAATCTTGAAGGTGGAGCCGATGCCGACCATCGTGGTGAGCTTGCTATCGCGATGGAGCGACTGGTAGTAGCCAATGGAGCGCTGCAGGTCTTGCAGCAGATCGCTGAAGACGGGGCGCATGGCCTGCATGATCTGCTTGGCGTATTTGGAATCGGAGGCTTCGAGCTTGAGTTTCTCGGCCTTGGAGTAGCTGAGCTTGAAGGCGCTGGCGATGGCCTCGGTGAAGTGCGTGCCGCCGAGGGGGAAGGTGCGGATCCAGCAGCGGCCGGCTTCAGCGACGATGACGTCGGTGGCGCTGGTGCCGATGTCGATGAACACCGTTGGACCCTTGTGCTTTTTTCCGCCAGAGGAAAGGTCGTGGTTCATCGCGTTGTAGACGGCGACGGGGCTGAGGGTCATGGTCTCGGGCGACATGCCGAGCTCGGCGTACAGGCCAAGGCGCTGTTGAACGCGCTCGCGAGTAATGGCGAAGATGCCCACTTCGATCTCGGGCGTTTCTTCGGAAGTGAACGTTTGATAGTCCCACTCGACCTCATCGATTGGGAAGGGAATCTGTTGAACAGCTTCGAACTTGACGATGTCGGGAACTTTCTTGGGCTCGACGGGCGGGAGCTTGGCGAAGCGCGCGAAGGCCGAGTGGCCGGGCACGCTCATGACCAAATGCTCGCCCTCAAGATTCTTTTGACTGATGAACTGGCCGAGCCCGAGGCGGACCATTTCATCCTGGTCGAGGTCGGGCGTGGTGAGGACCTTCTTGTGGGGGATGACGGCGAAATCGGAGACGGCAACCCCATCGCCGTTGCGTTCCAGGCGAAGAGCCTTGATGGCATGAGCGCCGATTTCGATACCCCAGGCGGCTTTGGGTGTAGCCATACGTTTCTGAAGCTCCACTGCGGTCGAGGACTATCCGGGGGCGATCATACACGAACCCTCTAGGCAGAAGGAACGCGCAGCGCCCCAATTTCAAGTGGATACGCAGGGTTAGTGGGGGTAGTTGCACGGGGGGGTTGCGGGTTTGGCGTGAATGCCGCCGCATCGGGCCCAAGGCGGCGATGGGCCTCGCTGATTGCGAGGTCTCTCTTTGCTTGGCCTTGTGCCGAGTGATCGTGAGGCTGGGTGATCGGTAGAAAAAGGGGCGGCGAGGGCGCCGCCCGCTAAACGGGCAAGACACGCCAGCGCGCTTATGGACGGTCCTCGTGATACCCTATGTCATTGGGCCGAAACATCACAGGTAAGGAACGGTACAACGACCATGTCAGATTCGCAGACACCAGCATCAGCAAGCGCATCGTCAGCGGAAGCCAACTCAGCGCACGCGGCGGTAGACTCAGATCGGGGCGGCCGAAGCGCTCGGAACCCGCGGAGTGCGGGGGGGCGCGATCCGCGGATCGACATGGACGCGAAGCTGGCGGCGGAGATCGAACAGGCGTTGGGCGACATGAGCCTGGAAGACATGCTCGACATTGCCGACCAGCCGAAGACCAAGGACAAGAGTCAGCGGCAGCGCAAGACCGGGACGGTGATGAGCGTGCACGGGAAGGATGTGTTCATCGAGTTCGGCCCCAAGAGCCAAGGGGTTTGTCCGCTCGAGTTGTTTCCCGAAACTCCCGCGCTGGGCGCGCGGCTGGAGTTCATCGTTGAGCGCTTCGACAAGGAAGACGGATTGCTGATCCTGACGCGCGAAGGAACGGTGCAGAAGGCGGAGTGGGAGTCGCTGGAGGTCGGACAGGTTGTTGAAGCGCGGTGCACGGGGGTGAACAAGGGCGGGCTGGAGATGGACGTTGCCCATCACAAGGCGTTCATGCCTGCGGGGCAGGTTGATCTGCGGCACATTGCTGAGTTGAGCGTTTTTGTCGGCGAGAAGATGCCTTGCGAAGTGATGGAGGTGGACAAGAAGCGCGGGCGGATCATCTTGAGCCGCCGGCAAACGCTGGAGGCGGATCGGGCCGAGCAGCGGACCAAGACGCTGGCGACCCTGGAAGTGGGTCAAATGCTGCACGCGACGATCACGTCGATTCAACAGTACGGCGCGTTTGCGGACATCGGCGGGTTGGACGGATTGATTCACATCTCGGACATGAGCTATGAACGGCTGAAGCATCCTTCGGAAGTGGTGAAGGAAGGCCAGCAGGTGACGGTGAAGGTGTTGAAGATCGATACCACGTCCGCCAAGGGCGGACCGCGCATCGGGCTGGGCTTGAAGCAAACGATGGCTGATCCGGCGGTGGCCGCGCGGGCGGCGCTGAAGGAAGGGGAGACCGTGTCGGGACGGGTGACGAAGATCATGCCGTTCGGCGCGTTCGTGGAGCTGTCGCCGGGTGTTGAGGGATTGATTCACATTTCGGAGTTGAGCCACGAGCGCGTGCACGATGTTCGGAAGATCGTCAAGCCGGATGAGATCGTGACGATGAAGGTTCTGAGCGTCGATCCCTCGAGCAAGAAGATTGCGCTGTCGATCAAGGCGATGAAATCGAAGGATGAATACGACCAGGAAGTGTCGGAGCGCAAGGAAGATGAGAAGATGCGGAAGCTGCGGGCGCAGCTGAACAACAAGTTTGGGCCGCTGAAATTGAAAGGTGGAATTGGATAGTCGCGACTCAACGAGTCGCGCACACGCTTTCACGAGCCAGGGCGCGAGCCATTGGTTCGCGGCTCACGGGCGCGAGTCTCGATTCGAGAGCGGTGTTATTGGCTCGACCAATGAGCGATTTGGTGTATAACGTGTTGCTTGTTTGTTCTGGCAACGACGGGTGTGCATACTCTCACCTCCAAGACGAGGGCAAGGCGGGATGAAAAAGCTAGTG
>JAKEEP010000178.1 GCA_022616475.1 Phycisphaerales bacterium | reverse complement strand
TCGAATGATCTCTTCGCGCAGGCAACGATACTCTTGGACCTTCTCCGCCTTGCCCCACGCTTCGTAGAGCGCGATGAATTCGAGAATGATGTCGTCGGGATGAGACAGCATGGTGCTCTCAAGCCCTCCCATTATTGTCCTGGCAAATAGGAGTTCGCCCTCCGCTTCCTCAAATCGCTCCTGTCGAACAAGATAGCCGCCATAGAACAAATGTAGCCGCGCTCGATCACTGCCGGTGACCAACGCCTGATTGTTCAGCCACCGTTCGAAGATCGGGGCTGCCTCCTCAAGGCGACCCTGAAGCGTGCAAAATCGCGCCAGGTAAATGTCAGGGCCGAAGGTGAGCGAGCCATGCGCATCGCCGAATTTCTGAAACTTGGTCTGGAGTTCGCGCGCCAATGCCTCGCCTTCGGACCACCGCCGGCCATGGTCCATAAAGGGCAGGCCGTCAGTGAGCACCGCGAGCAGGACAATATCATCGTCACGCACCCTGTTGCGCATGCATGCGATCTGTCGCAGGTATGTCTCGGCTGCCGCCTCAACCTGGCCTTGTGCGCGCAGGGAGTATGACAGAGTGTTGATCGAACTCTCTCGAATGTCGTGACATTCGCTCAGCACGTTGACCGACCGATCTAGAATCGACTGGCACCACTCGATTGCTTCGCCGAACAACCCCCGGCGGAACGCGATATCCCCGAGTTTTGCTTCGACGGCCAGTGTGGCGATTGACTGCGGGCCCGAACGCAGCGCCCGGGAATCACGAAGGCTTTTGCAAAGAGAATAGGCCTCGTCCAGCACGAGCAAGTTCTCGCCACCATCTGGATGGAGGTGGAGGTATTCAAGGCGCTGGAGCAGGATTTGAACAAGGGTTTCCACCAGCGATAAACGGATGTCGCTCTCAGGGTGGAACGCAGCATCAGCCCAAGCGAGCGTAGCGCGAATTTGCTGTTCGGCCTCGTCCACGCGGCCCCGATACAGATGGACTTGGGCGGCGCAGCGCTCAAGCGCTGCCATATGTTCATGCCTCTGGCCGAAGATGCGTTGGATACGAGGTAACAGGTCCTTCAGGAGCGGCTCAAGTTCGTCGGTTCGTTGCCGGCTGGCCAAATTCTTTGCGATCGCGATTTCAATGCCCAACGCCAAGGGGTGATCCGTCCCCAATTCCTGACGACGAAGCGCGAGGGCGCGTTGAAACTCTGTCAAGGACTGGTCCATCTTCGAGAGATTGCCGTAGACCGACCCCAACAGCTCGCGCACCTGCGCCTCCAATGCTGGATGTCCTGCGAAACGCTGCGACGCCGTGCGCGAGGCGTCTTCTAGTACGTCCACCAGCGGCACGTCGGCGCCCATCTGGTCGGGGTCGACGCTGGTGAGAACCTCGCGCATGAACTCGTTGACGGCGATGGCCTGTTGGGCCGCATCGCGTGCGCGCATCATGCCGACGGTCATCCCGACCGCGCCGCCGACCAGCGCCAGCGCGACCACGGCGGCGGCGAGGACGCCCATGCGATGCCGGCGCACGAACTTCCGCACTCGATACGCCGCGCTTGGCGGGCCCGCCAGCACCGGCTGATGCTCGAGATGGCGTCGAACATCGTCGGCGAACTCCGAGGCGCTGGCATATCGCCGCTCACGGTCTTTCTCCAGGGCCTTGAGCACGATCCAATCAAGATCGCCGCGAAGTTGTCGGCGAAGCGCCGCCACATCGGTCTTCTGGCGCGCCGCCACGCTGCGGCTGGCCTCGCCCGAACGTGTCAATCGCGCTGACGGGCGTTCGGCCGGTTGCTCGCGGATCATCTGCTGCATCTGGCTGTAAGACGCGATTCGCAGCGATGGCACCTCAAGCGGCGTCATTCCAGTGAGCAACTCATACAGCACGACCCCGAGCGAATAGATGTCGCTTCGCGTGTCGATGTCGCGTCCATCGGAATCCGCCTGTTCGGGGCTCATGTACTGTGGCGTGCCAAGCATCTGGCGCGCCTCGGTCACGAGCGTCCGCTCGGTCAACGGCTGCTGTGTCGCCTTGGCGATCCCAAAGTCGATGATCTTCGGTGCCGGCTTCCCATCCACATCCGCCACGAGAATGTTCGATGGCTTGAGATCGCGGTGAACAATGCCGCGCTGGTGCGCATGCTGAACGGCGCGGCACACGCACATGAACAGCTCCAGGCGCTGCGACGTCGTCAGCGTTCGCTCATCGCAATATTGCGTGATCGGCGCGCCAGTGACGAACTCCATCACGAAATACGGCCGCGAGCCCAGCGCCGCCTCGGTCTGACCAGCGTCGAATACTCGCGCAATTCCGGGGTGCTCCATCATCGCCAGCGCCTGGCGCTCGGCATCGAACCGCGCGATCACCTGCCGCGAGCCCATGCCGCTCTTGAGGATCTTCATCGCTACCGGCCGGCGAACCGGATACTCCTGCTCGGCGCGATAGACGACTCCGAAGCCTCCCTCGCCGATCACGTCCACGACACGATACGGCCCCAGACGGGCACCGATGAGCCCGGAAGTGTCATGTTCGCGCGCAGGCTTGGCTTCAATCTCCGCTACCAGTCCGGCCGACGCTGTCGATTGTCCGGCATACTGCAGCATCCGATGAACCCGCGAGGCGAGTTCATCGTCATCACCCGCCGCCTGGGCGATGTAGTGATCGCGACCCTCAGGGTTCAATTCGAGCGCTTGGTGAAAGAGGCGCTCAGCGCGTTGAAAACGCTCCTGCTCCATGCCGCTTGTTCCTTTAGCGTTCATGGTCGTTCAAATGATGATACTGATTTGTGCCTCGCTCCTGCCCCGGAACAGGAGCAGTTTGCGTGGAAAACGCGTCTTCAGGGGTACCTCAACGGGTTCGGAAAGCAAGGCATGTGAAAGTTCAAATCCTCCCAAACACAATTTTTTTCGAGGTCAAGCCCTTCAACGAGCGCGTCGAAGGGCCTTCACATTCTGGGAACGATAGTTACACCATGGACGCGCCTTGGTAATGCCGGAGAGGGCGAATGTGCCGTAGAATGGCGCGCCGAGTCGCACGGAGTACGCCTTGAGCGACACCGGATCGGGGGCCCGGAGTGGTATGGAGTCAGTCATGCGATCAAGCTGGCGAATTGGCGTGCTAGGTGGAGTCGCGG
>JAKEEP010000177.1 GCA_022616475.1 Phycisphaerales bacterium | reverse complement strand
GAAACCGATCCGGCCATCCATCGCGACCCGCGAACCGCCGCCGACAGCGCCTTTGTTTTGCAGAGCATCCAGCGCAGCGCCAAGGACCGCAGGTGAGACGATCGTGTCAGCATCGATGAAGATGAAAATGTCGCCTTGCGCTTCGCGCGCCCCGGCGTTGCGCACCGCGGCAATGTGACGCTTGTTAACGGCAACGACGCGGGCGCCCTGTTCCTCGGCGATCTGCGATGTGCGATCGGTTGAGGCGTCATCAACAACAATGACTTCGTAGAGCTGACCCTGCAGCGCCTCGCCGGCCGAATAGCGCAGAGCGCGCAACGTTCGACCGAGTAGCGATTCTTCGTTGTAGGCCGGAATGATGAAGGAGATCATTCGTTGAAATGCATTCGCATCAGATCCACCGGTCGTTCCAGGTCATCCCCGCTGGAATGGCCGCGTCAGCCGACTTCTCAACCATGTTCGCGACCGGGTAGGCCGAGTAATCGACGCTGAACGCGCCGGCGGGGCGGTAGTTGCCGCTGTGCTTGACGCCACCGAATGGGAGTTTGCTCGAAGCGCCGGCGGTGCCGGTGTTCCAATTGATGCAGCCGGCGTGGCAGCGGCGAAAGAACTCTTCGTAGGCGCTCTGATGGGTGGCGAAGATCGAGGCTGCGAGGCCATAACGCGAGGCATTGGCTTGTTCGATTGCCTCATCCAAGTCGGTCACGATCGAAATCTGCGCAAAGGGGCCGAAGACCTCGCAATCGTGATCGGCCGAGAAACTCTTCACTTCAACAACACCGGGAGTGACGAAGTAACCGCCGTTGGAATCGGGGTCGCCCGCGCGCGTGGCTTCAAGCAGAATCCTTCCGCCGCGGTGGACAAGATCGCGCTGAAATTCGAGCACGGCGTTCAGACTCGTTTCGTTGATGATCGGCCCCATGAAGATCGGTGCGGTCGAGCGGCCGGGACCGATCAACAGCGTTGACGCGGCCTTGCAGAATGCCGGGATGAACTTCTCGGCGATGCTCCGTTGCACGATGATTCGCCGCGTGCAGGTGCAGCGCTGGCCAGTAGTTGCGAAGGCGGAACGCGCGTTTTCGATGACAGCCTGTTTGAGGTGCGCGTCATCCATGACCACCGACGGGTTGTTGCCGCCCATCTCCAAAGCGATGATTCGGCCGGGTCGATCGAGATTGGCTTCCAGAATTTTGCGTCCGACGGGCCACGAGCCGGTGAAGAGGATGCCGTTGATGTCGGGATGATTGGCAAGCGTGGCGGCTATGTCGCCCGTGCCTTGGACGACATTGAACACGCCTGGCGGCGCGCCGATTTCATCCATCAATTCCGCGAGCAACTGCCCCACCGCCGGCGTCTTTTCCGACGGCTTGAGCACAATCGTGTTCCCAAGCAAGAGGGCTGGAACAAAGTGGCCGTTGGGCAGGTGCGCCGGGAAGTTGAACGGGCCGATCACCGCCATCACACCGTGCGGCTTGAAGCGGCAAAAGCCCTCGCGCGATTCGCTCACGGGCACTTGATAATCGATGACGCGACTGAGGCTGATGCGATCAAGGGTGATGTTGACCTTCTCGCCCAGCGCCTTGGCTTCGACTCGCGACTCGGCGAGCGTCTTTCCCATCTCATCGGTAATCAGGCTGGCGATTCGATCGGCATTGTCGGACGTAACCTGCGCCCATCGGCGAAGGAACGCCGCACGATCCTCAAGTGACTTGCGCGACCATTCATCAAGCGCGCTGGCCGCGGCATGCACGGCCTTGTCGATGTGATTGGCGTCAGCGGCGCCGCTCCAGATGATGCGCCGCGGCTGCGCTGGATCGGTCGACCTCAGCGTTTCGCCCGCAATCGGCACAAAGCGCCCATTGATGTAATCGCTGGGCAGATGACGCAAGACTCCAGAGACATCGGTCATGAAGCGGCCCGATGGGTGGCGGTGGATGCCGGCAACGTGGCGCGGGTTGAACGTGATGCTTCCCTGTTTGAAGAGGCGGCGGACGCAGCAGGATGGCGCGGTGTAACGGCGATCGAATCCCCCACTTGCGCTCCCAGCAAAGATGCGTGCTCGGGCGGAATTGAAACCACATCGCCCGCCGCCGACTGGACATAGTTGGAGCGCACGCCGCGGAACCCGGATGACCCAATGAAGCTGACAAAGCCGTCGAGCGGATAGTGCGGTGCGGGCTCGCCGAGCTTGGCTCTTCGAGTGTTGTTGAGCAGCGGAATGTCGCTGAGGCGCGCCTCGAGATAGGGCCCACCATCGAACGGGTCGCAATGGCCGATGTAACGGAAGCCCAGACCTTCGAGCATGATCTTGGCCGGCTCGGCCTCGGGGCTGACCTTGCCGATCAAGTTGCGCGCTTCAGGCGGCAGCAGCGTCGCGTAGATCTCGCCCTTTGGGAACAACGAGGTGATGAACTCCTTGGATTGGCGGCAGAATCGATCGGCCTCGGCGTATTCCAAATTGATGAAGCGGCGCCCGAGGTACTCCCAGAGCGTGTTGCGGCTGTCAGGGGTCAGGGGCGCGGCCATCTCCGCGATGATCCGTTCGCTGAACCAATCGCGATGAAGCCCCATGAAGTGAAACCGAATGAGGCTCAGCAGCGCGCCGAGCTTCGACTTGTGGCCCCGATAGGAAGGGGAGAGGATCAGCCCGCCGATCTCGGTTGGGCCGGTTTCGTCGGCTCCAAGCTGAAGCGTCACGTGAACGTGGCCGGTCGCGAGGTCCTCGCTGAAGTGTTCGCGCTTTCGCACCAGGAAATAAAGGTGCGGTCTTCCAGGGGAACTGATGCACGAGATGATCGACGACGTGCCGATCACGTTGCCGCTGTCGGTGTCTTCGAGGGCGAAGACGAACTCGCGATCCAGCGGTGAACGCGCCCGGCCAAGAAAACTCTCGCGCGAACGCAAGAGCTTGGTGCGCAGGATGTCGGCGTCAGCGGGAAGATTGTTGGAGTGCACCATCTTCGCCAGCTTCAGCAGCGTCGGTGCGTCTTCGAGGTTGGCCTGGCGAATGACGAACATGGGGGATGGTTGTCAGTTATCAGTTATCAGTTATCAGTTGTCGGCGAACCGCTTCTGAGCGTCAACAGCCCCTGACATCCCCAAAACCAGACAACTGACAACTGACAACTAACAACTGACAACTGGTAACTGACAACTGGTAACTGACAACTGCCCTCTCTCACTTGCCTCCTTCGGCTGCGGCGGCCTTGGCGAACGCAATTTCCATGATTCGGAACACTTCATCAAAATGGTTGGGCCGCATCACGCCGACCGGCGGGAGAAAGCGAATGTGATACGGGCCGTGGCCGCAGTAGAAAGCGATGACGCCCTCATTGAACATGACATGAAGGGCTTTGATGATCTTGGACTTGTCGCCGGCGAATGGAGTCAGGCGCATCATGCCGCCGACGCCGCCGTAGAAGCCGTTGCTTCGCTGGAGCCCATCGGGCAAGGTGATGGGCGGGAACCAATTGCGATGCTTCTCGACCATGTTCTTGGCATGCTGGCGGAACGCCTGGTGGAGCTTGGCGATCCGGCCGTCGGCGCCGTAGTAATCGCCATCGCGCAGCCGCTCCAGCACGCGCTTGCCCACCTGCAGTTCGACCGAGCCGCTGATGAACGTGCCGCTGAGCAGGCCAGGCTTGGGGTTGTAGTCTTCCGAGTACAAACACGCACAGGCTTGGCTCATCTTGCCGATCGTGACCACATCCACATACTGACCCAATTCAAGCTGTTGGAAGTGGAACATCTCACTCGTGCGACCGAAGGTCTGCACCTCATCGATCCAAATGGCGATGTTGTTCTCCTGGCAGATGCGCATCAGGGTTTCAAAGAACTCGCGCGGCGCGACGTTGAACCCGCCTTCGCCCTGCACCAGCTCCATCACGAAGCAAGCATGCTGGCCGGGATATCGATCGATGTACTTTTGCAGATAGCGCACCGCCTCCTGCGTCGAGCGCTGGCTGTTTTCGGGATCGTAGAACGGCACGTAGTCCACGAGCGTGTTGAGCGGAATGCCCACGCGTCCGGCGGCGCTGTCGCCGATCTGCGCCATCGTGACCGAGCGCCCCATGAAGCAGTCATCGAAGGCCAGAACGCGCGAGGCCGGCGCATTTTTCTGATAGCAGATCTTCAGCGCCGACTCATTGGCCATCGCGCCGGAGCTGGTGAGGAAGCAGTACTTGAGCCGGCTCGACTTGCTCGCTTCGGCCAGCAGCGTTTCGCTGAACTCGATCGAGTCGGCGTTGAACTGCAAGTTCCCCTGCATGACGATGTCGCTCAAAGCGGCGCGCAGCGAGGTGTTGATCATGTCGGGATCGCTATGCCCGAACATGTGCACGCCGATGCCGTTGATCATGTCCCACTTGACCGATCCATCGGCTAATTCGACCAGCGGGCCGTTCCCGATGCCCGAACCGACGTATGGATACAGCGGCGGCTTGCCCTTGGTGTCGGCGACACGCCGCAGGTAGGTCTCATACGTCTCCGCCAGCTCGGCGATCGGCGGCCGGGAAGTCACAATCTTCGACTGAATCTCGCTCAGCTCCCGCACGACCGCGTTCACGGCGTCCTGAACCGTGGCGCTGGCCGCGAGTGCGGCGGCCACCGTGGCAGCGGGTTTGGCCGGGCTGGTCCGGGTCTTGGCGGGAGGAGAAGTCTTCGGTTCCTTGGCTTTGGTGGTCATTGGCACAGACTCATTCGCTCGCCGCGGCGAGCAAAGGGAGACAAAAATGGTAGCTTGGGTAAATGAATGTATCCTTTATCGGCAGCCCTTCAGGCGCTCTTTGCACGACTGAATGGCTGGACACATATTAGGACCTTCCAGAATCCACGCGGGATCGTGGTTTCGTTCCGATACCTGCTTGCGTCGGGTCAAGTTTCAGTTTCAATTCGTTGGCCGACAGATGGTTCGTCGAAGCAATCGCTTCTAGTTTGAGCCATGTGAGAGTCGGGCCAGCAGCACCGCAAGCAACTGGCAGCGTCCCACCAAACTGGAAAGCTCGATGAACTCATCGGTTCGGTGAAGGTTTCCGCCGCGCACTCCAAGTGTGTCGATCGTGGGCAAACCCGCCGCCTGCATGATGTTGCCGTCGCACACGCCCCCAGTTGACCCGAACCGCAACTCTTGCCCCAGGTCGCTTGCGGCTTCGCGCGCCTTCTCAGCCAGTCGTCGCACCTCTTCCGTCAACGGCTTTGCCGGGCGATTGATCAGGTGATGAACGGTCACGCGCGGAAGTTGATCAGGCGCTGTTGCCAGGGCAACCAAGCCCCTCTCCAGCCATCGCGCCGACTCGCCATCGGCAAATCGCACATTCCCCCAACAGGCGGCGTAGTCGGCGACGATGTTGGTTGCAACTCCACCCTGCAACGGCCCGACGTTCACGATTCGCCCCTGCTGCGGGTCGGACATGCCGGCAAGCTTGATCAGCACCTCGCCGAGTTTCGAGACCGCGCTCACTCCCTTGACGAAGTCGCGGCCGACGTGCGCGGCCCGACCGAAGACTTCAACCTTGAATTGACCCGCGCCCATGCGCTCGACCACCAGGGAGCCGTCCGGCAGCGCGGGCTCCAACGCCAGCCCAATATCATGATCGCGCGCCGCTTGCGTGATCGCTTCAAAGCTGTGAAATGACCCGGTTTCTTCATCGCTATTGAGCAGAAACGTCCAATTGACCTCAACACCGCATTCGGCAAGCGCCTCCAGGGCGTGAATGGCGATGAGGATGCCGCCCTTCATGTCAACTACGCCGGGCCCGGTCGCGGTGCGGCCGTCCGGTGCAGTCGTCAGTTTGCGAAACGAGCCGTAGGGGTCGTGAACCGTATCAAGATGCCCGGCGATGAGAATACGTGGGCCACGGCTCCTGGCAGCACGTTCGGCAAGAACAACCGGCGGCGCTTGCATAACCTCGCGATCAGTCGCTCGACCAGCCGCGCTCGCGTGCTCAAGCCATTGGGGCCGCGGCGTACCGGGAACTGTTGTGATTCGTGCTTCCAGAGCCTCCAACTGCTCCACGACCAGGCCCCGATACTCATCCAATCCAGGAGTGAAATCTCCACCGGTCGGGATCGCCACATCGCGTGCAAGCTGTTGGCGCATCGACCTATCGCGCTTGGCAATCGCCGCACACAGCCGTTGCTCGGTGTCGTTCAGTGGCATGCGGCGCGTATCTTACGCGTGATTCTCGACCCACTCTCCGCTGAAGACTTCGGTCGCTGGGCCGGTCATGAAGACATGATTGGAGTTCTCGTCCCAGCGCAGGTTGAGGTCGCCGCCTGGCAAATGCGCAAGGATTTCGCGATCGGTTCGATTCGTCAGCGCGCCGGCGACGCACACCGCCGATGCGCCCGTCCCGCAGGCCAGAGTCATTCCCGTGCCGCGCTCCCAGGTGCGCATGGTCAGTTCACCGCGCGAATGACCCTGCACCAGATGCACATTGATGCGGCGCGGAAATGCGGGATGGTTTTCGATGCGCGGGCCCAGACGATCCAGTTCGATCGTCTTCAACTTGCTGCCGCGAATCTGTGCATTATTGTCATCGAAGAACACCGCGTGTGGGTTTCCCATCGAGACGAACGTGGCGAACCAGATTTCGGCGCCTTCAGCCCCGAGCTGGACGCAGTGCTGATGGGCACGGCCGTCGCCTGCGCGCGTCAAAGCGGACTTGGTGACGGGAATCTTCTTCAGATCGAGAATCGGTTCGCCCATATCGACGGTCACTCGATCGACTTTTCCATCGCCGTTAGTGGTGTAATCGAGCGTGAGCACGCCGCGCCCGGTCTGCACCTTCATCGGATTGGCTCGCGTGATGCCTCGATCGTGCGCGAGCTTGCAGACGCAGCGAATACCGTTGCCGCACATTTCCGATTCGCTGCCGTCGGCGTTGAACATGCGCATGCGCACGTGAGCATCGACGCCCTTGTCGGGCGGCAGGACGATGATCAGACCGTCGCCGCCAACGCCGAAATTGCGATCGGCAATCTTGCGCGCGACTTGCGGCGGGTTGTCCACCCGCTGCTCAAACCCGTTGATGTACACGTAATCGTTGCCGATCCCGTGCATTTTGGTGAAACGGATGCTCATGAGTTTTGCCTGCAAATCAACAACGCCGCTCGACCGGCGTTGATTCTCTAACAGTATTCATCAAACGTCGAATCGCCCCAACTCCGCGGGAAAAGGTGCCAGGCACCATTTTCTGTGGGGCTCTGTGGCGACAAAGGACGTCTTCAGAAAATGGTGCCTGGCACCTTTTCTGGACTGGCGCCCTTCCGACGCTACCGACGGACCAGGCTCTTGGCCTTCAGCAGCGGCCGGCCGGTCAAAAGGTGCTTGATCAGGTCGAACGGAGGCTGCGACGTCGATTTGGCCTCTACCATCTGCCCTTGGACCGGAAGGGAAACCGAAGTGGCGATCTGAGCCCCTGCGATCGCGCGTGCTTCATCAAATTTGCTCATGCCGTCGAACTCCTTGGCCCGGTCACTACCAGCCGCCGCTCCAGCAGCGGAACCCCGTTGCTTTCCAAGGCTAAACGATACTCCCCTGCCTTCGGAAAAACAACGTTTCTGATCGTGAAAGCGCCCTCCACGGCCGCCAGCGGATCGGGAACTTCCACCTCGGTCTCGGCCTTGGCCAGCTCCTCATCCGCAGACTCATCGACGTTCAGGTACACCAGCCGCAAGCACAAGGGAGTTCGGCCATGGCAGTTGGTGACCGAGAAATACACGCACATCTGCCCCAGGCGAGTCGGAAACGTGCCCGTGTTCACAGTCGTAAACGTCCCGAGCAAGAAGCTCTTGCCCGTCGCCGGGTCCTTCCACACGGCATCGCAAATGATCAGTGCTTGAGCAACTGGTTCCATAGTCTCCGGCCCTGACCGACTCCACGCGCCAAGGGTTATCGCCCGCTCGCATTTGAGCAGAGATGCCGCCGTTTCGCCACTGCAACGCGGCGCTCAAACCCAAGCCGGTGATCAACACGACCGCCGCCGCAGTCTTGATCCAGCGGATCAGCCGATCGATTGGTAGGTTCATGACCGGACGGCCGACGATCGAATACAGGTACTCGATGCGCCAAGCGATGGAGCCGTGCCGCCAGCTCGAGCGCCGACGGTCAACAGTATTCAAACGAGCGATGGCATCGAGCGCACCGCGCATGGAGTCAACGGCTTCTGGAGTGATCGGTTGAACAAGGCCTGAACCGGACTGGCTAGATTCGCTCGCTGGTGCGTTCGGGGCTGCTCCCAAGCCGCTGAGGTGCTGAACCGCGAACGTGTCTGCTTGCCGCTCGAAGCGCCGGCAGATCCACCCAAACAGCGTCAACCCCACGGCCAACTGGGCCACGTTGGCGGCGATCGTCACGGCATCGAACATCGCCTGGCTGCCGATCCAATCAAACCAATACGCCGCGCGCAGGGGCCCTTCGACGAAGATCGCCGCCACCAGAAATGCCGCCATCAGACACACGATCAGCCACGGCATGTGGTGACGGCGGACGTGACCGATCTCATGGGCCATCACCGCGCGCACTTGATCGGGCCTGAGCATTTCGATCAGCGCATCGGTGATCAGAATGTAGCGGATGGGTCCGATCAGCCCCATGACGGCCGCATTGATCATCGAACCATGCGTGTTCCAAAGCAGCAATTGCCGCACCTTCACGCGATGACGCCGGCATACTTCCTCCAGCGCCTCGCGCAGCTCGCCGGTCGGCAAAGGTTGCACATCCAGAACCAGCCGCGCGACGTACGGGGAAAGCAAGAACACAACCGCAGCAGCAACCAGTGTGCCGCCATGATCAATCACACTGGCCCATCCCGATGATTGGGACCCAACCAGATCGGCCAGCATGTCGATCGCTTCCGCAGCGGCCACGATGACCAACACCGGCGTCAGCAGCAGCAGCAACTGAAGCCGGGCTTGCAGCACAACGTAGGCCAGACGGCTCGGCGGGGGATAGATTGGCAAGCCTTCGTCGAGCCGGCGGGTCAAAATCGCTTCGCGCAGCCTGCGCTCGACGGGGTAATAGATCCACCACGTTCCGGCCAGCCCTAACAGGGGTGGCAGGATCGCGATCACCTCGTCGATCAAGATCAGGTCGCCGGTCAGCGCGCGAACGGCTCCAACCCACCCAAAGACAAGAACCGCCGCGGCATGATTGACCAGAATCAAAGCCCGCGCGATGCGCACATCGCGCTCCGCCCCAACCATGACGCGTGGGATGACGTCCGCCAATGGAGAGAACGCTCCGGTGGAGCCGCCGCGACGCGAAAGCTGGCGCTTCCGCCAGGCAATTGACACCCCCGCAAGCGCCAAAATGAGGATGTTCGGACCGATGGCCAGCGCTGCAATCGCCGGCTCGGAGAGCCCCCATCCGGCGCCGATCGGTTGCAACCCTTCATCCACCGCCATCACCACAGCAACCAGGAGCAGTGGAACCAGTTGCATCAGGCGTGCCTGGAAATCGCGATAGAGTCGAGAATCCCCAAGACTTCGGAGCCCCGGAACAAGAGGGTGTCAAGAGACGACGGTCTGGGCAGGAAGCTCTGTCGGCGGCGCAAGCCCGAACTTCGGACTTCACTCGCTGTGCGCGGCGCGAACGGAACATCGAATGACCGAACCTTCCTCGCCTGAGGGCTCGCCTTGCGGCCCGATGCGGGACGCTTGATCTCGCCCAGGTCAATCACCAGCCCGTCATGCCGGTAATAGTCGACGTTCATCGTGTTGGGGTTCATGAATGTGAAAACCAGGCAGTTAGCGCGAGTGTTGTTGGCATAATTGATATCGCCGTATCCTGGCCCGGCATAGGCGCTGTTGCGATGGTTCTGTGCATGCAAGTGAAAGTGAAAGATGGAAGTGTAGGCCACGTCGAGCATCTTCTGCGGCGCTTCGAAACGCTGATCGTGCTGCCGAATCACCGGGATGAACTCCCTGATGGCAAACCGGTCGCGGGAATCGAGCGAGATGATGCCGCCATACTCGGTGGTCTTGTCAGCGCGGTCGCGTTCGGCGTAGTTAAACACGTGGGCCACCACCTCGGGCACCTGGATCGCGCGGACGGCAATCAACATGGCCGCCAGATCGCCCCAGGTCAGCTGCTCCTGATGCTCGGCCAAGCTTTGCCGTGAATTGCCAGCGAAGCCGTCGAAATTGGATGCCTGAACATGGTGACTCTGATTGGTCAGATAGGTGTCGACACGATCGTAGAGCGTTCCCGCCGGCGTTCGAAGCAGGTCTGGATCGTAGAGCGAAGCCGAAACAATGATCGGCAGGTCGCGCATCTCCAGTTCGGCGCGGCGCTGCTTGGGCAGCGCTGCCACAGCCGAGACCGCTCGCGACCAGAAATCGGCCCGCGCGGGCTCCCGCAGTTTTCGCAGCCAGAGAATCTCCTCGCGGTTGTGCGGGATGATTCCCAGCTCAGTTGCCGATGCCCGCAGGTCAGCCAGAAGGGCGTCCTTGGGTGGTAGCTCGCCGGATGACAGCAGTGCAATCAATCGATCGCGTTGGCCCAAGCGGTGGAGCAAATCCCAGCACCGAGCGCGCAAGCCCTGCTCGGAAATGCTGTTTGAGTCAACGAACGTGTTGTACACCACGTCGGCGATGTTCGACGAGCCGTGAAGCTTGACCAGCGCGATGAACTCCGGCCGATCGAAGTCGTCCTTGGGCTGCATGACCGGCCGAGCCAGGCTGCTCACTAGCGCCGGGGTCAGATCAATCCAACCTCGCTCTGCGATGATCTGTGAAGCGCGCGTGATCCAGGCCCATGACGTTGAACGGGGCAGCGACCTGCGAATGGCGGTCTTCAGGGCCGGCAAATCCCGCTCGGCTAACTCATTGAGCGAAGCCACCCGAATGTCAGGCGTGTGCTTGTCGCTCGATACAACCGATGCCAGGGCTTGATTGGTCGCCGGATCTTCCGCCGGGTTGCGCTGCAGGCTTGCCAGCGCTGCTTGCTGCTGCCGCCCGCTGGCCGCTGGATTCTTGAGCGTAGAGATCGGATCGCTGGCGCTCGGCATCGACTCGCAGGAGCACAAGAAAATCGCCGCCAAGCCGGCACACAGCACGGTGAGTGATCGTCGAAGCATGGGAGTAGTCTACAGGTGGGGGTGCGATGAACAGATCGAACAGAGTGAAGTCCTGGCGAAACATCTACCCCCGCTGGTCGAGGGCTTCTACAATGTCAATGGATCACGTATGCCCGAGATAACAGCCAACTCTCAAACATCGGCCTCGATACGGGACCAGGTTGAGCGGGTCTTGAACCTGATTCGGCCGGCGGTTCAATCAGACGGAGGCGATGTGGAGCTCGTCGATATTTCCGACAGCGGAGTGGTCCAGGTCCGGCTGCACGGCGCCTGCGTTGGTTGCCCTTCCAGCTCAATGACCCTCAAGTCCGGTATTGAGCGCAATCTGAAGCAGCGAATCCCAGGTGTAACCTCTGTTCAAGAGATTCGCTGACGGTGATCGCGGTTTTTCCGGCCCTCCGCAACCCTATCATTTCCCAAAAGTTGCGAATTGCGCTTGGAGGTTTTGAAGTATCGGTTACGCTTATCGGCGGTGGGTGGCTTGACATACGCCAACAGATTCCAGAGCAGGTGGCAGGAGGCCAGTACGAATGCTTGTCATTACCAGACGGGAAGAGGAAGAAGTCGTTATTGGCGATCCCGCCAATCCGCTGGGCATCGTGCGCATCGTTGCAATCAAGGGTGACCGTGTTCGGCTTGCCTTTGATTTTCCGCGCGAGGTGGATGTGCATCGGCGCGAGGTGGCCGATCAGATCTTGACTTCCAAGCCATCGATCGTTGGAACAATCCGCCCCTCCGGCACCGCCGGACCGTAATCAGAACAGAGCTTCAGAGCGTCAGAACCTTAGAGCTTCATAGGTTAAGCTCTGTCGTTCTGTAGCTCTGAAGCTCTGAAAAAAATGCTCGCAGCGCGTGGTGGGTCGCGCTACGAGCGTAGGGGGAAGGGAACAACCGCTGCACCCATCAACTCTCGTTGCCGGTGCGTGAATGCCTTCAACCTCGATCAGGAGGTTGAAGGCGAAGTTCGAAGGGGGGCGGCCACAAAACCGCCTGCCGTTGTCGGCCAGATCGATCAGCGCGTCCGTGCCGATCGAACCTTGCCCGTTCCCGCACGGGTCTTCCGTGACCCGCCGGCACCGGGTCGGGGACGTTTGCCGCATCCGCCCGCTCACCTAACCTGCTCTCCCACGACAGGTAGTGAGCATGCGTCAGCAGCCCGCATCGTTCACCTCGTTCGCGGCCATCCTTGGCTGCGAACAGGACGCGTCACGCGATCGGGCATCCTTGCCCGCTGTCCCTGTGCCTTTGCGTTCCGGGCTTGCCGAAGCGCATCAGCCTTGCCTGGCGCCTGTAAAGGCCCTAGAGCCGATCAAAGCTCAGGGACCTTCTTTCATCCCTCCTCCTGAGGGGTTTCTGTTCAGGGCCTCGCGAGCGCGAATCATGATGTCGCGCCGCTTGGCCAGGGTCTGTTGCCGCTGCAGCTTCCTTTGCTGCGGATCGCGCAGTTCCAAATGGTCTTTCATGCCCAGAATGATCACGGTCTGTCCCAAACCAAACTCGGCAAGCATCTGCTCGGGAATGCGAACCCGCCCCGCACTGTCGATCTCCAGCCGTTTGGACTCCGGATAGATGAGCTCCTCGAACTCCATCGCCTCGTCCCCAGGCAGCAACGTTTGCTCCATGGCGTTGGTCATTCGAACGAATGTGAGTTCGGGCCAGAGCCACAGCGTCCCGTTGGCGCCCGGCGCCAGGTAGAACGCCTTCCCGTGTGTTTCGGGATCCATCTGCGCTCGAATCTCGGCTGGGATTGCCAAGCGCTGCTTGGAGTCGATCGTGTGTTCGTATTCGCCTGTAAACAACACTCATTAGCGCCTCGGTGGGACGGCCGAGGAACTTAACCCACTTCACCCCAATTTGCAACACCTAGCTCCACAAAATTTGAGAAATGTTTTCTCGCCGGACAAATTTCAGGACCGCGCACTGTGCGTGGTTCCAATAACAACCGCAATCGTCAAGTTGTCCACAAGTTATCCACAATTCTGGCGCCTGCGCGTCAATCACGAGTGCTGTCCGGACGATGAGAATAAGTGACTTCGTTGGTTGGCGCAAGAAGTGCCTTCGGGCGCCTGCCCGTGGTGGGGCGCTGTTTGCGAAGGGTGAAACTTTGAATCGTGGGCGGTGTCGCGTGAATAGAGATGTAGCATCCGATGCTGCGGCCGCTATCGCACACATTCCCAATGGGCTGTTCCTGCTGACATCTCAGTATGAAGGCCGGCGCGCCGCGGTGCTGGTCAAGTGGGTTCAACAGTGCTGCGATCAGCCGCCGATGATCATGGTCGCGTTGGCCCGGGGACAGATGATTGAGCCGGTCATCCGCGACAGCCGCATGTTCGCGCTGTGCCAGATCAGCCCCAATGATCGTTTCCTGATGCGGAAGTTCAGCCAGCCGGGCGACCTTCACGACGATGCGCTGGTTTCTCTGCTGACCAGCACAGCGCCCAGCGGTTCGCCGATCGTCGATCGAGCCATGAGCTATCTGGATTGCGAAGTCGTCCGCCACATCGAGCTGGATGGCGATCATCGCATTTACGTCGGCCAGGTCCTCAGCGGGGCCGTGCTGAACCGAAATGGGGAACCATCAAATGGCTTGGGAAACAACGGCTCCCGGCGTTGATCGGGATTTCTCTTGCCGGGCGTTGAGAAGGCGCGCCACGTGCGCCTGAATCGACTGGTCGAAGACCTCCTCGCTGAACCGTATCGCATTCGACTGACATGAACCGGCATCGATCGTGCGGCGCTCGAATTCCCGAATCGCGTCAACAATCGCATCGGGATCGTGCCGCTCGAAGAACACTCCCGTTCGCTCCGTTACGGTCTCGAGCGCTCCGCCGCCGGCGTAAGCGATCACCGGGCAGCCCGCGGCTTGTGCTTCGACGGCGATAATGCCAAAGTCTTCCACCTGCGGGAAGATCAGCCCCCTGGCGCGGCGATAGAGTTCGACAAGCTCGCGGTCGGAGACTCGACCGAGCATTTGCACGGTCGGACCGGCGATGGACTGCAAGCGACGGCGCTGGGTGCCGTCGCCCGCGATTCTGAGTCGAAATCTCGCTCGATTTGCCGCATTGATCACAAGATCGGTGCGTTTGTAGGGTTCGAGCGCGGCGACCACGAGAAACCACTCTTCGCGTTGAATGGATTCATCAATCGTGAAGAAGTTTGTTCGCACCGGCGGATAGACGACCTCCGCATCGCGACCGTAGCAGCGGTTGACTCGTGCCGCGCTGTGGGCGCTGTTGGCCAGGAACATCGTCACGCGATGGGCGGTGCGGCGATCCCAATCCTGGAAGCGCCGGCGCACGGCTCGCAATCCGAACTTCCGCCAGAGCCCCCCACTGCCGCCGGCATAATCCTCCGCTTGCTCCCAGATATATCGCGCCGGCGAATGGCAGTAGCACAGGTGCGGCGTTCCCTCCGGGGGAACAAGCGACTTGACGACCGCCGAGCTGGTGGAGATCACTAAGTCGCAGGGCGCAACTCGCAGCCTGTGCACTGCCCAGGGCATGAGCGGAAGGTAGCGCCGGCGCCATGCGCCGGCCGCTCGTGGGAAACCTTGCAGCGGAGATGTGACGACGCGGCATTGTGAAATCGCGGGCGTCAGCGGGCGACCGTCGCTGACCAGCGTGTACAAATCAGTTGGACCAAACATTCGCGCCAAACGATCGAGCACCCACTCGCCGCCGCGCATCCCGACCAACCAGTCATGCGCCAGCGCGATGCGCGGAGGGCGCACCGCCACATGCGATGACGCCTGCAAAGGTTTTGATGCGAGAACTGTCATCTTGGGTTGATCCGACACGCGTGCCCATTGTCGTTGGTACGGATGCCTTCCTTCAAGACCCATGCATGACGCAAGGCCGCCAGTACCGATTCGCACCCTCCGAAACCTCCTATTATCTGCAATGAACCGCGCACAGGCGCCGCCAGTTCCGTTGAACGCTTCCAATCGGCTCGGCTTGGATTACCGGGCCCAGGCCAGGCAAATGCCCCTGCTCGGTTCCCTGCCGGGCATTATCGACGCTCACAGCCACATCAACGGCTTGCGCGCCGCTCGGGCGTATCAAGAAGCGGCCGAGCTCTACGGCATCGTTCTGACTTATTCGATGACGCAACTCGAGCAGGTGGCGGCCATGCGCGAGATTTTCGGAGGCCGCATTCGGTTTATCGCCGTGCCGAACTGGGCCGGCCAGGATAAGCGGTTTGAAATGGGCGAGGGCTTCATCGAGCGCATCCGCGCGTTTCACAAGCTTGGCACGCGCATCGTGAAATTCTGGGCCGCGCCGCGATCGATCGAACTGGGCCGGGCTTTCGGCGATGAGCGATTCATGCGGCTGGACTCGCCATCGCGCATCGAAGCAATGAAAGTCGCGCACGACCTTGGGATGATCTTCATGACCCATATCGGCGATCCCGACACTTGGTTCTCGACCAAGTATGCCGATGCGAGTGTGTACGGAAGCAAGCTTGATCAATACGAACCTCTCGAACGCCTACTGGATCGCTTTAAGCAGCCGTGGATTGCCGCGCACATGGGGGGATGGCCCGAGGATCTTGACTTCCTTTCGGGTCTGCTTCAGCGGCATCCCAACCTCTATTTGGACACCAGCGCGGCCAAATGGATGATTCGCGAATTGAGCAAACATCCGAGAGCTGCCCTGATTCATTTCATGCACCAGTTCCGGGGGCGAGTCATGTTCGGCTCCGACATCGTCACGATGGATGAGCATTTGGCGCCCGCGACCGGCAAGATGGAAATGGCGGCGAAAGCCGAGACTCCGGAG
>JAKEEP010000176.1 GCA_022616475.1 Phycisphaerales bacterium | reverse complement strand
CGTTCGGCCACGTGCGGATGCCCGCCCGCTTTCCGCGCTGCTCGGATCAGCTCAATCACGATCGAATCGGGAACATCGAACCCCTCAATCAACACGTGCTCGCCTTTCTGCAGCCGCGTCGAGTGGTTGATCAACAGCTCCGCTAACTTCCTAATCCGTGGATCATTCATGGTTTTGCAATTTCCGATTCCGGTTTCTCGTGCCTTCGTGCCTTCGTCGCGATTCTACCGCCCATCCTCAAAAACGCTTTTCAGAACATCCTCCATCTCCCCATCCACCTCCATCTCCCGCCTCACCCACAACCGGCTCTCCGCTTCACGATCCCCCGGCGAAAATCCAAACCACGCCACAAACCGCGATGCCGCATACCGCTGCCCGTTCCAAAAACCATCCGCGCCCCGCCCGTGCGCTACCCGTTTGCCCACCGGAGGGAACGCATCCCACCGCTCGATGTGCGAGCCCAACAGACCATTCTCACACTCAACCACATCATTCGGATGCCCGCTGCAAATCACAATGACGTTTGTCTGGCGTGGCATGAACTGTTGGTAGGCCCGATGCATCAACCTTCGAAAACGTGGCGCCTGATCCACAAACCCCGAAGGCAGCCCGATCGTCACATTCACGTGCGAACCATCCCACGGCGCGATCACCCGCACTCCCCCAAGCTCGCGTCCATCCGCATCGCTCGCTTTCATCTCATCCCCCACCCGCGCCTGCCGAATGAACTCGCCGGCCTGATCGACCAGCCTCTTCATCTGCGCCGCATTCAACCAATCGTGCCAGCGCACCTGCACCACGTAGGGCCGCGCGATCCGCTCCAGCGCACGCAACTTCGCTGATTGCGCCACCAGCCGCTTTGAACCCTTCACGTCCGCCCCCGGCCGATCCGTGTCGATCCTCTTGACATGGAGATAGAACCGCCGCCCGCATCCATCCACTTCAAAATCAGACCTCCGCCCCGCCGGCGTCGGCACCTCAAACTTCAACTTGCACCCCCGCGCCTTCAAACGCCGCGCCACCATCGCTTCCGCATACGTGTCCAGAAATGCCTTGCGATTGGCATGCGATCGCAGCCTCCGAACAATGCGCCCCAGTTCCTTATCCCGCTCCCAACCCAAAACCTCATCAACAACCGCCGGATTCAACTCCTCGCCAAATCGCTCGAACCCACCATCCAATTCACTCAAAGCCTCACCTCACTGCAACCCTGCGCATTCACCTTGAAGGATCTTCGTCGCTTCGTCGCTTCGTCGCTTCGTCCCTTCGTCGCTTCGTCGCTTCGGACGCTTTAACCCACATGCTTCTCATGCGGTCTTACCCGCTTCACCGCCTCCACCTTCGCGTCCTCCCAATACTTCGCCAGCGCCTCGTGCGGCTTCAATCCATTGATTTTCAGCCTGCTCCCGCCTTGGGCCAACAGTTGATCGACTTGCCGCCTCCCAATCCGCACCTTGAACACCGCCGTGCTGTCCTCATATTGCCGATCCAACACCTGCGTCCTCTTCTCCAAAAACATGATCTCGCGCGTGTCCCCCATTGGCAGCGCGATCTCCACCTCCCGCACCCCTCCCAGAAACTGCTCCATCACCAGCGGCTTAAGTTTCTCCAACCCTTCCCCGCTCACCGCACTGACCGGCAGCGCATCCGGATGCTTCTGGAGCCACGCTTCCACCTCGCGCCGATCGCTCAATCGATCAATCTTGTTCAGCACCAGGATCCGGGGTTGAGTCGTCGCGCCAATCTCATCCAACGTGGCATGTACAGTCTCCAGTTGCATCTGTGCATTGCGATCCGAGACGTCCAGCACAATGATCAGCAACTTCGACGAGATCGTCTCCTCCAGTGTTGACCGGAACGATGCCACCAGGTGGTGCGGCAGATTCCGAATGAACCCGACCGTGTCCGACAACATCGCCGCGTTCCCACCTCCCAAATCCCACCGTTCAATCCGCGTCGAAAGCGTCGCGAACAACTTCGGATCGGCAAATGCCCCGCCCGCCGTCAGACGATTGAACAGCGTTGACTTCCCCGCATTGGTATATCCCACCAACCCAACCGTGAAGTGAATCTGATTCCGCTGCGCCACCTCGCGCGTGCTTCGCTCCAGAATGTGCTCCAGCTCGCGCTTGAGGTGTGTCAGCCGGTTCTGCACCAGCCGCCGGTCGATTTCCAACTGCTGCTCGCCCGGCCCGCGCGTCCCAATCCCCACCGGCGCGCCGCCCGTGACTTGCCCCAGGTGGTCCCACATCGCCCTCAATCTTGGGTACGTGTATTCGAGCTGCGCGATCTCCACCTGCAGCTTTGCCTGCGCGGTCGCTGCGCGATTGGCGAAAATATCCAGGATCAGCTCGCTGCGATCCACGATCTTGCACGAAGTCTCCTCCTCCAGGTTCCCGATCTGCGAAGGCGAGAGCTCATTGTCGAAGATCACCAGCCGCGCCCCGTTCATCGCGATCAGTGCCGCCAGTTCCTGTACCTTCCCCTTCCCCAGGAATGTCCGCCCATCCGGCTTCCCGCGCTTCTGAAAGAGCTCCCCCACCACCTCGGCCCCCGCCGTCTGCGCCAGCGCCCGTAGCTCGCTCAGCGGGTCCTCTTCATCGTAATACCCCCGGCTGTGCGCCACCCCGACCAGCACCGCACGCTCCGCGGCAACCCTCAATTCATCGCGATCAACATCCGCCATGTTCACACAACCATCATAGACGTTCCTGCGCCCCAGCCGCGACGCAACCGTCGCGCCGCGTGTCAATCCTTTCTCAGGTGGTGCCACGCTTGGCCCGTCCGACTCGTGGGTGATTCGCCTTCCATTGCATCAAGAGAAGCATGCCTCCGGCGCTTTCCCGGCGCGCACAGACCCCCGCCTATTATCACCAACTCAAAGGAGTTCCCCGTGCGATTCAAGAAGATCCTCGCCCCCTCAATGCTCATCCTGTTCTCCGGCGCGCTGCTTATTCAGCTCCCCATCGCCATCGCCGATCGCGCCTCCAATTACGACCTCTTCGATCCGGTCATCGATGTCCGCCACCTGCTCGTGGAAGGCTTCGTCGACCAAGCCAAGCTCGACGACAAGCAGATGCAGCTGGCCATGATCAACGGCATGATCGAAACCCTCGATGATCCCCACACCGTATTCGTTCCCCCCGACGAGCACGCCGAGTTCGAAAAGGACATTCGCGGAAGCTATGTCGGCATCGGCTGCGAGGTCAACATCATCGACGATTACCTCACGATCATCTCACCAATGGACGGCTCTCCAGCCCTCGAAGCCGGAATCATGGCCGGCGACGTCGTCCTCGAAATCGAAGGCCAGTCCACCCTCAAAATGCCCATTCAGGATTGCATCGCCAAGCTTATGGGCGAGCCGGGAACCCCCGTCACCATCAAGGTCCGCCATCTTGATGGAACCGAGCAGCCTTACACGATCGTCCGCAGCCGCATCACCACGCGCACCGTTCGCGGGTTGCGCCGTCAGGGTGAAGACTGGAACTACTGCATCGATGATCAACTGGGCCTCTCCTACATCCGAGTCACACAGTTCAACGCCACCACAATCGACGAACTCACCGGCGCGCTCGACAACATTCAGCAGCGCGCGCTCAACGGCCTTATCCTCGACCTCCGCGATAACGGCGGTGGCGAGTTCGAAGCTGCCGTGCAATTGGCTGATCTGTTCCTGGATGAAGGAACCATCGTCTCCGTGAGGCCGCGCGAAGGCCGCGGAGAAATCAAGACCTTCGCCGCCCACCTCGCCGGCACGCTCCCAGACTTCCCCATGCTCGTCCTGGTCAACGAGCGCTCCGCCTCCGCCAGCGAGATCGTCGCCGGCGCCCTCCAGGAAAACCACCGCGCCAAAATCCTCGGCACCCGCACCTTTGGCAAAGGCTCGGTCCAGGAAATCCGCGAGCTCGACTACAACCGCGGCACCCTCAAGTTCACCTCTGCTCACTACTACATTGGGGGAGCCGATGGCCGAAACATTCACCGTTCCAGCGACAGCCAAGTCTGGGGCGTCGATCCCGACCCCGGCATGGTCATGCCCGTTCCGGATGAAGACTACATTGAAATGTTCCGCGCTCGCCGCGAGTTCGAGATCATCCGCAACGGCAAGGACAACGGCCCGGCCTGCGCCAACGCTCAGTGGATCGCCGACAATCTGAAGGATCGGCAACTGGCCCGCGCCGTCGAAGTGCTCGCCACCGCTGTTCGCACCGGCGATTGGCCCCAGGTGAGTCAAGAACAAAGCGCCGTGGTCGCCTTCGACCAGGAACTCAACCGCGCCCTCGAGCAGCGCATCGGACTCATCGAGGCCACGATGAAGATCGAAGAGCGCATTGCCGCGCTTCAGAAGCTCTCCACCCAGGCCGGCAAGCCGCCGCTGCTCCCGCCCGACATCGATCTCGCCAACGGAACCCTTGCAATCCGCGACAAGCAAGGCAACCTCGTCGGAACCTATCGCATCGAAGGCGGCGACGTCGAGCTCGCGCTCGAGTCGATCAAGCTAACACCCGTCGCCGGCAATAACTAGGCGACCTGTAGCCGCGACGCAATGCGTCGCGCCGCGTCCATCGGCAATATCGCTCCGGTTCTTGTGCCAAGCTGCCATGCTTCGTCCTCCCTTGGAAGGAGGCCGAAGCATGCAGCGTCCCGCCCCTGATCAATCCACCGCGCCGCTCAACTCCCCGCTTCCTCTGCCGTATTCGACAGCGCGTTCCCCAACCACGCGATGTCCTTGCCGATTCCGCTCATCATGTTGCAACCACCAAGCTGCCCGAGGGCCCACAGCCCCGCTGCACCCAGCAACATCCACATGAGTCTCTTTCGCGTCGGTTGGCCGTTCATAGTTCTCTCCTGCAAGAAGCGTCGTTGCGCGCTTGATCCACACACCAATCAAGCGATGTTCCTTCAACCATATTCCACTCAACGAGTGCGTTGCTCTCGCAAGGCGCGCAGAACACTCGAATCAGGCCGTCTCCCAACCATGTCGGCCCCACGGGTAGCGCGGCTTGGCGCAAACTTGCGTCGCCAAGCAAACACATCAATGCACCTATGATGAAAATGTGACCAACCAGGCTCATCCCTGCATCAAAGACCAAATTGCGATGAAGCCTTCGGGCTCACTTCTGACCTCTGATTTCTGACCTCTGATCTCTATCTGTGTCCATCTGTGCTCATCTGTCGTTGCCCTAGCTCTACTCATGCTCATCCTCGGCATCGAAACCAGTTGCGATGAAACCGCCGCCGCCGTCGTCGCCGATGGCACGCGCGTTCTCTCAAACGTCATCGCCACTCAGCATAATCTCCACGAGCTCTACGCCGGCGTCGTCCCGGAAATCGCCAGCCGCGCCCACATTGAGCGCATCACGCCCGTCATTCGCGAGGCTTTGAACCACGCCGGCCTCAACTACTCCGACCTCGACGCCATCGCCGTGGGCCACCGCCCCGGACTCATCGGCTCGCTTCTGGTCGGCGTCAGCGCCGCCAAGGCCCTCGCCTGGTCGCTCGAAAAACCCATCATCGGTGTCGATCACGTCCTGGCCCACCTCCACGCCGGCTTGCTCGATTCGCCACCGGTCGAATACCCCGCGCTCGGTTTGGTGGTCTCGGGCGGCCACACCAGCCTCTTTCTGGTGCGCGCTCCTCTCGATGTCCAACTCCTGGGCAAGACCATCGACGACGCCGTCGGCGAAGCCTACGACAAAGCCGCCACCATCCTCCAGCTCGGCTACCCCGGCGGCCCGCTCCTCGATGCCCTGGCCCAGACCGGAAACGACCGCGCCCACGATTTCCCCGTCACCCTCCTATCACCAGAGAGTCTCGACTTCTCATTCAGCGGTCTCAAGACCGCGCTCCTTTACGCCGTCTGCGGCCAACCCGTCGGACGCGGCATGGAAGCCCGCCTCCAGCGCGACGCCTCCCATCTGTCGCAACAAGAGAAGGCTGATTTCGCCGCCTCCTTCCAGCGCGCTGCCGTCTCGGCTCTGATCCAAAAACTCACCCGCGCCCTGAAAAAGGTTCCAGGAATCTTTTCCGGTTCCGCCGTCCGCTCCCTCCTGGTCGGCGGCGGCGTCTCCGCCAACTCCCTCCTCCGCACACAACTCAAAGTCTTCACGCAAAAACACCACCTCGAACTCCGCCTCCCACAAATGCAATACTGTCTCGACAACGCCGCCATGATCGCCGGCGCCGCCGCCGCTCGATTCCGCGCCAATCAATTCGACACCCTCACCCTCTCCGCCTCCCCACAGACGGCACTCACCTGAATCTGTTGACTTGTTGATGTTTTGACTTGTTGACGTTTTGACTTG
>JAKEEP010000175.1 GCA_022616475.1 Phycisphaerales bacterium | reverse complement strand
GAGTTTGCGGCGCAGACGGCACGTGCCATCTTTGCTCAACAGATGAAAGTGAATGTCCCGGTCTTTCACGGCCGGGAACATCTTGACAGGCACGTTGACCAGCCCGAAGCTGATCGTGCCGCTCCACATCGCTCGGCTCGCCATCGAGGCACCGCGGCCGCGCCCAATGAGGCCACCTGGGCAAGCGACCGCTTCCCTTCAGAAACGATCATTGATCATTGAAAGGCCGCGCGACCCTAGGAAACCGCCCTTACTCTAAAGTGGTGAGGATGCCGGCCTCACCCAAAAGCTCGGCGATGCGCTGACGGTCGGGCAGATTCGATTTGCCCAGTTCCTCAACCAACTGAGTTCGTTCGAGTTCTGATCGGAGGTATCGCACGCCCAAATCTGCAATGGCGGCCGGCGGCATCGTCTCCAGGTACTCGAACCCCTCGCGATACACCATTCGAGCAGCCAGGCTCTTGGCCATGATCCATTTGAGATACGGCCGGGGCATCTTGGTCCACAAGCGCTCGCGAACGGTTTCGAGCAACACGGCCGGCAGGTGGTCGATCACCAAGCGCTGCATGAGCTTGGCGTCGTCGGGTGACAGGCGGTCGATCGAACCTTCGACGGCGTCGGCGGTGCGGATCATCACGCGGCTGATGCGGGTACTTACTTCCGGTAGCGCCACCTGCGGGCGATGCAAACGAATGCGCGCCAGAAGCTCGGCTTCGCGCCGCGCCAGTTCGCGCAGCTTGACCAACACCTGCTGTACAAAGCGATCCTTGATCCTCAGGAACTCCTCTTCGCTCAGGAGCATGCTGGCGCCGATTTCGAAGCTGGAGCAGATGACGCCGCACTTGTTGGCTGAGCTGTCTTTGAAGATCAGCACGCCGCAATCGGAAAGCTGCGCGCGAGCTTCCGGGTTGAGGAATAGGTTGGCGCCTTCGACGATCACCTTGCTGGTGGGGGCGCCGTTGGGTTGAAGGTACTCCTTCCAGTTCTTGGCGTTGATCGCGTTGGGCCGGCCGCCGCAGGGCAAGAACGCGTCGGCAATAATGCGGTTGTGCAGGGTGTTGCGAAGTTGCACGCCGTTGGGCTCTTGCAGCGTCACGATGCGCCCTCGAGGGCCCAGTTTCGACCGTTCGAAGAAGCTGATGGGCAGTTCAGCCTTGGCCAGGCGTAGCAACTCGCTGTGATCGAGGCCGTTTTGATCTTCGCCGCAACCGCTGCCGTCGGCGATGCCGACAATCTTGGCGTTCGCGCCGTAGTCGCGATACATGATCTTGATGATGTTGCCGGCAACGTCGCCATCCGGGCCGCCGGTGAGTTTCACGGTAAAGACCTGTTTCTTCGGATCGATCCCGACCGCGCGCAACGCGACGTCGAGGAACACGTTCACGCCTTCACTGGTGACGCCATACTGCTTGTGATTGATGCCGGCGCCGGGCTTGGAGCTCATAAGGGCGGTTGGCGTTGGATAGCCGCGCCGCTTGGCGCGATCGACGATCCACTCGATGAGCTGAGGCGTGATGTTCTCATCCGGCCCCAGGTAGAGCAATTCTTCCTGGCCGAACCGATCGACGATGTGCTTGCGCACACTTGGATCCGGCGTGATCAGGTCAAGCAGGCAATCAACGAAACCCTTGACGCTGCGTTCAAGCTGGGCGTCGGGCGCAAGAAGAATGACGGCTTTCGCGCCGCCCTCGGGGATGTCCTTGTTCTTGAGCTGTTGTGCGAACGCCAGGTAATACGCTTCATCGTAAAGCCGCTCGGCCTCGCGGGCGTATTGATCGGCGCCGACGGTGCGAATGGCGCGCACGCCGCCGCGGGCAATGTCGCGGAAGCGGACATGAAATCCGTTGAACGCCCGGCCGTGCACGAAAAATGCGCCAAACGGCAGTTCAGTGCGATCCTCATTCGCCAGCAGCGCCGGATGGATTCGCATGGCCAGCCCCCAACGATGCTCGACATACACATTGGTGCGAAGCACCGCGTGAACGGCTTCGAGCATCTTCTTGAGCACGGTTCGGGCATCTTCACCATCAACCGCACTGTCGAACTCCTTGACCAGCGCCGTCGAGCGGGTAGCGAATTCCTGGTCGCCCAGCGGGTTGGCGGGATCGAATCGTTCCAGGAACAGGTCGGTAATGCTGGTCACCCGCGCCAGATTGCGCTCGCAGAGCGTTGCGATCCGATCTGGGTTATAGGCGTACGGGTTGGTCTTCACCAGGCATTGGTGGATCAGGTCGCCCAGGCCGGTGATGATCTCGGCGCGCGTCATGCTCAGATCGGGATGTCGATACGCCAGGTTGAGCGTTCGCTCATCCATCCACTTGATGCGCAAGAGATCGCCGCGCACGCTGTGCCAGAGCGGGCTGTCAGGATCGATCGCCCTTCCGCCTGGGCCGTGCACGACGAATCCGAGCAAGCTGATCGAGCCGTTCTTGCTGTCGGAAATCACATCCAGATACGCGCGGTGTACGTTGATCGACGAGCGGCTCAAGCGCGTCGCGACCCGTTCAAGCATCGAGCGCGTGGTGACGTTTCCCGCGGCGACCACGATGCGCGATTGCGTCGGATCGGACTCAGGCTCGAGCCATACCGCCGTTCCGTCGGTGCCCGTCACCTGGGTATAGAGTTGCCAGTGGCTACACATCCGAAGGGGCGTCACGGTGAGGACGTAGTCGGCCGTGCAGCGATGGAAGTAGTCGCGCACGCGATCGGCCGACCATTGCGGGAGATTCAACGCGGCGTAGCCCATCGTTTGCTCGAGCTTCAGCGCCTGGTCCGGATCGTGCGGATCGAAGGGTTCGCCCTGGCCGAACTCAAAGGTGTCGATGACCAACTGGCCATCGGTGGCCGTGTGAATTTTGGCGGCTCGCAAAGGCAGATCGTGGGGAAGCTCGCGCACCAACTCGGCGAGCACGCCCGGATAATTCAGCGGGCGGACAAATGTCCACTGCGCGTTGTCTTCTCCTTTGAGAGTCAGTTCCAGAGGACGACCGGATGCCTTGGCGGCAATGATCGCGCGCAGATGGCTGAGCTGGGTGGTGTGATCGGTGTCCTGGAAATACATTGGCGGCATGTGCTGGAAAAACCAGGGCACAACCGCTTCGGCGGTTTTCCGAAGACTCTCGGCCAGCTCATCGATCACCGATTGCGCATCGGGAGACTTGGGTTCAACAGCGGTGATCGATTTGGCGGGCATGGTTGATAGTGATAGCTG
>JAKEEP010000008.1 GCA_022616475.1 Phycisphaerales bacterium | reverse complement strand
GTCAAGTGGCGATGCGGTTGAGCGGGATCCCATTCGTCTATCCGAGCATCTCCGCCCAAGGCGGGTAGCCCAATTGGGTGCTGTCGAGATCGGCGATGACTGCCCTATCGGGGAACGAGCTTCAACAACAGCCCATGTGGCACACGAGCTCGTCATCGCCAGCGCGGGAACGCTCTCCACGTCTGCTTCAATCGCTTCACGCTGCCTGGTTCATCCTCAGTGGTGTCTCCTTCAATTGATGGAACAATCCACGCATCCAGCGATTCACAATCGCCGCCACCACCACGTTGGCCGGCTTGCCCTTGCCCCGCAGCTTCAGCGCCAGTTCCCTCCAGCGTTGATCGTGGCGAACCAGTCGATGCCAGCATTCGTGCATCCGAGTAATCGGTCTTGTCGGGATTCTGCTTCATGCGGCTGACGTATCCCGGATGGCCCACATGAACCGACCATCCGGCCAGACTGACCAATGGCTCAGCGAGGTCGGCCGCGCCCGCGCAGGATTCAATGGCGCTCAGGATGCGATCGCCATGCCGGCTGACGACCTGGACGATCGCCTGCCAATCGTTGCACACGCCGCGATTGACAAGCACCTCGCCGCCTTCATTCATCACGCAGACCTGCACGCAGTTCATGTGGTAGTTCAACCCGACAAAGATCGGTACGCTGTTGCTGTTCATGCTTGTCGCTCCTGTTCTTGGCCTTGGGCTATGGAACAACCAGATGCTCGTTTCCGCCACCAGGAGCAGCAAGCTTTCATACCATCGGGTCGTCATCGCCAATGCAGCCACCGATTCTCCTTCGCTCCACGAGCGATGCGACCCGTGCTCGAATGCAAGCCCCGATATTCGCCGTCGATAATTCTCCGGCTAGCGGAACGACTTCCTGGGGTCCGCTGTTGGCACGGGCACGCCGGAGGCGCTCGGCATGGGTGGCGTGGTACCCGCCGAAGGCGGGAACCACGCGGCGCACCACTGCCGGTTTCGTTTCACACGCGCACTTTGCCCTTGCAAAAGTCTGCCCGCACCAGAAGATGAATAATCTTTCTTCGGAGCAGAATTGCAATGCCTACCGCGACAGCCACGAAAATTCCCACTGCCCAGGAAGTCCTCAAGGAAATCAAGCCCTGGGGCAAAGACTCCTACAAGAAAACCATGATGAGCCACGGCATCGAGGAGCCGATCTACGGCGTCAAGATCGAAGACCTCAAGAAAATCCAGAAGCGCGTGAAAAAGAACTATCAGCTCGCGCTTGATCTCTACGACACGGGCGTCTACGACGCTAAGTATCTCGCGGGCCTGATCGCCGACGAAACCAAGATGACCAAAAAGGACTTGCAGCGCTGGCTCGACAAGGCCGGCAACGCGATGCTCTGCGAGTTCACCGTGCCCTGGGTTGCGGCCGAGTCCAACCATGGCTGGGAGCTGGCGCTGGAGTGGATCGAATCCAAGAAGGAACACGTCGCCGCGGCCGGTTGGTGCACTATCTCTAGCCTGCTCGCGATCAAGGAAGATTCCGAGCTTGACCTGGCGCACATCAAGAAGCTTCTGCAGCGCGTGCAGAAGACCATTCACGACCAGCCCAACCGCGTTCGCCAAGTGATGAACGCCTTCATCATCGCCGTCGGCGGCTCGGTCAAATCCCTCACCGCCGACGCGATTGCCGCCGCCAAGGCCGTTGGCACCGTCACCGTCGACATGCACGGCACCGCGTGCAAAACGCCTGACGCCGCCGAGTACATCAACAAAGTCAAAGAGCGCGGCTCCCTCGGCAAGAAACGCAAGACCTGCAGGTGCTAAGACGCGGTAGTGAATGCGAACACAGCCATGGAACGAAAAGGTCATCTGCCAGGCGGAGTAATCAGCGAGATTACCAATTTGCACTCTCGGAGATGCTATGTTGTTAGCACCGCGCCTGAGATCGGCCAAGACTACTGGTCCACTGCGCTTATGCCAGTTGTAGAGAGGCGGGCGCTCTTTGGGCTCGTCAAACGGTTAGTCCCTGACGTACTACATCCGATTGCGGGTTGGACGCGCAATTGCAAGGACGATGCATACCAAGCGCATGCTGAGGTCCGTCACGTGGCCGTCACGCTATCCGAGGATAAGTGGTTTGATCACTTTCCTCGCCCAATGCCAACCGATGGACTCTCGAAGGGCGCGAAAGATAGGCTCCTCGAACTGCTTGGCGATGATGCCGACATTGCGTAATGAACTATCGGCCGTTCGCGTTCCCGATGGTTCCCGGGAGGAAGACGCCGTCAAGGGCTATCATTGCATGACCCCTTCCGGAGACATGTTGATGATCAAGCAAGACAGCGGCATATACGACTTTCAAATCGAGAGGGTTTCGGATGGAGCAAGGGTTTGGATTGGCAATCGGTGGATTCTCTGCTCGCCAGAGCAAGACGCACACACACTGGCAGAAACCCAAGGAATTGGCGGCGCTATGTGCAGGCAGACTGTTGAAGCAGTCTTCATATTCCCAGACTTGAGCGTGTGCTTGACGCATACAAGCGTTATCGGATATCAAGCGTCGCACGGCGAAGGCTGGAACATGGCCTCGCTGAACTGGACAATTTGTAATCATGGTCTGATGCCCCTCGCCCTTCGAATTCTCTTCATCGTTGTTTTGCTGCCGATCCTCGCGTTCTGCGGCTTCGGATTTCTAGCCACCTTTGAACTCGCCGACGCTTCCAGCCGACTGCCCTGGCAGATCGGCTACGGCGTGGGGGGCGCCGCTTGCCTGGCGGGCATCGTTGCAGTCCTGGTTCGCCCGCTGGCGAAGCGCTGAGCCAGCGAGATTGGTTCTTCGATGCCGGAATCTCCCCCGATAATGCGCTGACGCTCCAGCAACGAACCATCGATCGTCCCAGGAGTTCTATACGCGGAGGCCAAAGTAGCTCACGCCCGGGTGCGGCCGGCGGGTACAATCATCGCATGTACGCCGTCGAAGTTGAACAAGAAACTGATGGCCGGTGGATCGCCGAAGTGTCTGAGCTGCCAGGCGTAATGACTTACGGTGCTACTCGAGACGAAGCTGTTCGCCGAGCACAAGTGCTTTCCGTGCGCGTCCTCGCTGAGCGGCTCGAACACGGCGAGCCTTTGTTGACTTTGCCGTAACAGTCGCTCGTACTCGCGATGCGATCCGAATGTCTGTTGCTGATGCCATCACGTCGATCTCGGTTGCAATTGCAGCGATGTCGCTTGTCGTTGGCGTATCTGCGTGGCGGCGCGAATTCGTCGGAAAACGAAGAATTGAATTGGCAGAATCTGTGCTCGAAAAGTTCTACGAAGCTGCGGATGCCATTCGAGCGATACGCAATCCGTTTGCTCATACTGAGGAAGGAAAATCACGGAAAAGGGATGAAGGCGAGTTGGACCACGAATCGACGTTGCTCGATCGAGCATATCGCGTGTTTGAGCGTTATCAAAAGCACGAAACGCTCTTTGCCGACTTGAGAGCTATGCGATACCGGTTCATGGCGGTGTTCGGCAAAATGGCCGGTGAGCCCTTCGATGATCTGAACAAGATACTCAACGAGATATTCGCTGCAGCACAAATGCTCGGCACACACTATTGGCCGCGCCAAGGCCGAGTTCAAATGTCCCCAGAGGAACAGAAGGAACACTTGGAGGGGAAACATAGCTTGGAAGCTGTGTTTTGGCACATGGGTGAAAAGAACGACGCGATCACACCACGTGTTAATGTAGCGGTTGAGAAGGTAGAGGCCATCACCCGAAAAGTAGTTGAGCAGCAGGTCGGATGGTGGCGGAGGCTTTGGCGGTAGATCGAACGAATACTGAAGGGCGCGCACGGCGACCACCGTGTGACACTGCTACACTAAGTCACTATGAGCCTGCCTTCTCCGCTTATCACCAGCACGGCCAACATCATGAGCGGCGCCGTTGTCTTTGCCGGCACCCGTGTGCCGGTTCAGACCTCTGATGGACTACATTGAGGAAGGCGGCTCACTCAACGAGTTCCTTGAAGATTTTCCCACGGTGACGCGCGAGCACGCCATCGCGGTGCTTGAACTCGCAAAAGATTCGTTGATCAACCGTGCGAGTGCTGCTTGACGAATGCGTCCCCAAGCGGCTCCGCCGCGAGCTCCCGGCCCATCAGGTTCGAACCGTGCCGGAAATGGGCTGGGCGACAAAAGTGAATGGCGAGCTGCTTTCGCTGGCCGAGCCACTTTGATGTGTTTGTCACAGTGGATCAGAATCTCAGGTATCAGCAGATCGTCGCGGGCCGCAAGATCGCGGTCATCGTTCTGATCGCGCGTCGCAACAAGATCGAGTTCCTTCGCCCCCTGGTACCGGCGTTGGAACGCGCCCTTGCCGCGATCAAGCCCGGTGAACTGATCGAAGTCGGCGGCAACTTGCAGGGCTGAACCCGCGACCAACCGACTGACCTCTACTACACTGTCATCCATGCCCGTCACCGCCCCCGTCCTCTGCAAGCGCATCCCCACCCCGCCCTGGGGCGATCCGCGCGATCGGCACGTCGTTGCCTACGACGAATATGTCAAAACCGGCGGCTACCAGAACCTCGAAAAAGCTCTCGACATGGAGCCCGCCGCCATCGTCGCCCAAGTCAAAGACTCCATGCTCCGCGGCCGCGGCGGCGCCGGATTCCCCTGCGGCCTCAAATGGACCTTCCTCCCCCCACCCGATGGCGGCCGCCGATACCTCGCCGTCAACTGCGATGAAGCCGAGCCCGGCACCTTCAAAGATCGCTTGCTGTGCGATTTCGATCCCCACCTCATGCTCGAAGGCATCGCCATCGCTTGCTATGCCTGCCAGCTCGACACCGCGTACTTTTTCATCCGCGATGAATATCGCCACGAGATCGACGTCGTCGAGAACGCGATCCGCGAAGCGTACGACCACGGCATTTTCGGCAAGCGCGGCCTGCTCAAGGGCAAAAAGAAATTCACCGTCGAGTGCTACCTCCATCGCTCCGCCGGCGCCTACATCTGTGGCGAAGAAACCGGCTTGCTCGAAGCCATCGAAGGCAAACGCGCCTGGCCCCGCGTCAAACCTCCCTTCCCGGCCGTCAAAGGTCTCTTCGGCCGTCCCACCATCGTCAACAACGTCGAAACCCTCGCCGCCGTCGTTCCCATCATCGAGCACGGCGCTGCGTGGTGGAAAACGATGGGCTGCGAATCAACTCTCCCAGGTGGAATGCCCAGCTACGGCCCCAAACTCATGGGGGTCTCGGGCCACGTCAATCGTCCCGGCTGCTACGAAGTCGATCTGGGCATCCCACTCTCCAAACTCGTCAACGATTACTGCGGCGGGATGCGCAACGGCAAGAAATTCAAGGGCGCCATCGCCGGCGGCGTTTCCATGGGAATCCTCGGCCCCTATCAGTTCGATGCCGAGATGGATTTCGACATCGGCCGCAAATACGACGTCATGGGCCTGGGCACCGCTTGCCCAACCGTCTTCGATGAAGACACCGACATGATCGCCGTCTGCCGCAACATCGCTCGCTTCTTCATGCGCGAGTCGTGCGGCCAGTGCACTCCCTGCCGCGAAGGCTCGGCCTGGATGTACAAGCTTCTGCTCCGCATCGAGGCTGGCGACGCTACCTCCAAAGACCTCGACCTCCTTCTCGAACTCGCCGGCTCCCAAGGCATCATCCCCGGCACCACCATCTGCGGCCTGGCCGATGGCAACAACTGGGCCGTCCGAACCATCGTCAACAAGTACCGCGAAGAGTTCGAAGCCCGCGTCAAGCCGACGATCATCCCCGTCGTCGAAGCCCGCATGAAACCCGCCATCTCACGCCCCGTCACCCACGTCAGCGTTGGTGCGACGTGAGCGGTCAATGAGAAAATCCACAATAGCGCGCCGACAATCGGTGCCACGAGTCGGCGGCTCTGCCGCGACTCGTGCGACTGCAAGCTCGGTGTTCGGCAACAGTCCTTGCCGGTGAGCGCAACTTTGTCGACCCCTCGACTCCGGCACGACTCGCCCTTCGGGACGAGTCGTGGCACCCCCTTCTCCCTGCAGGTTGGCGCCGTCCTTCGAGTGCGCCTTGGCTTGGTTACGTGGAATCCTGGTCGCTAGGACTCACAGCATCCCGATAGCACCCAACCACCCCTTTCGCTATGCTAAAGGCCTAGAATCCCCCCTTTGGACGGCCTCCCAGGGCAGTGGGCCCCCAAGGCCCGACCAGCTATGGAACCCGCGATCGACACCCCAGCCACCTCAACCACGGCTCGCGATCACTTGCCCGGCTCACCCGATCTTGATGAGCCGCCCGCCCCTTCCATCACCCAAGAACGAGGCGTTGGAATCCAATGCAGCCCACTCGTGCGCCGCGCACTCGATTTGACCTGGCTGAGCAGCCGGCTGGAAGCTGGCCTCCAGCACATCAGCCGGATAACGGGCAGGTCAGTGCACCGCGTCGCCGTGCTGATCGTGGCCGATTCTGAAATAGTCGAGCTCCACCGTCGGCACTCAGGGCACGACCAGACCACCGATGTGCTGACCTTTGATCTGTCGGGCTCCGGATCCGGACCCATCGACGCCGACATCGCCATCAACGTCGACGAAGCCGCCCGGCAATCCACGCAGCGCGGCCACTCACCCCAGCGCGAGCTCCTTCTGTACGCACTTCACGGCATCCTACATTGCGCCGGTTTTGATGATCACGACGAGGCTGGGTATCGATCGATGCACCAGGCCGAGGACCGCATCCTCCAAGCCATCGGCGTCGGGGCAACATTCGACTCTACCAACAATGACACTGCAGTCGGTGGCACAGGCGTCTCGCCTGTGCGCCCATCCCACGCCCAGGGGGCCACGCAATGACCCTCCTGGTCATCGCCATCATCCTGGCGACGGCGTTCGCCACCTACCTCTCGGCGCTCAATCTCTCGCTGATGGGAATGAGCCGCGCCGCGCTCCAAGACAAACTCAGCGAACAGGGCCGACCCTCCGCAGCGGATTGGCTCCTCGACCAAACTGATTCGGCCATGCTGGCCACCGCCTTTTGCCGCACGCTCGCTCGCATGTCGATCTACGTCCTGATCTTGGCCGCGCTGATCGGCTTGGGAGCCCAGGCGACAACCATTACCTGGGGCAGCCTCATCCTCGCAGGCCTCATCGCCGCCGTCGTCATCTGGTTCTCGACAATCGTTCTGGCGACTGCCCTCGCCCGCCACTTTTCTAGTCGTCTGATCGCCTCCAACTTGCCGATGCTGCGAACGCTGACCCTGATCTGCAGCCCCGCCACCAAAGCTGGCCTCGTCGTCGACGGGATTTTCCGCCGCCTGAGCGGCTCCAAGGGCCGCAAAGAAGGCGAAACCGAGCTCCTTCAATCCATTCAAGACGTGCAGCGCGAAGGCAACCTCGACATCCAATCCGCCGAGCTCCTCGAAAACGTCGTCGAGTTCACCAACACCGAAGTCTCCCAGATCATGACCCCGCGGGCCGAGATCGAAGGCATTGAGTTCACCGACAGTTTCTCGGTGATTCGCCCCTTCATCGAGCACGCTCGGCACTCGCGCATCCCCGTTTTTCGAGACAACGTCGATAACATCGTCGGCATCCTCTACCTCAAGGATCTGATCCCCTACCTGGGCGAGGACGCCACCGCCTTCAAGCTGGCCAGCGTGTTGCGCCAACCCATTGTCGTTCCCGAAACCAAGCCGGTGCGCGAGCTTTTGAGCGTCTTTCAGCGCAGCGAAGTGCACATGGCCATCGTCATCGATGAGTTCGGCTCCACTGCCGGATTGGTCACCATCGAAGACGTCCTGGAAGAAATCGTCGGCGACATCCGCGATGAGCACGAAGCCGAGCAGGATCACCCTCGATCCTTCCACGCATTGGATGATCTGCGCGCCGAAGTCGATGGCCGCTTCCGAATCGACGAGCTCAACGCGCACCTCCCTCTCAACCTGCCTGAAAACGGCGACTACGACACGGTCGCGGGATTCGTCCTGGCCCACATGGGCCGCATGCCTTCGGTTGGCGAGAAATTCGAAACCCACAACGCCCGCTTCACGGCACTGGAGGCAACACCAACCCACCTCCAGCGCGTCGGCATCGAACTTCTCCCCCGCCCCACCTTCGACGCCGACGGCATGCCAAAATAGCCGATCGAAAAAAGGTGCGAGGCACCATTTTCGAGCACGACGTCGCGGCGCGCACAAAGCCCGTCAAAAAATGGTGCCTGGCACCTTTTTCTGAGCAGGTCACCCGCACTTACCGTTTCGCTTCGAAAACCACAGATCTGTTATCATGCACCTCGCATGGAAGCGATTCTCGGGGCCATTATCTCCTTCATCGCCGGCGCCGCCCTCGCCGGCCTCATCTACCTCTCCCGTCGAAGCGCCGCTCAAGCAGAATTGGCCAACGCCAGGGCACGCGCCGAACTGCTCAATCAGCAGTGCGAGCAACACCTGCTTGACCTCAATCGCGCTCGCGACCAATTCACACTCGCCGACAAGGCCCGCGAGCTCGCCGAAAAGCAAGCCGCCGTCTCCGCCGAACAGCAAAAGCAGATCGATGAAAAAAAGCGCCTGCTTGACGAAGCCGAAAAGAAACTCATCGACGTGTTCGGCTCCGTCGGCGCCAAAGCGCTCGCCGCCAACAACCAGCAATTCCTCAACCTCGCCGAGCAAAAGCTCGCCCCCTTCAAGGAACTGCTCGACAAGCAATCCAGAGCCGTCTCCGACATCGAGCAAAAGCGCGAAAAGGCCTACGGGTCCATTGAGCAGCAGATCAGGGCCATCGCCGAGTCTCATCAGCGTCTGGGCTCGGAAACCGCCAAGCTTGTCAAAGCCCTTCGCCGCCCCGAGCAGCGCGGCCGCTGGGGTGAAATGCAGCTCCGCAACGCCGTCGAGCTCGCCGGCATGACCGAGCACTGCGACTTCAACGAGCAAGTCACGCTCTGGACCGGTGACGGCGTGCAACGCCCCGACTTGGTCGTCAACCTGCCGCGCCGCGGCGTCATCCCCATCGATGCCAAGGTCGCCATCGACGCCTATCTCGATGCGCTTGAAACCGACCAGCCCGATTCCAGAGTCGAGTGCCTTCGCCGCCACGCCGACCAGGTTGAGCGCCACGTCAAGATTCTGGCCGCCAAGCGCTACTGGGACGGCTTCAGCCCCGCGCACGCGCCGCAACTGGTCGTCATGTTCATGCCCCTTGAATCAGCGCTGATCGCGGCGCTCGAGGTCAAGCCGGATCTGCACAACCAGGCGATGCAGCAGCACGTCCTGATCGCGACTCCCACCCTGCTGGTCGCGCTGCTCCGCGCTGTCGCCTTTGGCTGGCAGCAGGATGCGCTGGCTCGCAACGCCAGCGAGATCGCCGCCGTCGGCAAGGAGCTGTACGAACGCCTCGCTCGCTTTGTCGAAGGGTTTGAAAAGGTCGGCGCCAACATCGAGTCGGCTTCCAGAGCCTACAACGCCGCCATCGGCACGCTCGAAGCTCGCCTGCTTCCCTCAGCCCGCAAGCTCAAGGCGCTCCAAGCCACCACCGACGGCGAAATCAAAACACCAACTCTGATCGAAGTCGAAATCCGCCCCATCGTCGCCGCCGAGCTCAAGCCCTCGGGCCAACTCGAACTCGAAAAACTCGCCTAACGAACCCCCCTCTCCCTCTGGGAGAGGGGTTGGGGGTGAGGGCATCTTCAGCGGTGATTGCACTGGGTTTCTGCTTTTCGCTCAATACCAGAAATGTCATCCCCGCTCGGTGCCACCACCGTTGGGGTTGAGGGCTCTGCAGGCGCGGGCGTCGTCGTTGTTCCGGCCGCCGTGGGCTCCTCGCTCGATGTCTCCGCGGGTTGCTCGACCGCGCCCTCGGGCTTTTCTTCGGCCCCGCCGGGCGCGCCGCCGCGTCTCCCTCTTGGTCCACCCTCACCGCGCCGTCCCTTGGGCAACTCAATCCGCGACACAATTTCGCTCGCCTCAGGCTCGCGCAAAAGAATAGCGTCGCCTTCATTCAGTCCCTCCACCACCTCAGTGAACAGCTCCGATGACCGCCCCAGAGTCACCTTCCGTTGCGCGTAGCCGGTCCCCTGTGGCACATACACGTACGCAGTCGAGCCGCTCTGAAACACCGCCTGCACCGGAATGTGCAGGGCCTCTTCGACTCGACCAACGTAGATATTCGCCTTGCAGCGCATGGCGGGCTTGAGGCCGAGGTCCTCGATGCCGTACAACAGGATCTTGACCGTGTAATCGCGCCGGTTGGGATCGCGCCAGCCGCCCGATTCGGCCAGCACGCCCACGCTCTGAACTTCGCCTTCCAGCACCCGATCAGGGATCGCATCCGATGTGACGGTTGCGAACTGCCCCACCTTGATCTGCCCGCTGAGCGATTCGCTGACTTTCACCGCGGCGACCATCTTCGACGTATCGGGTAGCACAATCACCGTTTGGTTTGGGTAGATCTGGGTTCCCACCTGCGGCGGCCCGTCGTCGCCGCCCCACCTGAATCCACCATCGAGGCTGGAGGTGTACACCACAAGTCCCGGCGAAGGGGCCACTTGCGTGCAATACGTCAGCTGCTGCTCCTGCAACCGCAGACGTTCGCGCTTGCTCTCGAGCTGATACTTCTTGCTGTCCAGCGCGCTCTGCGCGCTGCGCACCTTGGCGTCCAGACTCTGTTGCGTGCGATCGCGCTCGGCCTTGGCCTGCTCCAGGTCCGATGACTTCTTAGCCTTGTCCTGCTCGTATTGGTACTTCTCGTACAGCTCGACATCGAGAACCGCCTTGTCCAGCTCGGCGTTGGCCTCGATCATCGCGATCTCGTCCTGCTTGTACTCATCCAGGCTGATGTACTTCTTCTCCAGCAAAGCCGCCGATGCCTTGAACCGGTCGCGTAATCGCTCGGCATTCTTCCGCGCTGTTTCCACCGCCAGCGCCAATTCCTTCCGCTTGGAAATGTCTTCGCCTTCCTCCCACGACTTCCAGGCCAGCTCGGCCAGCCGAATCGCCAGGTCGGCCTTCGCCAGCTCCGATTCGCGCTCCTTGATGGTGATGTCCAGCTCCGACGCCGCCGCGATCGCCGCAGCTTCCGCCACGTTCACTTCATCGATGCCATCCTTGACCTTGTTGCGAAGCTCATCATCGTTCAGCTTCAGCAGCACATCGCCGGTGTTCACCCATTTCCCCTCGGCCACGATCTCGGTGATGATCGCCTGCGTGTCCAAGCGGTTGCGGATTTCGATTTGATTCATGGCCGCCAACTCACCAGACACCGGCAAGCTGATTTGGAATTCACCCCGACGCGCCGTTGCGATGTCAGACCCGCCGCCGGCCTCATTCGATGAAGCGCCCCGGCGCATCGTCAGCGCGACGACCCCGCTCAGGCCCAACGCCACCAGAAGGCCGACGATCAACAGCCCGACTTGTCCGCGAACGGATTTCTGCTTCATAACTCTCCCCGTCGCCGCCCCTTCCAAAGGGGCATCTTCCCAGGCTGCTGCTGCACTACCGCGCTAAGCATATTGCCATGTTCTGCCTGATTCGACCGCTGATTGCACATTTGTACCACGTCCTGACTGGCTGCCTTATTTCATATCGGAATCGGCGATCGTGAGCGTTGAACACAGATATATAGTGGCAAGCCGAATCCCGGTTCCGATATGCCCACCAATGACCCGTGTTCTGCTGAGTTTGCAGGGAACAGCCCGGGTGCCACGACTCGGCGGCGCCAGCCGCGAGTCGTGCGGCTGCAACAGCGGCTGGGAGCATTCTATCGCGCCCCGGAACGCAATTGCTTTGTTTCCGAGCAACGGGTGACGCCGGCACGACTCACCCTCAAGGGATGAGTCGTGGCACCTTTCCTGCTTGACCTTTCAATCACCATCCATCCCCGGCAGTGGCCGAATGAAACCCCGCTCATTCACGCGAAGCTGCCCCGTTTCCAACAGGTAACTCAGAATCGCCACCTCCAAGTCGCGCTTCGCCTGGTCGCGCCGGTCCTCGGCCACCAGCAATTCGTTGGCCGCATCGCTCGCATCTCGCGCATCGGCGCGGTCCGGCGCCGCTTCAATGCTCGCAATCCGCTGCTGTCCGATCCCCACGTTCCGCTCCTGAATCTCCAGCGTGTAGCGAGCCCGGTCAATGTCTCGCACCGCCGCACGCGCCTCCAGCGCCACTTCATCGCGAAACGCCCCATACTCGAGTTCCTGCCGCTCCAGGTCGATCTGCGCTTGGCGTACTCCAATCCGCTCGATCTCCCGATCCAGCGGCAGCCCGAAGGTGATCCCAGCCCGCAGCGAAGTCTCGCCGGGGTCAAAATGAACGTGGTTCACATTCGGATCGCCGTTGATCCCCACGGCTCCAGTCAAGTTCAGATCCGCCAGCACGTTGTTGCGTGCCACCAAAACCCGCCTCCGGGCGTCATCGACCTGGTCGCGCTGCGTCTGCAGGTCAAGCCGATACAACATCGCCTCCCGCACCGCCTCGTCCAGGCTCGCCTCAGGCACGGGCAAATCGAGCGATGATGGCGCGATCACCACATCCTGTTCGATCGGAATGCTCAACCGCAGCTTGAACCGGTCCACCGCCAGCCGGTAGCCCTCCTGCCTGCTGTTGAGATCATCCAGCGCCGACACCGTCGCCTGCTCGGCCAGGGCCGCCTGGAACAGCGGCGTTCTTCCCGCTTCATATAAGGATCGCTCGCGCTGCTCCACCTCGCGAAGCTGCGCCACCTGGCGCTGGGCATTCACCACCGATTGCTGCTGCACAACCAGGTTTAGAAAATCCTGGGCAATCTGAAACAGAAAATCCCGCCGGAACTGCTCGTAGTCACGTGCCGCATAAATCACGTCGCGCTCGCGCTGAATCAGTTCTTCCCGAGCCGCCATGCCCGACCCGCGCAGCAGCGGAATCTGGGCTTCCAGAATGATCGTGGCTTCCTGAGCGTCGTCCGAAACTCGATTGTGTAAATCCTCGGTCGCGCTCGCCAGCGCCCGGGCCGACAATTCGCCGCCATACGGCAGCCGCTGCGTCACCCGGAATTCGTTGACCAATCTCAGCGACGTTTCATAAAAGCCGTCGTCCCCTTCGCTGAGCACCTCCGCCGTGATCTCATCGAAGAACCGCGGCCCCCACCGATGCCGTTCCACCAGCAGCCGCAGTCCCGCCAGCACGTACTCTTCCTGCGCAAACTGATGCTCGCGCGCATGAGCTGTGGCATACGCGAGCGAAAACGGCAAATCGATCCGCATCGCGTCCTCACCAACCTCGTTGTACGACTTCAAACGCCCAAGCACATCATCAGCATCGCGCACCCGCTGAAACTTCAACTCGCTCGCCGACGGATTCACCGTTGGCGGCCGCTCTCGATACAGCTCATCTGATGGCGATGCGTCGGCCTTGGGGGGCAACACACCCTTCGGCGGCGGCGCATCGGGCCCCAACTCCCCGCTCGCCTCCCGAACCAGCGCATCCACCCGCCGATCGATCCTCTGATACCCCGACTCGCAACCCATGAGCCATCCCGCTACCAGCAAAAGTGCCGACAACAGACTCCCCAAGCCACGGATTCTTCTCCCCGGATGCGTTCCATTATCCCTTGAGCTGCGCATGTGCCTCCGCAATCGCAAACAACCCCAAGCTCCCCGACATGGTCAGTGCCGCTCGCTTTCCCTAGACACTCACCCCGAGGTCCAGACCCTAACTGCACGCTGATGGCTGACAGCCGATAGCCGAGAGCCACGTTGTACTGCCGAATCGGGCTTTTGTCGCAAAACCCTCCCCAATTTGGCCTTTCTGTGCCCCCTCGTGTACAAATCACATCGCAGGCGGGCCCTCAAGATTGTGAATTCACTCACAAACCGCCGCTGCTGACCGCAAAACGCATGCCCAGCGTCACCTACAACGCACAGAGCTTCGCTATCGATGGCCGGCGCATCTGGCTCCTGGGCGCTTCGATTCAGTACTCCCACGTTCCTTGCCAACTCTGGTCCACCCGGATTGCCGCAGCAAAACAGGCCGGCTACAACACCATCGAAACCGCCTGCCCCTGGACCATTCACGAGCCCCGACGAGGCCGATACATCTTCGACGGCGATGCCAACCTCCGGCAATTCATCGAAACCTGCGCCGCCGCAGGAATGCGGGTCGTGCTTCGCGCCGGCCCGTACATCGGCGAGAACTTTGATGGCGGCGGTCTGCCCGGCTGGCTCATCGAAACGCCGGGAATCGTCCTTCGTCAAGCCAACGAGATCTTCCTCGAGCACGTCAGCCGATACTTTCGCCGCCTCCTGGGCGAAATCGCCGACCTTCAAGCCACCAGCGGTGGTCCAATCCTCTTGATCCAAAGCGAACACGCCTGGACCTGCTCCAACGACCTTCAAGCGGAGCGCTACCTCAACGAAATCACACGCTTCATCCGCGAAAGCGGCATCACCATACCCATCACCAACGCCAACGACCTCTGGCAGGAATCGCCCGGCACCATCGATACCTGGCGCGGCTACGATGACCTGCTGGTTCACCTGCGGCAGCTTCGCAGCGTGCAGCCCAGTGCGCCGCGAATTGTCAGCGCCTTCGAAGTCGCCGACGCCGATGTCTGGGGCGGACCCGGCGATCACAACACCAAGCCTGCACCCGCCGTTCTGCGCCGACTGGCTGAAATCCTCGCCAGCGGCGCCCAGCCCATCGTCAGCCCGTTCCACGCCGGAACCAACTTCGACTTCCTCGCTGGCCGCCGCGCCGGCGGGCCCGGAAACTTCGTCGCCACCTCCGCCGCCAACGACCCCCCGCTGCAAGAATCCGGAGCGCGCAGCGAAAAATACCACGCCATCCGCCGTCTGATCACCTTCGCCAATCACTTCAGCCACGTCTTCGCAGAGCTCGACCCCGATTACCATCCCATCGTCTTCGATCCCGCCGCCATCGAGCCCGATTCCACCACTCGCTCTTCCTCATCGCGCGCACACCGCGCCGGCGGAATGAGCGTGGTCCCCTTGCGCGGCGCACAAGGTCGGATGGTCTTCGTCTTCGCCGGCGAATCCGATTCGCCAACCACCACAACACTTGTCCTCGATGATGGAATCCGCCTGCCGGTTGATTTGGGCCGCCAACCCGTCGGCTGGTACGCGCTCGATGTCGATCTCCAAGGCTCCGGCCGTCTCGACTTCTCTAACATCTGCCCCTGGGGAGTCGTCAATCGAAACATCGTCGTCTTCCAGGGTCCCCCCGGCGCGTCGGCCTATCTCTCCATCAGCGGCACGCCGCTGGAAGCCATCGTTCCCCAGGAAGGCGGCGAGCCCCTGGTCCTCGACCACAAGGGCATCACCGTCGTCATCTGCAATCACACTCAGATTGACGCCGCGTATCACGATGACTCGGCCCTCTACATCGGCATCGATGGATTCGACGCCGGCGGCGCGCCGCAGCCATTGCACGGGTTCCCCCATCCCTGGGTCGTCCGCAAGAACGCCCAGCTCGAACCACTCTCATTCCACCACGCCGGATCTGACGAGTCCGCCGCAGGCGGACGAGGAAGATCCGGATCGGGTTCAAAGCAACGCCCCGCACGCCACCCTTCCACCCACAAACAACACCCACTCCCACACCTGTCCTGGCAGGTGGCCCCGCTCACCGATTACATCACCAGCCAATCGCCGCGATTCGCTTCACTCGAAGGCCCCGAGACCCTCAGCGAGTGCGGCGCGCCCTCAGGCTACGGCTGGTACCGCCTGGCCATCAACGCCGCCGGCCGCAAGCTTTGCCACATTCCTCACTCAGCCGATCGCCTCCATCTCTTCCTCGATGGCCGGCTGCAACGACTCTACGGCGTCGGCCCCGGCGCCGATCCCTCCGCCTTCGAGCTCAAGCTCGCCGGTTCCTCTCAACCCCTGGTCGCGCTCGTCGATAATTTCGGCCGCTTCTCCGAAGGCAACGACCTGGCCCAGCGCAAAGGAATCTACGGCCACCTCTACGAGGTCAAGGCCCTGCGCTCGGTCAAGCCCAAGATCGCCACCGCCACACCCGTTGATCCTTTCATCCTGCGCGGGTTCATCGCCGGCCGGGCCGCGGGCCAGATGACCGACTCCCAGCAGGCCGTCTGGACCATCAGCCATTCCAAGAAGACTCCGATCATCGCGGACATTGATGGCGCGGCCGCCAGCGCCGTTGTCGTGCTCAACGATGTGCCGGTGGCCTATTACGCCGGTTCGACCGGTGCGTGTCTCGACCGCATCGTGCTCGATCCCGAAGCGCTCGATTCGTTCAAGCGCGGCAAGAACATCATTCGACTGGCGCCGGACGTGCGCCGAGCGGGCGCCGCCGCCGAGCTCGCCTCCGCGACGACCCTCTATGAATGCGTCGATGCGCTGAGCCAATCCGCCAGCTGGGCCTTCGCCAAGTGGGACGTTCCATCGCCCAGCGCGTATTCGGCGATCGAACGCGCGCAATTCCGCTCACTCAAGGGCCTCCCCTGCTGGTGGCGCGCCACCTTCGAGCTCCCACCAGCGGCAAACCAAAGTCCAAAGTCCAAAGTCCAAAATCCAAAAGAACCCAAATCCGCGCAGAAAACGACTCCTCCTTCCCAACACTTCGATGACCTGGACTCCCTTTACCTCGACACCACCGGCCTCTCCAAAGGCCAGGTCTTCATCAACGGCCGCAACCTCGGCCGCTACTTCACCGCCACCGCCTCCAACAAACCCGTCGGCCCCCAGACGCGTTTGTATGTGCCTTCTCCCTGGCTGCGGCACGGCGATGAACCAAATGAACTGGTGATCTTCGAGGAGCACGGCTTCGACCCCTCCCGAACACGCCTGCTCCGCGAAGCTTAGGAGGATCATGCACCATTCGCCCCTCTGGGAGAGGGGTTGGGGGCGAGGGCAATCTCGCACCGGCACGCGCCGACGTTGGCGGCGCGCCCAAGACTCTCTGCCCTCACCCCGGCCCTCTCCCAGGAGGGAGAGGGAGGTGGTGCCCAGATTATGATGCTTGACGCGCCGCAGAGAATCTTGGAGGTGCATATGTTCAACAACGCCTTCGCGAACAGTGTCAGGTCCGCGCCAGCCTTCTCCTTCGCGCTCGCGGCCGCAGCCCTCACCCTCCTCACTGGCACAGCCCTCGCACGCAACACTCTCGCCTCCGGCGATTTCGACAACGATGGCTTCATGGACCTGGTCATCGGCATCCCAGGCGAGAACGTGCAAACGGTATCGAATGCCGGCGCTGTCGAAGTGTTCTTCGGCTCGGGCGTCGCGCTCACAGTCCTCGGCGATCAATACCGCCATCAGAACAAGCCCGGCTTCAACGACCAAACCGAAGTCAATGACCTCTTCGGAAATGCCGTCGCCGTCGGCGACTTCAACAACGATGGCTTCGATGACCTGGCCATCGGCATCCCCTTTGAAGATGTGAGCGGCGTCGTCGATGCCGGCGCGATTGCGGTGATCTACGGCGACGCGTCGGGAGTGCTCTCTCCCGACGATCAGTTCTGGCATCAAGACAGCCACCCCAGACACTCACTCACCTGTCTACTGCCCCACGCGCCCGACCAACTCCCCCAATCGCGCCAGCCTGCATTCCACCCCCGCCACGATCAACTCCCCCGCCCGATTCAGATCGATCACGTCGGCCGCATCCATCGACGGCTTCGATCGGATCTCCTTCATGTCGGCGGCAAACCGATCCAACCCGGGCACGATTCGCAGCATCGCCCCAAGCTCGGCCACCTCATCCTGCACGTCGATCAACACGCTCAGCGCCACGGCGACCGTCCGCTCTTCCGAAATGGCCTGAGCCTTGCGGGCGCGGGGATTCCTTGGCCCGCCCTTCCCTGGGGCAGGCGACGACTTCGATATACTCGCCATTGATCGGACTCCTTATACGAGTTCGGTCCACGCCCCCGGACGGTGGAAACGTCGCGGGGGCAACTCATTTTCGCTACCTTCACGCCGTCGATCTTATGGTCCCACAGAAATGGTACCATCGTTTGGAACCATGTCAACGCGCTTTTCCCCTCTTTGTGTGTCGGGCGATGTACTCGTTGACGGCAACGCGAATCAGTTCTGCTACGCTCATGCCGAGTGCTTCAGCCGCTTGTTCAATGAGGCGTTTTTCCTCATCCGTAGCCATCGTCTTAACGGGATTCTTGCGCTCTCGTGGTTCACCAAAGATCGACATGGCTGCATTCTACGGGAACGGTTGGCCTGCAGCGTTCCGGGCGTACCCGATCGTTTTGTCGCCATAAACCTACCGCCGACCCTTGGCGGGACGCCGCGCAGGTCGCCAGATCGAAGATTCGCCATGGCGAAATGGCCGTCGCCCTTTCTGGCGAATCAGACTCCGAAGGCGGCACACGGCTGACAAATGTACGGGGCGCGCGTGGGTGCCGTATCGGCCAAGGCTCGCATACACTTCAAAATGCTCTTCGAGCGCATCTCGGATTCGATCACGCTTGATGCTGTACCAGATATGTCCCTGCTTCAGGGAACCTCGGATACTGCGGCAATAATTCGTCAGATTGTTGAGACGTTGAACGGTTTCGGCGCCCAAATACATGCATCAAGCCGCTTGCATCAATACGCGCGTATGTTTGAAGCGGACGATGACCCAAGCACTGTTCAACTTGATCACGCTCTCTTGGAATCATTGCAATTTCTTGCTGTTGGTCGCGCACTCAAAAACTTGAAGTACGTCAAGCCATGGCTTTCCAAAATCAATTCGGCGTCGCGTGGTCGGGCCGTTGCTAGCGATGACAAAACGGATTCGCGAGCGCGCAGCGACCAGTTTGAACTATTTGTGATGGCTTGTCTAACGGAGGCTGGCTTTGCGGTCGTTCCCGCGGAGCCTGATCTTCGATCGCAGATTGGCACCCATGAGGCCGCGTTCGCTGCAAAGCGACTTCGGTCCGTTCAGAAACTGCGACGCAATCTGCACGACGCATGTAAGCAACTGGCAGTCCACAAGCGCCCTGGATTCGTCGTTATTGACCTTTCATTCGTCAATCGGATGACGAAACCAACGTATGTTCCACACCTCGGGCAACAGCAAGCCATCGCTGCTGTAATGCTCGACGGATTCGTCGAAGAGCAGCAGCGCGAGATCTTCGATGTCGCCAAGCGTCCGTACGTGTCTGGCGTGATCCTTCACGCTTCGGTTGTTGGTCGGTCAATTGAGCCAGTTGCGCGTTTCGTTTCCAGACGGTGGTTGCTCTGTGCCGGCCATGATTCAGAGCTTGCCCGCATCGTCGGAGCAGCGTTCCAACGTATCGGAAGGCGGCCAATACGAGCGTTCTGAAAAAGAATGTGAAGTAGTCACTGCGCTCCCATGTCAGTTCGCCCGTTCTGCTTTGAAAATGCCGCCGGGAAGTTCAAAGGATCCCCGCCGAATTGACAAACAGAGCAGTTGGCGGCTCTGCAACCGGCCCCATCAACGCGCAAACTTCCACATCGTATGGTCTGTAGCCAAAAGGGCTCTAGGGGAACACTGGTGAGTCCAACGCTCGCTGCGGCGTCCTTCCGCGACTTCCCCTCCGTGGCTCTCCGTGGCCCTCCGTGTTGATCCGGCCGTAACCCCAAAATCTCCCTCCGTGCTCTCTGTGCCCGCTGTGGTAAATCCGCGCAAAACCCTCCACCAAAAAACAAAATCTCCATTTTTCTAAATTTCTTACCCTACAAAAACAGGCATTTCCCAAAACCACGACCTCCCCTGCGCGCGCGCAGCGCGCACTCGACCCCTCTATATGGAGGGCGCTATTTTCGCGCGCTCTCGCATCCTCATCGAAGGGCTTACTATGCCTGCGCGCCCACCATCACCCTTCCGCGCCTTCGCGCCTTTGCGCCTTTGCGTGAAACCAAAGGACGATGCCACGCCCGCAAAAACTAATCCCCTTCTGGAGAGTTTGCGCGCAAAAACTAATCCCCTTCTGGGAATTCTGCGCGCGCCGACTATCCCCTCCGGCGCAACTACCGTGCCAAACCGCATTCTCACCCCCGCCACGCAGCCCTCAGCACCCAGCACCCAGCATTCACTACTTCCATCATCCCCAGTCGCCGATCACCAGCAGCAGATCCTCCACGTTCACCACCCCATCGCCATTGATGTCCGCCGCACACTCCGCCGGCGGCGCGGGGCATGGCCCCCACGCGCTGATTACCGCAAGCAGGTCCGTCACATCCACCACCCCATCGCCGTTCACATCGCCCGAGATCGGCGCTTGCATTGGCCCCTCCACGCTTGCCATATAATTTGCGGGGGTGCCGGGCTTGAACATCGTCAGCGTCGCCATTGTCGCCCCCGGACCCGCATTCGAATCGAACCAGAAGTTGTACATCGTGCCCCAGCGCAGCGCGTTGGCAAGCGGATTCTGCGCGAAAGTCTGCGTGGACCAGGTCACGCTCGTGCCCGAGATGTTGATGTTCCATGGAGTGTTCGAGTAAGGCTCCTCATGCGACGCCACTGCATGGAACCCGGCATTGGTGATCTGAGCCTCGGCATGATGCGGGACGCTGAAGGCGCGAATGCCGCGGTCCATGTCGTGGTTGTAGATCGCGTACTCATAGTGCCAGCTGTTGGGTCCGTTTGGGGTGACTTTGACCGCAAGGCGCACGTGGCCATCGGTGGTCGGATTCGCCGGCACTTCGGTGATGACCGCGTCGGCCCAGGCGTTGATCGCAGGTCCCAGGGAGGTGTTGGAGCCGCTGAGGTCAAACGTCCACGTTCCGCCGGGCGCGCCCGCAACCGTCGCTTCCTCGTGCGCGATGCTGTTGGAGTGATTCTC
>JAKEEP010000174.1 GCA_022616475.1 Phycisphaerales bacterium | reverse complement strand
GTGCTCGAGCGTCAACGCCGGTTGAACCCTGCTGTGACCAGCGCGATCGCCGATAGGCCTTTCAAGCTCGTGGCCAATCTTCCCTATCAGATCGCCAGCCCGCTGATCACAACGTTGCTGATCGATCATCCCGATTGCACCGGTCAGTTTGTCACGATTCAACGTGAGGTTGCCGATCGGCTCACAGCCAACGCGGGCACGAAGGAATACGGTCCGCTCACGATCATTGTCCAGGCCCTCGCCAACGTGAGCCGCATCGCCGTGCTCAGCCCAACCTGCTTCTGGCCCGCCCCGGAGGTCACCAGCGCCATGGTCGCCCTGCTCCCCTCTCCCTCTGGGAGAGGATTCCGAGGGGTTGGGGGTGAGGGCCCCGACAGCGCGCCATGGCGCTCGCCTCGTGCCCGTCGCGATTTCGCGCAATTCGTCACCAACCTCTTCGGCAAGCGCCGCAAGCAGCTTGGCACGATCTTTGGGCGCGGCCAATCCGATTGGCCCCCAGGAATCACACCCAGCTTGCGCCCCGATGCCCTGACGGTTGATCAACTGGTGATGCTGTGGCAGCGCTTCGGGCGACCTCACGTCACTTGACGTTGTCGAGGGTCGAGAAGATCTCGCTCCACACCGCCCCCTCAACCAAATCGCCGCCCGTCTGACCAAGATGAATGTGGTCGGTCCATGAAGCCATGTGCTCCTGGCCGATCGGCCAATCGAGGTCTTCGCGGATGATCCGCAACACGTTCACAAACAGCATCGGCCCATTCGCCGCATTTTCATCGCAGAGATCTTTCAACACGCCCGCGTAACACTCGTGGCGCTCGATCCGATCGGGGTCGGTCACATCGGTCGCAATCCAGTCGGTGCAGAGGATGAACGGATGACCTGGGGCGTGCGCGCGAATCGCATCGATCTGCGCCTGCATGTCCGCCTTATACTCCAGCGGCGTCAAGCCGACGGCGACATCATGCGTTCCTTGGAATGTCAAGGTCGCATCAAACACCACCGGCCACAATTTGAAAGCCTCGGCAAAGGTTGAGGTGTACAGCGCAACGGTGTTCGATGGATAGGTCCCAACCGCGCCGCACACTGTGGCCGCGATCCCCCTGGGTTGCTCCGAGTAGATCTCCACCGCCAGTAAGCGCGCACCGATCGCGTTGGTTCCCTTCAGCCGAACGCGGAAGTATTTGTCGTTCGCGTTGTCGCGCCATGAGAAGGGTCCAAACTCCTCGGTCAGGATCGCCGGTTTTTCCGAATCAAGGGCCATGCTTGTGTTCTGGCCATCGGTGCCGTTGAGCGACGTGTTGGCCGACGAGTTCGTGAAAAAAACTGCACACGATTCGGCCTTGACGTTGATCTGGCCCGACCCAGGTTTGGTCGCCGCCACGATTCTCACCATCACGTCGTTCCAGATCGGAAAGTACGAGAGGTCCGGATCACCCACCGCGATTTGCAGTCCTGGCCCGTGACCCAATTGGTACACCGAGTGCGAGGAGCGCGGGTACGAGCAATTGTGGTTGAGAATCACTATGCTCTCGTCGCTGTCGTCCTTCAACAGCGCATCGGTGCCCTGGCCCGGAACGCTGCCTCCCCCCAAGTCCCATACGACGTTTTGCCCTTCCCGCCATGCGCTCAGCCAGTTCGTTCCGCCGTTGGCCGGAGGGAATGCCCAGACGGCTTGCTCGGTTTGCGGCGATCCGTATGCGGGATCTCCATTGTTCCACAGAATCGGAAACACCACCCGCGTTCCCCACGATCCGCCGAAGCGATTGAAGAAAATCTGCCCGCGGGCCAAGTCGTGAGACAATCCCGCTCCCGTGTGGGCCGATGTGCTCCTGGAATCGCCCACTACCGCAAGCCGCACCATGCCCCCGGCCTCGTACGGCTGCGTTCCAAGCAGCTCGCTCCACGCGTCGAGGTCCGGCGAGTAGATCCGGGGCGCTTGGTCCGCCGGCGTATAGACCCCGGCGCCCACGAACACCAGGCCCGCGTTCCAAAAGCTTGCCGTTGGAGAAACGCTCTGCGCAATCGCCTCAATGGTCGCGCCTTCGATGAACCCTCGGCACTGTCCGAATACCGCGTTCGCCCACAACGGCGGAGCGATCTGGTAGTTAGCGATTTGAGTCCAGCCCTCTTGCGTCGCGAACCCAGGATTCCCATGGTTATCGCCGCAAAAGTGCACCACCAAGCCGCGCGAGACTTCGGGATGAATCGTCAGCCGTCCAGCGTTGTCTTCCGGATCAAGCTGGAAACTGCCCGTACCGGCGTCGATGGTCATCCATGCGCTCGCGCCGGCGATCTCAAAACTTACCACCGACGCATACTGCTGGTTCTCATCGGGCGGCATGTTGACCGTCAAGACGCCTTCCCCCCCGACCGGTGTTCGCAGGATGTACAAACGAAGGTTGTTGCCCCAGGCCGCGCCGTCCGCCTCCAGCGAAAGCGCTTGACCGTCGCCTCCGCTGGCCGTCCACGTTACCGACTCGATCGTCGTCGGGGCGCTCATTTCCCGCAGCGTTCGAACAGCGGCCAGCAAGACGCGATCCTTCGAGACGGTCATCGTTTGGGAGAGAACCGGGATGGGGCTCGACTGAGCCGGCACAATGGTCACTGGTGGTCCGAGCGCGGTGATCGTCGGATTGAGAACTGTCACGCAGCCCCACTCTTGAACCACACCCAATAGCTCTTCGATGCCGCAGGGATTCCAATGGCCGACGACGTAGAGCAGATCGACAATGTTGACGATCCCGTCGCTGGTGAAGTCGCTTGAACAGTCTCCCTCGCTCGGCGTGCACGCCAGAGCAGCGCACAGGGCCATCGTGGTTGATACCATGAGCTTTCTCCTTCCGAATGACATCGTACCGGCGGTCCGCGGGGAAGCGAAGGCATTTTGTTCAGCCAACTCTTATGGATCGGCGCGCAGTGGGTCCATGACCCCAAATAATGCGGGTCTTCCCTTGATGCGCAGCGTCCCTGCCCTCCAGCGCCGGAGCATCAAATCGTTGAGCGTGCTCTCTGGCTATGGCTTGTGCCGATCTCACCCGGCCGAAGTCTTTGCCAGATCATGACGTTTAGCTCATGTGATTCGTTAACATGGCGACGATGTCAGCTGAGCCGTGCATCGGCATCATCGGAGGCACAGGTGTGGGCAGGCTGCTCGCCGACGCCACGCGGCTCGAGCCTTGTCGTCAGCAGGCCATCGACACTCCCTTCGGGCGCCCAAGCGGGCCG
>JAKEEP010000173.1 GCA_022616475.1 Phycisphaerales bacterium | reverse complement strand
TGATCAAGGGCATCGTGGCGCCGCTGAACACCGCGCAGTTCAAGGATCAATACCAGGAAGCATTGCGCGAGCTGATGGAGGCCAAGATCCAGGGCAAGGCGCCGGCAATCTCGTACGAGGCCGAGCCGACCCAGACGTTCAACTTCATGGAGGCACTGCAACAAAGCCTCAAAGCAGTGCAGACCGGCGAGAAAACGACGCGCAAGAAACCGATGGCCAAGAGCGTCGCCGCGCCGAGTGCCGCAGCCGCCAAGAAGAAGCGCAAGAAAGCCTAAATCGCACGCAGACACCCAACGACGATGCAACTCAGCGCTCAGGCATGGAAGCCAGACTCGCCCCTTCGGGGGCTTCGTATGATGGAAGCAATGGCTCGCACGATGCAACAGCCGACGCGACCTTCCGAGCGGGCATTCGCAACCGCCACCATTGTGTTCACCGGCAAGCTGGCCTCCATGAGCCGGGCCGACGCGGCCGCAATCGTCAAACGCGCGCAGGGGAAAGTCGTTACTCAAATCTCCAAGCGAACCACGATGCTCGTGGTCGGCATGGAGGGTTGGCCGCTCCTGGCCGATGGCACCATCAGCAACAAGCTCAAGGAGGCCGAAGACCTCAACCGCCGCGGTGCATCGATCCGAATCGTTTCCGAGGAGCAGTTCCTCGAGCTCGCCGGGTTGGGGCGCGGCGACGAACCGCAGCTTCGCAAGTCCTACTCGCTGAACGATGTCTGCGACTTGCTCAAGCTCGACCCCGGCAAGCTTCGCCATTGGGAACTGCTTGGACTGATCCGCGGTCACGAAGGTCTTTACGACTTTCAGGACCTGGTCTCGCTTCGCACCATCGCGGCGCTGGTGAGCAACGGCGTGCCGGCATCGACCATCTCTTCGGCCATCTCGAGACTATCGAGCATCCTGCCCGGCACTGACCGACCGCTGGCGCAGTTGAAGATCGTCGCTCACGGCCCCAAGACCCTGCTTGCGGAAATCGGCGATGCGCTGATTGACCCAACCGGACAGATGCGTCTGAACTTCGATGAAGATGACGACGCTGACGATGAAGGCGACCAACTCGCGCCTCAACCGCTGAAACTGCCCGAGCAAGCCAAGACCGCTGAGCAATGGTTCGAGCAGGCGCACGACCACGAAGTTGACGGCCGACGATCCGAGGCCGCCGATGGCTATCGAGGAGCCCTCGCCGCGCAGTCGCACTTTCCCGAAGCGCACTTCAACCTCGCCAACGTGCTGGTTCAGCTTGGCCAGCGCGAGGGCGCCATCGAGCACTATCGCATGGCCTCATCACAGGAGCCATCGTTCGAGCTGGCCTGGTACAACCTGGGGTACCTGTTGGACGAGGCCGGGCGAACCAGCGAAGCTGTCGATTCGCTGACGCACGCGGTAGAAGTCGATCCGATGTACGCCGATGCACACTTCAATCTCGCGTCCTGTCTCGAGCGCCTCGGCCGAGTCGAGGATGCGGTCCATCATTGGAAGATGTACCTGCGCCTCGAACCAGTGGGCCAGGCGGCGGCACAGGTGCGAAGCCGGCTTGCACAATTGCGCGTTTGAATGTGCCATGCTTTCACAAGTCGCGGTACACGGCGCCATGGAAAGAGAATCTGGCGGAGACGACGCGCGAGCGTGATCCACCTGCAGATGAGGGTTCCATGGAATTGGGCAGTGTCCCAATTTGGCCCTCGCAGGCGCCACAATAGAGTTCACTGCATTGGGGGCGCCATCGATCAGCTCCAGCTGAATAAGGAGACACTCCGATGATTGCGAAGTCGACACGTGACAACCGCCACACTCAGCGCCATCCGATCCAGGGATTCAGCGAGGTTGGGCCCACGGCGATCGCGCTGGCAAGAAGCGTGCGGGCAAGAAGCATCGAGAGCCTCAATCAACTTCTCGCCGACACGCTGTCGCTGCGCGATCTCTACAAGAAACACCACTGGCAGGTGAGCGGGCCGGCGTTCTATCAACTGCACCTGCTCTTTGACAAGCACGCCGCCGAGCAGGGCGATCTGGCCGACGCCGTCGCCGAGCGCGTGCAGACGCTGGGCGGCGTGAGCCTCGCGGCGACACAAGATGTGGCGGAGGCGACGCTCGTTCCCCGCCCCCCCAGGGATCGAGAGGCCCCTCAGGACCAGATGGCGCGTTTGCTGTACGCGCACGAGATCGTGCTTGAAGAGGTGCGCGCGATGGCCCGATCCGCCGTCGCAGCCGGCGACGATGGCACCAACGACCTTCTCGTGAGTGAGGTCATCCGGACCAATGAACTCCAGGCATGGTTTGTCGGCGAACACCTCAGGCAGACGGCGGCTTCGCCTGCCCAGATAAGGCGAGGCGGAATGCGCCGGTGATGTTGCATCCTCCACACACCGGGCACATGAAACACACCGTTTGGCACATCATCACGCGCCTCAGTCGAACTTCGCTGGTCATCGCCATTGCCCTCGCAGCCGGCTGCGGTGGCAAGCAGCCGGCTCTGGTCGCTTCACCGAATCTGTACGTCGACTCAACCCAGGATCCGTTCGCCTTGGTGCCGCCGGAGCTTCGCACCAACACCGCGCAGGTGGTGTTCGCGACCGACCGCTTTCGCCAGGCACACGAAGGCGGGGGCTGGCACTACGGCTCCAAGCGCTCGCGCACCACCAAATTCGGCCTGGCCACCGTGACCATGGGCCAGGACATGAGCTGGAGTGACCTTGCGTCCGCCAGCTGCGCCGCCAAGCGCAACAAGCCCGTCGCGCTCGAAGGCACCGACGTCGATCAGTGCGGGTACTTTGCCGAGCTGCCACCTGCGGTCGAGGTTGATGGCCGCTGGGTTGATCCGCCTGAATATCTCCAGCGCGTCGATCGTGCGGCGGAGCACCTTCGTAAGCTCGTGTCGCAGCAGCTGGCCCGCACGCCGCGCAAAGAGCTGTACGTCTTCATTCACGGCTACAACAACACCTTCGAGTCCGGCTGCTTCCGGGTTGCGCAGATCTGGCATTTTGCGGGGCGCGGCGGCGTGCCGGTTCTCTTTTCCTGGCCCGCCGGAAGCTCCGGATTGCTCCGCGGCTACACGCGCGACCGCGAGTCCGGCGAGTTTGCCAGCCCTCATCTCAAGATATTCCTCCGCACGCTCGCGTCGTGTCCCGACGTGCAGAAGATTCACCTGATCGCCCACAGCCGCGGCACCGATGTTCTGGCCACCGCCGTGCGCGAGCTTCATCTGGAGTGTCGCGGGGCCGGCCGCGATACCCGCACCGAGCTCAAGCTCGGCCAGGCCATTCTCGCCGCGCCCGACATCGACCTCGATGTGTTCATTGAAAAGTTCAGCGCCGATCGCGTGGGTTTTGTCGCCGAGCGATTGACGATCTATGTTTCCAGCAGGGACAAGGCGCTCAGCCTGTCTGACTGGCTCTTCGGCAGCGCCCGGCGGCTGGGGCAACTCGCGGTGGGCGATGTGGACCCGCGGGCCGGCTCCGCCATCGACAACCACCCGATCCTGAACATCGTGGACATGCGGGCCAAGACCGATCGCCGCGGCCACGGCTACTTTCTCTCCAGCCCCGCGTGCCTTTCCGATGTGATTCTGGTCTTGCGCGACGGCCGCGCGCCCGGCGCGGCCAACGGCCGGCCGCTGATCGACCGACCAAGCGGCTTCTGGGAGCTGCGCGATGGGTATCCCACGGCCGCAAAATAGCTAGAGAAAAATGGAGCGTACCGGGGTCGAACCGGTAACCTCTGCCTTGCAAAGGCAGCGCTCTCCCAATTGAGCTAACGCCCCAGCAGTTGACGACCAGTATAGGGCGCGTGAAAAGAGCTGGGCGTCTGGTGGGACAGGCGTCTGGCCTGTCCGCATCCACACCGGAGGGACGCCTGTGCCACCTTCGGACTTTGGCGCCAAGAAAGATGGAGCCGGGCGCGATCTCGGCGCCTGGCTCCAGGACGTTTTCCATATCATCGGCGCGCTACTTCGAATCGACTTTCGGGGCTTGGGGCTTCTGGTCTGTTGCCAGCACCGGCACCGGCGCCTCGGCCCCGTCGGGCGTCAGCGAATCGATGCGGCCCGGCGTGATGATGTTCAGCCGCAGCGTCTCGTCGTAGTTCCTCTCGCCGACTACCCCAACCAGCGTTCCGATCAGGTTCACCAATTCCATTTGCTCATCGGGCTGAAGATAGGCGATGGTTCGCCCCGACGCCGCGTCTTGAATCCGCAAAAGCCTCGGCAGGCTCTTGCCATCGTAAATAGTCGAAGCCGCGATTCGGCCAACCGCGGCATACTCGGCGCTGCTTTCCAACGCCTTGCGCACCGCGTCGGTTTCCTCAGCGCTCATCTTGGAGCGAGCCCGGAACGCCTCCAGATCTGTTCGCCTTTTCTGAATATCGGCCCAGATCTCCAGTTGCTGCGAGCGCGCCTTGGCTCGGCGCGCGGTGCGCTGATCGGCCGAGCTTCGCTCAGCAAGGTCGATATAAAGAGCCCGCAGCGGCCCAACCTCGGCGGTGTGGATCGGCTCTTTCTGAAGCAATTTATACGCAGCCTCAAGATCCTCGAAAGTTGCTTTCTTTGGCTCAGCCGGTTGAACGGGCGTGTCTGCCACGGCGACGACCGCCGGCGGCAACCCCGAATCGTCAGCCTCCGTTTCATCGCATTCCGGATTGGCTTGCGCCGGAGTCTTGTTCACAGGAGCGTTCGACACCGAGTGAACCGGCGGCTCATCAGCGGCCGATGGTGGTGGGGCTTCCTCGTCAACTCCCTTGGCCACCTTGGTAAGCATGATTTTCCATTGGGCTTCCTGATCGGGCGTCCCCCGCTCGATGTACGCCTTGCTGATCCAGCCCTGAGCGCTCGCCGGCAACGCCACCTTATAAATGATGTCCTTGTCGGTCTGAATGGTCCCCAGCACGCGCAAGGTCTGATCGGCTTCCAGCCGCACGATCGACTTCCAACTGTCCTTGGGCTCGTTCTTGGCATCGAGGTTGGGCGCGATGATCTCGGTCTTGCCGAGCGTCACGCCGCTGGTTCCATCGGCCGTCAGTCGAAACCGGCCTGCTTCATCCTTGGATTGCTTGACGTATCCAAAGCCGTGTTTGAACGCCGGTCCGACGGTCACCACTCGCACCCAGTCGAATTTCTCGCCTGTGACTTTCACCAAATCGCCCGTGTCAACCTTGCTGAACGGGTAGTACGACTCAGCCGCGCCGCATCGCACGTAGACGTCCTGACCCTTGATGACGGCGATGAATCCCTCAGGCTCTGCCGCCGGCGGGGCGACTTGGGCATTGATCGTTTGAGCCAGAGCCGCCGTGGTCAAAGCGCCGACCGCGATCAGGGTTGCTCTCATGAACTGGTGAAGTGTGTTACGCATGGTGGACCTCCATTTCCATTGCTCCGACGATTCGGGGCGATTCCGGGGGCATCCGTTCCGACCGGGCGAAGGCGGCGCCTTCGCAAAGAGTGTGTTCATCGCTGATTTGGTTGCATTCGAGGCTCGATGACCCTGGCGATGTGTCGCGTTCTTGCTACCTTATCACCCCGTGCCTCGCACCATCCATTGTGTTTTGTTGGCTGCTCTGGGCTTGAGTCTGATGCAAAGCGGGTGTCGGAACCCCTTTTCATCGGGCCAACCGGACTCGGCGCTGCAAAAAACGGTGGCCCAGGCTGTCGCGCGCGAGCTCGCCACCGTTCCCGATCCCCAGGAAGCGGGCCAGCCGATGCGCATTCAAACCACCCAACCAGAAAGCGATGTTGTGAGCGCCTTGGCCGGCCGGCGCGAGGAACTGGACGCGATCGGGCCTCTGGGCACCGCCAGCCAACCGGTGATGGAGCTTGGCGAAGACTTGACCGGCCGGCCCCAACAGCGCGTCGAGATCGGCCTTGATTCGGTCATCACCGCCACCGTGCGGCAGAACCTCGGAATCCAAGCATCCCGGCTTCAACCTGGGATCTCCGAGCAGGAGTTGATCGCCGCCGAGGCTGTTTTCGATTGGCTGCTCTTCGGAAGCCTGAACCTCACCAAGACCGATGAGCCTCAATTTGTGCCGGTGATCGGCGGATTTCCCCTTGGCACGGCCTTCGCCGCCAGCGACAACACTCGATTTGAGACCGGAGTGCGCAAACGCTTGGATTTCGGCGCCGAGGTCACTCTGGCCACCAGCCTGCTCCGCTTCCAGAACAACGACCCTGGCATCGCTTTCAACCCAAATCCGGCCTACACGGCCCGGGTGATCCTGGGGATCACGCAACCCCTGCTGCGGGGCTTTGGAACCGAAGTGAACAGGGCAACGATCCGGCTGGCTCGAAATCAGCGCGAGCGGTCGGTCGAGCAGTTGGAAAGCGACTTGCACGACACCGTCCTCATCGCCGAGAACGCCTATTGGGATCTGCTGTTTGCCTGGCGCAATCTGGCGATCACCGAGTGGCTGGTCGATGTCGGCGTGCGTGTGCGAACGACTCTCGAGGGCCGTCGCGAGCTGGATGTCACGCCCGCGGAATATGCCGACGCCGTCGCGCGGGTAGAGCAGCGGCGGGCCGAGGTGATTCGCGCCCAGCGCGTTGTGCGCGCTGCCTCCGATCGCCTCAAGCAGCTCATCAACGATCCGGAAATGCTCGTCGGCTCAGAAGCGGCGCTCTTCCCCATCGATCAGCCCGCCGAGGCTCCCATCACCTTTAGCCTGCGCGAATCGATTCTGACTGCGATCGACAATCGGCCGGAGATTCGCCAGGCGGCGCTGACCATTGACGATGCTGACATTCGCGTGGCGGTGGAATCAAACAATCGCCTGCCTCTGCTCAACCTGGCGGCGCAGAGCGAGTTCGTTGGCCTGGATGACACCGCCAGCAATGCTTATGGCGACATCGATGGTGACTTCATTGACTACATCATCGGCCTGACCTTTGAAGTGCCGCTGGGGAACCGTGCCGCCGAAGCCGGCTATGAGGCGGCGCGGCTGCGGCGATCGTCGAGCGTGTTGACCTACCGCCAAGTCGTGCAAGACGTCATTCTCGATGTCAAAGCCGCGCTGCGCGATGTGCTGGCCACCTACGAGCTGGTTGCCGTGACCCGTTCGTTCCGCATCGCGCAGGCCGAGAACCTGCGCGCCTTGCTTGTGGAGGAGGAGACGCTCGCGGGGTTGACCCCTGAGTTCCTGAATCTCAAGTTCACCAGACAGGAGACCCTTGCGACCGCCCGCCGCGACGAGATCGCGGCGCTGGTCAACTTCGACAAGTCGCTGGCCGAGCTGTACCGGGCCATGGGGATTGCCCTGAAGATGAAGCGAATCGATGTCGAGGTGGTCGACGAAACGGAATAAGCTTCGTTTCGAATGCCACGGATTCTTCCACCCACTGAGCCATCGGTCGCCAGGGCCGCCGAGCGCCTCCGCGTTGGTGCCGTGGTCGCGTTCCCCACCGAAACCGTGTACGGGCTCGGAGCTGGTACGTTCAATACTGTCGCACTTGGGTTGGTGTACGAACTCAAGGGCCGCCCCGCCAACAATCCGCTAATCGCCCACGTTCTGGATGGGCCGCACGCTCGCACGCTTGTGACCACATGGGATCAGCGATGCGATGCGCTGGCCAATCGATTCTGGCCCGGCCCCCTGACTCTGGTG
>JAKEEP010000172.1 GCA_022616475.1 Phycisphaerales bacterium | reverse complement strand
GGCGGTCATCGTCGGGGCGCACCAGAACGAGATGAGAAATCCCAGCATCAGCGGGTGCCGAACCGCCTTGTAGAGCGACCGCTCGACGAACGGACGCTGTGTGTAGGGCTTCCCGCGCAGGTGCAGCCAGACTTGCCGAAGGCCGAACAGATCGAAGTGATCGATCAGGAACGAGCTGAGCAGGGCGATGCCCATGCCGGCCAAGAAGCAAATGTGCAGCACCGCGCGGGCCGCCGGAAGTTCGATGTTCCAGATCACTCCCGGCATCGGCCGCCATTGCCAGAACGTCAATATGAGAATCGCACTGGCGATCAAGACGAACGTGCTGCGCTCGATCGGCTTGGGCACGAACTTCGTCCACCACTCCTTGAAGGCGGGCCGGGCCATGATGGCGTGTTGAGCGCCGAACAGCGCCACCAGACCCAGGTTGATCAACACCGCCAGCCAGAGCGGCTGGCTCCCGCTTCCGGTGGCGACGAGGCCACCGGAATCGACTGTCTTGGGCACGAAGTACCCGCCGAAGAACGCGAACAGGTACACGAACGTCGCAAAGAAGATCGCATACACGATCACGCCATAGATGAACATCAAGATTCGGGCCATTGGTACTTCTCCAAGCTTGTGTGGGTTAGGTTTGTCGAACAGGTTTTCGCCCGGACCCGACGAAACGCCCGGATCCCCCGGAGTTCCCGGATCCCCCGGAACCGTTCTGTCGGCCGGTGTCTGAGTCGATCACGGCCGCGATTTCACTGATGGATGTAACGGGGAATCCGCCGCGGCGGGCATGCTCGCGGATCAGCTCTTGGTTGGGCGCCTCGTGCACGCAATAGAACTTGTCGCCGGCCACGTAGCTGTGATGCCAGCGGTATCCCGCCGCCTCAAGGGGCTCCATCGCCTCGTTGGACCGTGCGGAAATCTTTTGAAGCTCTGCGGCCGTCAGTTCGCCCGCTCCAGGAATATCTCGTTCAATCAAGTACTTTGGCATGGCTGTCTCCTTTGTTGCTTTTATGACGAGTGCGGCGGGTCCCTCAATGGGTTCCGCGACACTCTGATGCAACCTTAACGCGCCAAGAGCCGCCAAATCAGTTGACTTACGGTCCACTTTTGGTTGACTGGTGGTCAAGCGGGTGGTCCAAGAACCATCGCCATTCGCCGTTTGGCTCGCGCGGACCTACGCTACCTCTGACCCATCCAATGGCTGTTTCCACCCGAGACCGACTTCTGCAGGCGGCCCACGACCTTTTCTACCGCGACGGCTTCCAAACCGTGGGGCTGGACCAAATCATCGATGAGGTTGGCGTCACCAAAACGACGTTCTACAACCACTTCGAGAGCAAGGATGACTTGATCATCCAGGTGCTCCGCAAGCACGACAAGTGGTGGCAGAACGGGTTCCGCGACAAACTGAGGGAGTACGGCGGCGACACGCCGCGCGGCCAGCTCCTGGCGGTCTTCGACGTCATCGATGAGCTCATTCGCCAGCCCGGATACATGGGCTGCATCTTCATCAATGTCGCGGTTCAGTTCCCGCTGGCGCACGACCCGGCGCATCAGGAAGCGGTGCGTCATAAAGCGGCGATGGAAGGAATCCTGCGCGAAGTGGCGGGCTACGCCGGGGCCGACGATCCTGCGATGCTCGCCAAGGAGTTCGCCCTGCTGATGGAAGGCACGTACGTGACCAGCCAGATCACCGGGGATTCGAAACCGATTGAAGTCGGGCGGCGCCTGAGCCAGATGCTGATTGATAAGCATCTGCCGGTGACGGCATAGACTGAGTGGAGCGAGCGACCTTTTATGGATTCTCAGCGATCAGCTGCTTGATTTCCGCCTTCAGTTTTGGCAGGTGTCCCTGAATGATGTCCCACACCGTCGCATCAGCGATCAGAAAGTAGCCGTGCGCCAAATGGTTGCGGAACGCGATGATGTCGCTCGCCGCAGTGATGCGCGTGGTTAGATTCGGCTCAACGTCCAGCATCTGCCGGAGCGCTTCACCGATGATCATGAATTCACGCTCGACTGACATGCGAATCTGACGAACACCGCAATATGTGTCGAAATCCAAGCCTGCCACGTTCATCTCAATCTCGCTGATCGAGATCCGAATGTCGGACAGGTACGCGCGCAGATCACGCGGCGGCATAGATCGGCACTCGCGACCCTTCGATGGACTTTTGCAGATACTTATTGCGAATCCCATCGAATTCGCCCAGGTCCACGGATCGATTGAAAAGCCTGCGCAGATCGGCTTCGAGTGCGAAGAAGTGGCGCGAGCGCTCACCGACCGGCAGGGGTTCAAACTCCACTAGGAAATCAAGATCGCTGCGGCTTGGATCAAAATCGTCGCGCGTTGCGGAGCCGAACACGTCGAGCCGCTTCACGCGATGCTTGCGACAGAGGTCGCGGAGTTGATCAAGGTTGGCGCCGAGAAGGGGGTGCATAGATTCTCTATCGTATCGGGGTCTGCCTGGAAAAGGCAGGCTTGCGCCCGATCACCTCTTGTACAGCGGTCAAGGCTACCGCCAAGTCGCAGATCACATTCCAACCGAGTCTATTCCTTCCGATCTTTTTGATCGGACATCCTACTCAAAATGGCGTTGACATTGACACCAAACCCAAACACGCTTGGCTCGAGAATTAGAAACTCCGAGATCGGGCGAAGCAACCGGCCAAACAAGCGTGGCTTGTTCGAAGAGCGTGTTATTTCCGTTCCGCGAAGACGCGCCAACATTTCCATGATTCTCGCGTCCGCACGTTCCTTTAGGCTGGGCTCGCTTGGCCGGGCGGCCCTAAGGGCAGTGATGGTCTCCTCCATGAAATCCTGACGATTTGACATGACGAGACACCTTGCCCTGATCTCCAGCAAATCAAAAAGATTGGCGGCCGGCATTTCGTTCCAGACCTCCGGTTTCGTCACCTCTAAGCAGAGCGTGTAATCACGATGTCCCAACGCGGATTGGGCGCGAAGCACTTGATCGTATGGAATAGGATCGAGTTCGTGCGCACGTTTGATTAATGCGTCCGCCTGGTCCCAATTCTGCAATTCCATAAAACACTCGGCTTCATCTCGTAACAGCGCGGCTTGTCCCGCTGGAGTCCAATCCGGCCGTGATTGCAGCTCTTGAAGAATCGTTATGGATTGTTCGACAAATGCTGGATTGTTGTCAGCGCTTCCGAGAAAAGAGAGAGCCTTTGCCAAGGTGTGCTGACCGTAAACGTCGTCGAGCGGAATGTGGCTTCTATGCTTCTCGATTCCGCTCTTCAAAACTGAGATCGCCTCCGTATCATCGCCGACTGCCGCGTATTGAAGAAACAGATTGATTGAATAGCGAAGCTTGACCGCCGCCGAATCTGAGAGGACAATTATGCGTTGAATGAGCGTCACGCGTTCTGCAAACCCGGCCGAACGTGATTGCAGCTCAAGAATCAATTGCAGGATGGCTGGATCATCTATCTCGCGATGATCGCCCAAGTTCTCAAGAATTGTGAGAGCCTGATCATCCTTTTCCTCGACAAAGCTCATCCAAAAGGCTCGGTGATACTCGAGTTTCTGCGTCCACCGCTTTGACTCGATAGCATCGCGTAATCTAGCCAACACCAATGGAAAATCAGACAACCCATTCTTGATGTAACACCCCATCAGGCGTGCAACGAGATCGGACATCGCGTCAACATCAATTCGAACCATCGGCGCCGCAGCGTCGGGATCAGCTTGGACAAACGGCTGCGTGTGCCAACGATGCCATAGCCGGTATTGGGTGAGGGCGGCACGGGATACTTCCAATCCCTCGCGCGTTGCCGGCGCGTAGGGCTGCTCGGAAATTGGGGGGCCTTTACCATCGACTAACCGAGCGCAACACTTGCCAAATGTCTGTCCCGAACCGCACGGACACGACGACTCTTTATTTGGCAATTCCCTCTTGAACTTAGACCCGTCATGCCCAACAGCTCGCCGCATGATTGAGTTGAGTCTGAGGAGTTCGAGTTGCTGGTCGTCAGTGAGGGAATGAGTATCAACCATCGACTTCACCACTCCGGCCCGCCGGTGTAGCGGCCATAGACATCCGCCATCGCCTGCACCATCTCGCCGAGCGTGCAGTTGGCCAGCGCGCCGTCGATCAAGCTCGGCATCACGTTCTCATTGCTTCGCGCGGCGCGCCGGATCGCCTCCAATGCGCGCTTGGCGCCGTCTTGATTCCGATTCTTCTTGAACTTCCTCAGACGATCGCACTGCTCGGTCTCAAGCTCATGCGGAATCTGCAAGATCTCCACTTGCTTCTGTTCATTGCCATCGGTGTAGGCGTTCACGCCAACGATGAGCCGGTCGCCGGCTTCCATCTCCTGGCCGAAGCGATACGACGCCTCGGCGATCGAGCGCCGGAAATAGCCCTGGTGAATGCCTTCCACCACGCCGCCCATGTCGTCGATCGCCTTGATGATCTGGTTAGCGTCCTTCTCCATCTGATCGGTCAGGGCTTCGACGAACCACGACCCGCCCAGCGGATCAACCGTGCGATGAACCCCCGTCTCATGCGCCAGAATCTGCTGCGTGCGCAGCGCCACCCGTACCGCAGTTTCCGTCGGCAGCCCCAGCGTCTCATCCATCGAATCAGTATGAAGCGATTGGCACCCGCCCAAAACCCCCGCCATCGCCTGATAAGCCACGCGAATCACATTATTCAGCGGCTGTTGCTCAGTCAGCGAGCAACCGGCCGTCTGAACATGCGTGCGCATCAGCCAACTCCGTGGATTCTTCGCCTTGTATCGATCGCGCATGATGTGCGACCAAATCCGCCGGGCAGCGCGCAGCTTGCAGATTTCCTCGAAGAACTCGTTATGCGAGTTGAAGAAGAATGACAATCGCGGCGCGAACGCATCCACATCCAGCCCGCGCTTCACGCACCACTCGACGTACTCCATCCCATCGCGCAGCGTGAACGCCAGCTCTTGAGTCGCCGTCGAGCCCGCCTCGCGAATGTGATAGCCGCTGATCGAAACGCTGTTCCACTTGGGCAAATGCTGAGTCGCGAACTCGATCGTGTCCACCACGATCTTCACTGACGCCTCCGGCGGATAAATGAACTCGTTCTGCGAGTGAAACTCCTTCAAAATGTCGTTCTGCAGTGTTCCGCCGATGTTTTTCCAATCCATGCCGCGCTGCTTGGCCATTGCCAGGTACATGGCCCAGATGACAGCAGCCGGTCCGTTGATGGTTTGCGAAACGGTGACCTCATCGACGGGAATGTCGGCATAAAGCCGGTGCATGTCCTCGATCGTGTCGATCGCCACACCGCAGCGCCCCACTTCGCCGGCGCTCAGCGGATCGTCAGAATCTCTTCCCATGAGCGTCGGCAGATCAAACGCCGTCGAGAGGCCTGTATTCGCCCGCGTGCCGGCCGCATGGTCGAGCAAATACTTGAACCGTTTGTTGGTGTCATCCGCCGAGCCGAAGCCGGCGAACTGGCGCATCGTCCACAACCGATCGCGATACATCCCTTTGTGAATGCCACGCGTGTAGGGGAACTGTCCAGCCTGGCCGATGCGCGGATCAGGCTTGCTTACATCTTTGCGATCGACGGTCGCCGTGGCGTCGGGCCCATAGCTTTCATCCACGACATAGCCGGAGATGGTGACGGTCTCAGGATCAGGCTTCGACGGAGTGACTCGCGGCTCGATTTTCTTGGGCCGCTTTGCCGTCGAGCCGTTCCTCTTGGGCGCGGGCGTCTTCGCCGACCGATTCTTTACTTTGCTCATGCGATAATGGTAGCGGGGCAGGCAGGCGGAAGTGGTTCGTTGTTCGTTGTTCGTTGTTCGTAGTTCGTTGTTCGTGGTAGCGCAACACAACGAATAACGAACCACGAACAACTAACACTCCGCTCAATCGTCGTACATCTCAACCGTCTTATCCTCCGGCAGCGGGCCGCCCTGCGGCGTCCACCAGTCCGGCCGATCCGCCAATTCATCGGTTCGCAACAACCGCTGCGGCGGAGCTTCGGCGTACTGAACGCCAGCGTGCAGGCTCACTTCCAGCCTGCGGCAGGCCGCGTTGGGAACCGACATCGCGCTGCCAAGCTTGCCCGTCGTGACGCCTTGTTCCATGATCTCGTATTTGAGCAGATCCGGCCGCTCGACCGGGTCATCGCCTTCACCCTCATCGAAATCGATCACCAACTGCTTTCCCGCGGGAACATCGACCGCGAAGACGACTTCGCCGTTGCGAACGTCGATCAGTGTGAGCGTCTTCTGCATCTTCTCAGTCGAGTAGTAGGTCTTCGGTCCTCCGGCCGAGGCGAACAGCACCGCACCCGGCGTATAGCAGCCGCTCATCAAAACGGCCGCCGCGGCAATCACCATACCAATCAAGATGCGCATCAATAACTCCTCACATGCTCCACAACTCGACCCAACGACCTTGGCGCCGAAAGCCGACCGCGCCAATGTCCACCATGCTACCTATACAGACGTTAGCAGCGACGAAATGGTTTGCTTGCCAGACAAAAAATCGGGTGAAGCGACGAGTCATTCTGATTGCCAAAGCCTCCACCAGTGGTTCTACCGCAAATTGACCCACCCGCGAGGCGGAACCGCAGCGGCGGCCAAAGCTGTGTAAAGTGCCCACCATGGCGCACCAATCGCCACCGCTTGCGTTCCGAATCGGCCACGGCTACGACCTGCACCGGCTCGAACCGCACCCGCCGAAGGGCCAGGGCCGCCTCCTTGTCCTTGGCGGGGTCCAATTCCCCGAGCATCCCACAGGCCCGATAAGCCATTCCGATGGCGACGCCGTCTACCACGCCGTGACTGACGCTATCCTCGGCGCCCTCTCGCTGCCCGACATCGGCCAGCTCTTTCCTGACAACGATCCCAAGTACTACGGCGTCGATTCATCCATCTTCCTGCGCGGGGCCGCCGCCCGCCTTGCGTCGTCCGGCTTTGCCATCGCCAACCTCGATATCACAGTGATCTGCGAACGCCCAAAGCTCAGCGAACACAAGTCCAAGATGATCGCCAACATCGCGCGCTTCCTGGGCTGCGATCGCTCGCAAATCAACATCAAGGGCAAGACGCACGAAGAGGTCGATGCCCTCGGCGACGGCCGGGCCGTGGAAGTTCACGTCGTGGCGCTATTGGCGCATACGTCAAATGAATGATGTCCGGGGCGTGACGTACCCGGTAGAACCCTCTCCCTTTGCAGGATTATGCGCCATGCCCCCCTCTCCCTTTGGGAGAGGGGTTGGGGGTGAGGGCAATTTGAATCACGCACGCGCCCACGTTGGTGGCGCACAAGACTCTCTGCCCTCACCCCGCCCTCTCCCAGAGGGAGAGGGGGATTTGACCGCTCTGATCTGGAAGCGCGCTGACCTCCTGCATGATCCTCCAGAGGGAGAGGGCAGGGTGAGGGCCGGTCTCGCATCGGATACGCCGCTCAGAACGTCCCGCGCAACGTCACAAAGAACAGAAACTCATCGCTCGGCGACACCACGTCATCGAGACTGCGAATGTCGAAGCCGCGCGCGAATTCCTGATCGAACGCATATCCCACGCCAAAGCTCACATCAATCAGCGGCCGCTTGGTCCAGTGAATGCCGACGCTCGCGCGATCGAGGTCGTAGAACAATCGATCGCGCTGGTCATCCACGTGGAACCCATCAGTGGTGTGCTGATAGTCCACAAACACACTGAAGTCCGGCGCGAAATCCCATGAGGCCCGCGCCAGCACATTTGTCGGAAATTCGTACTCGACTTCGAGCCCGACCGCATCCATCGCGCGCCATTCGAAGCCGCTGAACGGAAGGCCCGCGCGAAAAGAGAAATCCTCGATCAGCCGACTACTGATCATCGCATACGGCAGCGGCACATCCGGAAACAGCGAGCGATTGCCGTCATAATCAATACCCACGTGCAGCGTCGTCTCACTCCCGATGACCTTGGCGAATTCGAGCACGGCGATGCCGTACACCGCTTCCCAGTTGCTGAAGTGATCATCGTTGGCGGTGCCCGCACCGCCGATGATCCCGATCGACCAATCGTCTGGAGATCGATTGACCCACGTGCCGTAAGACAGGGCCACGTCCCACAACGTGCGGGGAAAGGCGGGAATGTCGCTGTCGACGCCGATCGTGAGGAGTCGATAACCCAGCGAGTGGTCCGGCTCGCTCGCTTCCTTGTCGAACTTGATGCGCCCGAGCGAGTTCCAATCAAAGATCCCGATGTCCTCGCCGCTTCGCTCATCCTCACCCTTGCCGATGAAAAGAATGTCATCGAACGTCTCGGCGAGGTGCGGCCCAGCTTCCCATGGCCGAGTGAGCAGATCCAACCCCGTCTGTGCCTGGGCGCGATTGCCCGAAAGGTTCATTTCCAAAAATGGACCCGACGACAACGAGTTCAACGGCCCTGAATTGCATTTCACATTCGACCGGATCGCGCTCTGCTGACGCTGGTGCGGCATTCGCCCCACCGTCAACGAGAGTTCTACACTCCCATTATGGCAACAAAGCATCTCTGGCAACAAGCGGCCGGCTTTGCCGCCCGCGCCCATCGTCATCAGCTTCGGAAAGACAAAGAAACTCCCTACATCTCACACCCGGTGCGCGTCGCGCTCACGATTGCGTGCATCTATCGCTTCGATGATCAGGAAATCCTCGCCGCCGCGCTGCTCCACGACACGATCGAAGACACCGACACCGATTACGACGACATCCACGAAGCCTTTGGCCAAAACGTCGCTGATTACGTCGCCGCCATGACCAAGGACATGCGCCTCATCGAGCCCCAGCGCGAGATCGAATACGACAAGCAGCTCGCCGCCGGCCCCTGGCAGGGCCGGCTCATCAAGCTCGCCGACGCGTACGACAACCTGCTCGACACGTACGGCGAAGAGTCGCGTTTCAAACAGTTGGAGAAAGTGCAGCGCATTCTCAAGCTCACCGCCGCCGACGAGCAGCTGGCCCGGCCTCGTGAAATCCTCGGCGAGCTGGCGGCTTCGATGTCCACTCCCAGGCGGACTGGTGTGAAAGTGGAACATTGAGTTGCGGCGCGTGTCCTAGGATTGGCTTGAACCCTCGGCCCACCCGGAACCGGAGAAGTCGGAATGCCAATGAAGACCTTGCTGGCGTTGCTCGCGATTGGATTGCTCGGCTGCCGCAATGCCGTTGAAGGCACCGCGCATGCTCAGAGCAACCCGCCGGCTTCAACTCAGCCTGCCGAGCAGCCGCCGAGCGACCCCGCCAAGCCCGCTGCGCCGGCCGCGCAGCCGCCCGCTGCCCAGCCGGGCCCACAGATCGATCCAGCCGTCGATGACTTGCTCACCAAGCTTGAGAAGAGCGCAACCGATCTCAACTCATTCACCGCCGATGTGACCTACGAAAAAGAAGACGTCGTGCTCGGCCGGCGTGAACTGCGCACCGGCAACCTGATCTACCGCCTGAATCCCGACAACTCCAAGAGCTTCGCCATCCTCTTCGACTCCACGATCGTCAACGACAAGAAGCGCGCCGAGGAGAAACACTACATCTTCAACGGTCGCTGGCTCGCCGAGGTCGATCACAAAAACAAGCAGTTCATCAAGCGCGAAGTCGTGCCACCCGGAAAGCAACTCGATCCCCTCAAACTCGGCGAAGGGCCATTCCCACTACCGGTCGGCCAGCCTAAGGCACAGGTCCTCGCACGCTTCGATGTGACGAAGGCCGACCTTCCAAAGGAAGGTCGCCTGAAGGATCTTCGAAACGTCGATGGGCTGTTGCTGGTCCCCAAGCCCGGCGGGCCGCAAGCCCAGGACTTCGCCAAGGTCGAGTTGTTCTACGACCGCGAAACCCTTCTTCCGGTCGGCATCCACACCGTGGAAGCCAACGGCGACCACAAGACCATCAGGTTGACTAAAGTGCAGCGCAACCCGGTGCTCGATGCGGCTGCCCTGGCCAAACTGGACATCAAGGAGCCCGATGCTCGCGAGTGGCGGATCGATGTGCGCCCGTGGCAGCAGCAGCAACCCCAGTGACTGCGTTCGTAACCGTCATCCGGGTGCCACTGGTCGGTGCGATAGCACAGACCAGTGCCGAGTTCACGTGCAGCCCGCACGGGTCCGTCTGCTCGCGCCACCCGGGATCGACGCCACTGGGCGTGTCCGCGCCCATCGCGATTTGCCTGTCCAGGCCGGCGTAGACTTAGCCATGCGAAGCCCGACGTTGCGTCTGCAAACCCTCGCCGCTTTCCTTCTCTTCCTCGCCGCTCTCGCTCTCCCGAATATCGCGCTGGCCCAGATGGTCCCGGGCGCGTTCACGCTCGATGAAGCAGCCTCCAAGGCGATCGCGGCCGACTGGCTGACCGATGCCGAGCGTCGCGAGATGCGCGTGTTTCACGGGGTGTGGGATGCGCGCGACCTGACCACCCCAACCCTGCGGGCCACCGTCGCTCTCAACGCCTGGCAGCTCGATGACCCATCGCTGGCCGACGAATCGGTTCCTGCCGAGCTTCGCGCCCAGGCCAAGATCCAAGCCGGCGAGCTCGAGCAGGCTATCGCCCTGCTGCAAGACGCCCGCTCCAATCACGCGGCGCTGCTTCGCGCTCAAGCCTACGAAGACCTCGGCCAGATCGACCAAGCCAACAAAGCCGTCGATGATCCAGTCAAGAAACTCCAAGGCGCCAAGGCCACCGATCCCGGCGAGTTGACCGACGGCGTGCAGGCGCTGTTCATCCGCGCGCGAATCCAAGGCCAACCGGGCCGCGACTTCCAAACCATGCTGGGGTTGTTGGCGCGGGCTCATCAGGAGATCGACCGGCTGTATTGGCCGGCCAAACTCGCCGAGGCCGAACTTCTGATCGACAAAGACAAGCTCCCCGAAGCCATCGGCGCCCTCCACGAAACGCTCTCGCTCAACCCGCGAAGCTCCCGAGCGTGGTATCTGCTGGGCCGGGTCGCGCTCGACCGCTTCGATTTCGATTCGGCGCTGGCCGCCGCCGCAGCGCTGCGCCGGCTCAACCGCCAACACCCGCTCGCCGACCTTCTGGTCGCTGAAGAGCGTTTGATCGAAGACGACCCCGAAGGCGCGCAGGAAATTCTTGCCCCCGTCCTCGAGCGATTCCCAAAGCTGCGGCCCGCCCTCGCGCTCCACGTCGCGGCCGAAGCGCTCCTGTACGACGAGCAGGCCATGCAGGCCGCGCTCGATCGCTACGACCAGCTCTCGCCCAACAGCGCGCAAGCCTACAACGTGGCCGGCCGCCACTTATCGCTCAATCGCCAGTACGAGACCGCCGCGCGCGTGCTCGAGGAAGCCATCCGCCGCCAGCCCGCCTGGCCCGCGCCGCAAATTGAGCTTGGCCTGATGGAGCTCCAATCGGGCCGCGATGACCGTGCCCTGGCCGTGCTCGCGCGCGTCGTCAAGCTCGATCCGTTCAACACCCGCGCCGCCAACAGCCTCTTCCTTTTGGAGGAAATCGCTTCCTATCAGGAAATCCCATCCGAGCACTTCATCGTGCGCTACAAGCCCGGCATCGATCAGGTGGTCGCCGAGATGATGCCGGAAGTGCTCGAGCGCATCCATTCGATCGTTTCGCCGCGTTTCAACTACGAGCCCCCGCAGAAAACCCTGATCGAGCTTCATCCCAACCACGAGCGCTTCGCGGTGCGCATCACCGGCATGCCGCACGTGCACACGATTGCCGCCTGCACCGGGCCCGTGATCGCACTTGAAGTCCCCCGCGAAGGCCCGCCTTCCAAGCATCTTGGCACCTTCGACTGGCCGCGCGTGATTCAGCATGAATACACCCACACCATCACCCTGGGTCAGACCAAGAATCGCATTCCGCATTGGCTCACCGAAGCCGCCGCCGTGAGCATGGAGCCCGGGCCGCGCAACTACGATGCCTGCCAGATGCTCGCCGAATCCTACGGTGAGAACACGCTTTTCAACCTCGATGAGATCAAGTGGGCGTTCGTGCGGCCAAAGCGGCCCGAAGATCGCGGCAAGGCCTATGCCCAAGGCCACTGGATGGTCGAGTACATGAACGAGCGCTTCGGCGACTCGGCCCTGGTTCGACTGCTCGATCGCTACTTTGCCGGCGAGCGCGAGCAGCAGGCCATTCCCAATACCCTGGGCATCAGCCGCGAGGAGTTCTACGACGGATTTCTCGAATGGGCCGGCAACCAGGTCAAGGCTTGGGGCTTGGGCGTCAAGCCGACGATGGATGAACTCGCCGATGAGCTTCGCTGGCAGGACCCAAAGACTGCTCAAATCATGGCTGCGCTCCAGAAAGCGCGCCTGAGCGCGATCGTGAATCATCTGGGCGAACGAATCGGCAGCCCCGCCTCCGGCCGCGATGAGGAGTTCACGGCCAGCCATTGGCGGCCGATCGATTCCCCGCCGATTGAAATCACGGATGAAACGCTCGCCAAATGGATGGAAGAGTATCCCGATCACCCCGATCTACTCGAAGAGAATCTGCGCCGTCGCATCAAGCGCGTGGCTGAGAACGAGGACGCCGCCGGCGCCACCGATGAAGTTCTGGTCGGTCTGCTCGAGCGCTACGCCCAATTGCGGCCGGTCGATCCATTCCCTCACAAAAAGCTGGCGCAGATCTGGCGCACCAGCACGACTCCACAAAAAGCAATCGAGCACCTGGAGTACCTCGACATTCGCGAAGACAAGTCGCCCGTCTACGCCATCGAACTCGCCAAGCTGTATCGTCAAGCCGGCGACCTTCAGAATGCGCTCGCGAAGGCCGTTCGCGCGGTGCAAATCAATCCGTACAACGCGCCCAATCGCGAGTTGGCGGCATCGATCGCGATGGAATCCAACAAACCAGAACTGGCGCGCCGCCACATCTTCGCATTGACTCTGCTGGAACCCGATCGCCCGCAGCACGCCAGGCGATTGCAGGCCATCGACAGACTGATCGCCGGCATCGGGCAATGACCATGTGATTAGGAATGCAAGCCCATTGTTGTTGATCGACATGGTTTGGGCGACATCGCTGTACCCACTTCGTGGATAATCGTGCCAGGAGATCGACCAATGGCATCGCAACTGGGAGTTTTCAGGACCGCGGCAGTGTGGGCATCCGTCGTGGCCGCGAGCGCCTGCGACAGCATCTGGGCCGCGAACCTGCCCGCCGCCTTCAGCGAGTTCGGCATCACCCCCGGAACCATCAACGAAGGCACGGCCATGGAGTTTTCGCCCGATGGCAAGCTCTATGTGCTGGAGCAGGCCGGCACGATCAAGGTGTATCAGGGCAGCGGCGCATCGGTCTGGACCCAAGTCGCGCCCAACGGAAACCTCTTCAACGGCGCTCCGCTCTCGGTGAATTCCAACGGCGAGCGCGGTTTGCTTGGCATCGCGTTTCACCCCAACTACGCCGTCAACCGCTTCATCTTCGTGTACTACACGCGCGCGGCGTCGCCGGTGCGCAACCGCATCAGCCGCTTCAAGCTGAACGCGGCTGGAACCCAGGCCCTGGCCGGCACCGAAACCCTCTTGATGAACCTCCCCCTGCTCTCGAGCGCGCAGAATCACAACGGCGGCGCCATGCATTTCGGGCCCGACAACAAGCTCTATGTCGCCGTCGGCGACAACGCCAACGGACCGAACTCGCAGTCGATCACAACCCGTTTGGGAAAAATCCTTCGATTGAATCCCAATCCAAATAACCCGATCCCCACCAACAATCCAACGAGCATCGATGGCATTGCCGGCACTCCAACCGGCCCTAACCGCGCCATCTGGGCCGCCGGCCTGCGCAACCCGTTCACCTTCGCGTTCCAACCCGGCACCGGCGTGATGTTCATCAATGATGTCGGCGCCGTCACCTGGGAAGAAATCAACCAGGGCGCGGCGGGGGCGAACTACGGCTGGCCCACTACCGAGGGACCGTTCAACCAGGGCTCGTTCCCCGACTTCACGCATCCGCTGGTGTACTACCACCACTCCAACGATGCGCTGAGCTTCCCGGAGCTGGCCAACTTCCAAGGCATGGCCATCACCGGCGGCACGTTTTACTTCCCCGACGATCCGACATTTCCCACCGGCTTCATCGGCGATTATTTCTTTGCCGACTTCGTTCACAACTGGATCAAGCGGTACGACCCCGTGTCGCTGGAGGTGAAGAACTTCGCCAGCCAAGCCCTTGGGGTTGTGGACTTGAAGGTAGGCAGCGATGGGGCCCTGTACTACCTCTCCCGACACGCGATGGGCAACGGAGATGGGAGAGTCTTTCGCGTCCAGAGGAATCCGCCCGGCCTGACGGCCGTTGCCGGGCCATTGGAAGACCCGCCGTCCATCGACGCAGCTGATTTCCTCGCCGTGCTCAGCGCCTGGGGCGGTTGCGCCGACCCGGATGACTGTCCCGCCGACCTGGCGCCGCCGACCGGCGATGGCCTGGTCGATGCCGACGGCCTTCTGGCGGTCATCTGCGCGTGGAACCCCTGCCCGTAGGTCAGAAAGTGGGACTCGCCGCGGCGAGTCCGTCGCCCGCACAGGCGAGACGCCTGTGCCACTTCAACCATACCGCCGAGTTGCGTAGTTGCGGCGTGCGATGTAAAAATTCGGACTTCTCGGGGCTTTGCTTTGCATGCACACGTCTTGGAGGAGCACGCTCATGAAGTCGGGCTGTCAACATCGGTTTCTGTTCGCAGTGGTCGTTCTGGTTTTTGGTGGCTGCCAGTCATCGCAGCACAACGGCGCAACAAGCTCCACCACCAGCACCCTCAACGCCACGGCTACCACCACAGCGCCGTTATTCGCCGGGATGGGCGATCACCATCGCGCGATCACAGCATCATCGAAGCAGGCGCAGAAATACTTCGATCAGGGCTTGGTCTGGACCTTCGCGTTCAATCACGATGAAGCAATTCGATCGTTCAAGCAGACCGCCGAGCTCGACCCCAAGTGCGCCATGGCCTACTGGGGCATCTCCTATTGCCATGGGCCGCACATCAACAACCCGGTCATGGATGAAGCGCACGTGAAGGCAGCTTGGGAAGCGCTGCAACAAGCCCAAGCTCTGCGCGGCGGCGCCAGCCCAGTCGAGCAAGACCTGATCGATGCGCTGGCCAAGCGATACAGCGCCGATCCCAAGGCCGACCGCGCGCCGATGAACAAGGCCTACGCCGATGCCATGGCCGCGGTGTATCGAGAGTATCCCAAGGACACCGATGTCGGCGCCCTCTATGCCGAATCGTTGATGGACTTGCGCCCCTGGGATTTGTGGTCGCTCGATGATCAGCCGCGTCCGGAAACCCCGTTCGTGGTGGCCGCGCTCGAGCGCGTCTTGACCCAGGATTCGCGTCATCCACTGGCGAACCATCTCTACATTCACGCGGTGGAGGCCGGGCCGAATCCCGAGAAAGCGGTCGACGCCGCAAACCGGCTGCGCAAGCTTGTTCCGGGGTCTGGCCACCTCGTGCACATGCCGGCGCACATCGACATTCGCACGGGCCAGTGGGCCATGGCCGCCAAACAGAACCAGGAGGCGATCGAAATCGACCGTGAGTATCGCGAGATTTCGCCTCGCCAGGGCTTCTACCACGTGTACATGGCTCACAACCACCAGTTCCTGTCTTTTGCCAGCATGATGCGCGGCCGCCGAGAGGAATCCAACCGCGCCGCTCGAAACATGGTCGCCGGCGTGCCATCGGAATTCATCGAGACCAGCGCCGCCATGATCGATGGTTACCTGCCCATCTATCTCGAAGCCATGGTGCGCTTCGGCATGTGGAACGAAATCCTGCAAGAGCCCGCGCCGGATCCGCGCTTGCCGATCACCACCGCGTTCTGGCGCTTCACACGCGCCATCGCGCTGGCGGCACTGGGAAAACTGGATGAAGCCGTGCAGGAACAGGCGCTCTTCCGCAAGGCCGTTGAAGCCATCCCCAAGGACGCGGTCATGGCGATCAATCCCGCTCACAAAGTCCTCTCGATCGCCGACCACGTGCTCAATGGCGAGATCGCCTTCCGCAAGCGCGAGATCGACACCGCCGTGCGCGAGCTGACCGAAGCAGTGAACATCGAAGATACCCTGCTCTACATGGAGCCGCCCGACTGGTTGGTGCCCGTGCGCCATACGTTGGGCGCGGTCCTGATGTCGGCCGGCCGCACCGCCGAGGCTGAAGACGTCTATCGCACCGATCTGAAATACTGGCCCGAGAACGGCTGGGCTCTCTTTGGCCTTTGGAAGTCCCTTGAAGCGCAGAGCGACCCCGAAGCGCCTTCCATCAAACGCCGGTTTGAGAAAGTTTGGGCAGGAGCCGATACACCACTGACTTCGACATGCCTGTGCGTCGCCAAAGCGCACTAGGCCTAGCAAGCTTCGCCTGTTGAAGATAGGGCACGATGCTGAGTGAACCCCTCGGCAGGAGCCCCGAGCGGCGACTACGCTTGGAGTTGCATGTGGCTGCTCGCCGAGACAACCGATGACGGCTGGACGCCGGGGATCGGCGACCCCACTTTCATGGGCTGGTTCACGGTTGCTGCCTATCTGATTACGGCAGGATTGTGTTGGCGGGCGTGGCGGGCGGCACGGGCTCGGCAGCTTCGCCCCGCCGCTGCCGGAAATAGATCAGCATGGCGGAACGGGCCTGCTGAGCCAAATCCACGGCGATTCTGGCTCTCGCTCGCCATCGTGTTCGCGCTCCTTGCCGTGAACAAGCAGCTCGATCTGCAATCGTGGTTCACCGCCGTCGGCCGCGAGATAGCCAAGCGCGGCGGTTGGTATTCCGATCGCCAGTTCGTGCAGACCTGGTTCGTCGTCACGTTGGCCATCATCGGCGCGGTCGGCATGGCCATGCTCATCTGGAGCATGCGCAAACACATGCGCGAATATGGCCTGGCCCTGGCGGGAACGCTCTTCCTGGCCGTATTCATCATCGTTCGCGCCGCTTCGTTTCACCATGTCGATGAGCTGCTGGACTGGGGAATCCTCGGCCTCAACATGAATTGGATTCTGGAACTGGGCGGCATCGCGTGCGTGGCGACCGGCGCGGCTCTGAATGGTCGACCCGGCGCCAGGAAGCCACCGCCGATCGAGTTGCCCAAGTCTCGCCCGGTGCAGCCGCGGGTGGCCGCACACCGCGAATCATTTCGCTGGATGGTCGAGCGATTGCGCGATCGGGCCTGAACCAATGATGATTGAACGGGGGGCACAACGCCGCCGCGCTAGCCTTACAATCAAAGCGATGTTCGAAAATCGCCTTGAAGAGGTGCTGCCCGCGTATCGGTTCTGGTATAGGTTGGCCAACAGCGCCGTGCTGGCTCTGGCAGTGGTGGCGATCTGGCTGTTCATTGGCATGCTTGGCTATCACTTCGTTGCCGGCTTGCCATGGATTGATGCCTTTCTCAACGCCGCGATGATCCTCTCAGGCATGGGCCCGGTTGATGAGATGCGCGGGAATGCCGCCAAACTTTTCGCCGGGACCTACGCGCTCTTGAGCGGCGTGGTTTTTCTGAGCACCGCGGCGATCCTGTTTGCCCCGCTCGTGCACCGGCTGCTGCATCACTTTCACCGCCGCTCGCCCGCAGATTTAGACGAATCCGGCTCTCGGCCGCCGGAATGATTGCCGCCGAGAGCCGACGTGCGGATAAGGTTGGCAACCCTGATCTGATGAGTTTTAGCTAAAAATAATCAGATTGATGTGCAACACTCTGCGCGCCCGCAGCGCAACTGCAGTTGCCCAAACCACCCACAGCCATCGTTGTCATCCGTCCTGCCCGTCACCTGACACCTGCCCCCACCAGTCCGCTAAACTGCTGCCGAACATGGCGGTCTCCTCAAAGAAATTCCAGGCCCCCAAGGGCATGCGCGACTTCTATCCGCAGGACATGGCCGTCCGCCGTTACATCGAGAACATCTGGCGAACCGTCTCGATCAACCACGGCTTCGATGAGGTAGACGGCCCAACCTTCGAGCACCTGGACCTCTACACTCACAAAAGCGGCCCCGGCATCGTCTCGGAAATCTTCCAAGTCTTCAGCGGCAAAGACGAAGCCGAACGAGCCGCGGTGCAACGCACCGCGCAAGCCCCCTTCGCCCTCCGCCCCGAATTCACACCCACACTCGCCCGCATGGTCGCCGCGCAAGCCGATTCGCTGCCCAAACCAATCAAGTGGTTCGCGATCCCGACGATGTTCCGCGCCGAACGTCCCCAGCGCGGCCGCCTTCGCGAGCACGTTCAGTGGAATGTCGACTTCATCGGGGTTCCGTCCGAGGGAATGTTTCGAGCGCAGGCAGACGTGGCGATGCTTGCGCTCATGGTTGCCGCATTTGAAAGATTTGGCTTATCGGCACGCGATGTGCGGGTCAAGCTTGGTGATCGAGAAGCAGTACGGCGACGCTTGAAACTAGAGGGTCGTGATCAAGCGGCGCTTGACGACGATCTCACGCTGCTTGATGAGCGTCCAAAGCTGCGCCCCGACGAGTATCGATCGAGAACTCGTCAGCTCGGTTGGAAGGATGCACTAGTTCGACTCTACGATCCAGAGACTAGGCTCGTAGTGCGTCTGGATGACATGTCGTCGCTTCCTGACCGCGAACGACAAGATTCCGAAGACCAAAGAAAACAAGCTGGATCATTACTTTATGAAATCGACCAAGCTGAAATTGCAGAATGGTGCGAATTTGACAGCCTGATCGTGCGTGGACTTGCTTACTACACCGGACTTGTTTTCGAAGCTCACGAAGCCACCGGCGCGCACCGCGCCATCGCCGGCGGCGGCCGCTACGACAACCTGATCGAATCCTTTGGCGGCCCCTCCCTCCCCGCCTGCGGCTTCGGCATGGGTGATGTCGTCCTCGGCAACATCCTTCACGACAAGGGCCTGCTCCCCGAAGACGTCTACATGGCCCCCCTGCGCCCGCACGCCTTTGTCGTCGCGGCCGATGATCAAGCCGCCGCGCAGCTTCCGAAGATCGTCGCCGACCTCCGCAAGCAAGGGTTCCACGTTCGCCACAGCTACAAGACCACCCGAAATGTCGGCAAACTCCTGGGCGAGGCCGGTAAATCTCGCGCGTGCTTCGCGATCATCCTCGGCAAGGAGCTTGCGGAAAACAAAGCAGTCGTGAAGAACCTCGAGAGCGGCGAACAGGGCGACCCGATCCCACTCATGGCCCTTGTTGAATTCCTGCGCGCGCAATCACGCCGGGTCTGACGACCGATAGGGAGGAAGACCCGGATCGGGCACGCAGCAGCTCTGCAATCATCGCTTTGCTCACCTTAGCATCACGATCCGCGCGCCACACCCACGCGCCTTCCTTCACCGCATGATCGCAGATGTACTGATATGCATTGCATGCATGCTGCTCTTTTTGCACTGCGACTGCGTCACACGATTCAGCCCAAAGCTGGCCCGCATGATTTGGACACTTGAGCGAAGCGAACTGCTTAGCCTTCCCCAGTTGCTTGATGACATCGGTTTCCGAAGGCACAAACAGCGTGTGGACGTGGGTTGGTCCGCTTGAGAGAACCACAACCTCGCAATTCATTCTTTGAAGCTTGTGAACAAGAACCAAGCCGACGATCTCGAACTGTGGCGGTTCGAGGGTCACCGGCGGTTGATTCATGTTTACGCGCACCCATTGGCGAAGCCCGGCGTGCTCCTGAATCGGCGGCGGATTCCTGTAATCGCCCGATGAACGAATACGATGGTCGCGTGAGCGAAAGCCACGCTGGTCGCCCGGAATCCACTGACCATGGTAGTGACAGGTGGCATGAATCAGACCCGGCGCGAGGACCATGGCGCGACGATATCGCGCGCGGCATCGGGGTGCAATCCGGGTCTTCCTCCCTCCGGTCGTCAGACCCGGCGTAGCTGAGCGATTGGATTATCATCAATACATTCATGCATTGGCTAAGCTGGATCATCATCATCCTCGCCATCCAAGAAGCCGGTTGGATGGCCTTCGACGGCACGCGCGCACTGACCATCGGTGACTACATCACACCAAAATCAGGCGCCTACGCCGGCCAACTCGGCCGGTGGTCGAAGATCGTTGAATCCGTGGGTATCGCGCCGCGATCGACACTCATGAAGTCAATCTTCGTCGTCTACGGCTTCGCGTGGCTCGCGATCATCGTTTGCTTCATTTTCAGATTCGAATGGGCCTGGTGGGCCATGCTCATTGCGGCCAGCGGGTCACTATGGTTCGTGCCGATCGGCACGCTCTTGGGCGCGATCCAGATCGTCCTGCTCTTGTTGCCGGCCGTACGCCGTTAAGGAAAAGGTGCCAGGCGCCATTTCCTGAGCGCCTCGTTGGACACGGTCTTACTCAACAAGAAATGGTGCCTGGCACCTTTTCGGGCAACTGCGCTCCGCGCGGCGTTATCAGACCGGCGCGCAACCATCAGATCGCATCTGCCGGGATTTGTCCCATCGCACCTGCTCAACCTCCGCCTCAATGGAGTCGATGGAGATTTGCTGGATCAAGCGCAGTCGGGTGACCGCGCCCCTGTTGGAGGTCACGATGGCATTCGGAATGTTCTCCGCGCAGGTATCGCCGATCGCGATCGACTTTGGATCGTCGTCGATCAAGCTGCTCCAGATCGGAGCCGGAGACCGTCCTCCATTGGTGGCCGCCGCCGAGATCGCCATCCCCGACGCCATTCGCGGCGACGCCGACCGCTTGAGCTCGTACTACGCCGAAGCCCTTCCGAAATTCCTTCGCGATGGCAAGTTCAAAGGCAAGCGCGCCGTCATGGCCGTGCCAAGCTCGCAGACGCTTCTTCAGCACATGCAGATCGGCGAAGGCGATGCCGACCGCGACCAGGCTGTCAAGAACCAGCTCATGACCCAGATGGGCGTCGCCCCCGACGGCGTGGTCGTGCGCTCCATGGAGGTCTGCCCCGTCCACCGCAACGGCCAATCGCAAAAGGAAATGATCTGCTTTGCGATTTCGCGCGAAACCGTCATGCAGTACGTGGAACTGCTGACAAAGTCCAAGCTCGAAGTCGTGGGCGTGCACACCGACACTCTGGCGATGATCCGATCGTTCGATCACGTCGCGCGGCGAGGCGAGGACGCCAGCGTCACCACCTTGTACATCGACATGGGCTATGGCGGCACCCGAGTGGCCATCACCCACGGCCAGCAACTCATGTTCGCACGGTACATTCAGATCGGCGGCAAGCACTTTGATCAACTGATCGCCAACGCCGTCAAGTGCGACATCGCCAGCGCCCGCGCCCATCGCCTCTCCTTGCCCGGCGGGCTGACACGAGGCCCCTCCGCAGGCGAGATGGAACCGATCGCCGTGCTCAACGCCGCCGTGGCCAAAGCCGGCGGCGCTACCGCCACCGCCGTCAAGAGCAGCGCCTCAGCCCAGGGACGAACCATCACCGTCACCGTCACCGTTGACCGACGCGTCGGTATCGTGCCGCCCGAACTGAACTATCCGGTCAAGCCGGGCGACGGCCATCGAAAGGCCGTCAACGTCGATATCTCCGAGCCGCTGGACACCATCACCGATGAGGTCTCCATGTGCCTGCGATATCACCAGGGGTTGTTCGGCGATCGCAAAATCGACCGCGCGATTTTCGTCGGCGGTGAAGCGCGGCAGGGCTGGCTCTGCCAGCATGTGGTCAAGGTGCTCCGCGTATCGGCACAGATGGGCGACCCCCTGGCGCGCCTTGATATGTCCCGACCCCCCTACACACCCGGACTCAATCTCGGACAGCCACAGCCCGGCTGGGCCGTGGCCTGCGGTCTGTGCTCGGCTCCCACGGATTTGTAAGAACCTCCCGACATAAGGCCCAAGAAGCGCCATTGTTGTAAGGATTCCCGGCATGACACAAAGCAGCTTCCTTCCTGAAGATTACCTGGCTCAGAAAGCCCAGCACCGCACCAACATCATCAGCCTCACGCTGTTTGGCGTGGTGATGTCTGCCGTCGTCGGGGCTTTCTTTGTCACCAATCGTCAGGCACAACTGGTCAAGAACCTCCAGGAGACGGTGAACGCTCAATGTCTGCAAGCGGGCTCAAAGATCGATGAACTCAAGCAGCTGGACTTGCAGAAGGAAGAGATGCTCCAGAAGGCCGAACTGGCCGGGGCGCTGGTCGAGCGAGTTCCGCGCTCCATCCTGCTGGCCGAACTCATCAATCGAATGCCCGAAAAACTCGCGTTGCTGACCATGGACCTCAAGTCCGAGCGCATCAAGGTCTCGGCCAAGGAAACGGCCATGGAGAAGGATGGCAAAGGCCGCATGAAACCCGGCACCGAGCGTGCCAAGACCAAGCAGCAGGTCGGCGAGACTGTCGCCAAGCCTGAGACCCCCCGCTACAAGGTCACCATCGTCATGACCGGCGTCGCCCCCACCGACCTCGAAGTCTCCAAGTTCATGTCTGAGCTCAACGCCTACGCCTTGCTCAGGGACGTGACGCTTGAGTACTCAGAGCAGAAAGTCGTCAACGAGGTCGCGATGCGTCAGTTCAAGATCAACATGGCGCTTGATCCGGACGCCGACGTGCGGCGAGTCAGCCCGCTCATGGTGCCGCGGGTCAAGAACCCCATGGTTGACCAGATGGAATTCAACATACCGGGGCGCACCAATGCGGGCTCGCGCGGAAAGCAAGGAGACTAACCCATGCGATTTGGACTACGCGAACTCCTGTTCTTTGTCGTGTTGCTCACCGTGCCGGTGGC
>JAKEEP010000171.1 GCA_022616475.1 Phycisphaerales bacterium | reverse complement strand
TCCTTCTTGTACTGGAAAACGTAACTCAGCTTTGAGATCGCCTGGTCGAGGTCGCCGCGTTGATAGGCGGCCAAGCCTTCGGTGCGAGCTTGTGCAACGGCGCGGCGCTGCTGAACGGATTGGGCGATCTGGAACGCGGCGACGGCGCTCGCCAGCACGAGCGTGGCGACGATCAGAACCAACATCCGGCGCTTTCTTCTTCTACTTCGAGCCACTGACTCTCCTCCGGGTGAGCATCAGCCATGCGGTGCGGGTGAGAATGAACATGTCGAACCAGAAATTGGCGGCCTGGACGTACTGAATGTCGTACTTGATCCACTCCTGGAAATCTTCGCCGCGGCCGCGCGTGCGTTTGAGCTGCCAGAGGCCGGTGATGCCTGGTCGCACGCTGAGGCGAAGGTCGCGCCAGGCGGGGCAGTATTGGTTCTCGTCATCGGGACTGGGCCTGGGACCGACCAGACTCATCTGGCCGACCAGCACGTTCCAGAATTGGGGAATCTCATCGAGATTGGTGGCGCGCAAGATGCGTCCCAGGCGCGTCACGCGCGGATCGTTGGGGATCATCACTTGGGGACCGTCGGCGAGATTGAGCTCGTTGAGGTCGCGAACGATCTTCTCGGCGTCGCGCTGCATGGTGCGGAATTTCCAGCAGCGGAAGAGCTTGCCATCGCGGCCCTGACGACGATGCCCAAAGAGCAGCGGACGACCATCCTCAAGAAGTATGCAGGCGGAGACCAACAGCATGACGGGCAAGAGCAAGGTCAAAGCAGCGACGCTGCAGACGACGTCGAAGGTTCTCTTGACCAGTGGATACAAGCGGCCCGGATTGAGGGAATCGCTTTGGGTTGGGTTGCTAGGCAGATCAACATCGACGATATCTTTGAGGATGGCTGAGGAGGAATCGGGTGGATGGAGCGGTGAACGATCGGGCATCCACGCCGGGCCGACCACGCACAATCGACTGGTCTGGTCCTGGCCCCGGCCCAGCCAGAGCGGGCCGATGCGCACAACGCCATCGGTGACGGAATCGCCTGCCGCATGCCAGACGCCGGGCTCGATTTCTTCAAGGCCGGCGATCGATTGATCAGGCCGCGGCCAGCAGCGCACCAACTCGACGAGCAGCTGTTGTTCCTGGCGGCCCTCGAGAAATGTTGCGCCGGCGCACTTCCAATGATCGATGTTCGCCCACGGGACCGCACGACGGATGCGATGCCAACCATCGCGAACGTTGCGGGCGGCCATCCAGAGCGACGCCACCCGCCTCTTGGAGGTAAGCATCACGCGCCACGAACCTTGGATTGATGGGCGATAACGCCGTTCGATGCGATGAACCAGGCCGCGGTCATCGACGACGACGCGCTCGGAATAGCGTTCGTGAGCCTGATCGATGATTCGCAGCCGAGTGACGGCGGCATGGTGCCACATCAATCGCTCGCTCATTTGGGCAATGTTGAACAGGACCAGTTGATCGGGCTCGATGAGGAGGAAGAGGTCCGCACCTTTCTGGAGTCGCTGCCGCTGGCCGCGTCGAACGCATTGAACGCCCTTGGACCTCCAAAAGGCGTCGTGCAATTGGCGCGGGGAAAGGCCCCAGATTCGAGCGGGGACTTGGGCCTTAGACTCGGCATCGGAGCCAGGAAGGCCTGCGGCTATGGATGCGATTTGAATCATGGGCGTGTCGGGGCTCAATCGGTCGAGCGTGCTCGAGCGGTGGTTTGCATGGCGCGGACCAGGGCGTTGCGCTCGTTGGCGGGGACATCAGTGGCGCGAGATGAGGGCGGCTCGCCGCGCGCGCCTCGGTCTTCCTCGGCGGCCGCGAGCGAAGCTTCGGAGACGTACCGGTTGCAGTCGGAGCGCACAGCGCAGTTGAGGATCACGCCGACACAGCGGGTGCCGACCATTTCGAGCCGGTTGGCGCATTCCTCCAACCGAGCGCGGGATCGACCGCGGCGAACGGAGAGAACCACGCCATCGGCAACGGCGGTGACGGGCGTGCTTTCCAGCGCGCCGAACATTGGGCCGGTGTCAATGAGGATGATGTCGTAGTGCTCGCGAACCTGATCGATCAACCGTTGGAGATCGGTGCGACGAACGCTCTCGGGACCGAAGGAGTTGCTGACGCCAACCGGAATAGCACTGAGGTTTTGGATGGGGACGCGGCTGATGGAGCCGTTGAGTTCGCCGGCGATAAGCGCGTTCTTGAGTCCCTCGCGCCCGCTGAGACCAAGTTGGCGGGTCAGGCTGCGGCCGACCATGTCGCAGTCAACCAGGAGGGTGTTGTAGCCGGCGGCGGCGTAGGACCAGCCCAGGGCCATGACGATGGATGTTTTGCCGTCGCCCTGGAAGGGGCTGGTGACCGCAAGGACGTAGCCCGAGTGCGGATCGCGGATGGCTTCGATCTGATTGCGGATCTGGTGAACGCAATGCGAGGCGACATCGCTGGATTCCGGATCGCTGAGCGAGGCGCCTAGATCGGGGAGTACACCCAGGCAAAGTGGGGTTCGCGATCCGGGAGTTGGCGCCAGCTGACGGGCGGCGAAGGCGCGGCGATCGATGCTGCCGAGGACGAAGAACGCGCCAAAGCTGGCCATGAGGCCCAGGCCAAGGCCGAGAATGGCGCGCTTCCGGCGCGCGTCGTTGGAGGGCTCATCGGGCCGGTTGCCGTATTGGGCGACGCTGATGATGCTGTTGAGGTGGTCTTTTTCGCGTTCGAGGTCTTCCTTGCGAGCATTGGCCTGATCGATTCTCTTATGCAGATCCTCTTCCTGGCGCGTGAGGTCATCGAAGACGGCCAAATCCTGGACGAGCGCGCCTTGCAACTGGCGCTTTTCGGCCAGCTTCTTCTCCATGGCGGCAACGCGTTCGGGACTTGGAATGTCGCCGCTGTCCTGCAGCGCCTCGGCGCCCCATTCGCGATATTGCTTGACGGTGTTTTGATATTCCTGCTGATAAGAGGCCTCCGCCGTCTCGGCATTGCGCTTCTTCATGGTGTAGGTGGGAGAGCCGGGCATGTAGTTGTTCTGCGCGGCGGTGAATTCGTTTCGGGCCTTGTCTCTCTCGCTGCGCAAGACCAGAAGATTGGGATTGAGTTTCTCCAGCAGCGGGCTCGGCGCGGCGACCTCGCGCATACCAGCGCCGGCCCTGGCCTGACTCGCGGCCAGGCTGTCGAGAATGAACTTTCCGGTTTCGATTTGGGTCTCAAGCTTGCCGATGTCGTCGCTGTTGACGTTCTGCAGGGCGTGAAGGTCGGTGCGACGGTACTTGGACATGAAGTCCTGGCGCTGTGACCGGATGTTGTTGAGATCGCGGGTGTAGGTCTGCAACCAGTCGTTGACGGTGGTCAGAGTGGTCTTGACCGCGCCGCCGTTCTTGGCGTACATGTGGTCGTAGGTTCGGAGCACCGCGTTGAGGCCGGCCTCGGCGCTGACGGGATCTTCAGCTTTGAAGGAAACGCGCACCAACTCGCTGGGGGGTTGAGCATCGACATCAAGATGGTCCTTCAGCGTGTTGATCGCGGATCTCTGGCGGGCCCAGGGAAGCTGCGAAAGCTGTTCATCATTGAGGGCGGCCTCGAGGCATCGCCGGCCCTTGATGTGTTGGATCTGGGTGGCGACCTGCTTTTCGTAGTTCGATTGATGTTGTATTCCCTCGTAGGTCGGGTTCATGACAATCGAGGGTTGCGACTGGATTTCGATAAAGCCGACGGACTCAAACATGGGCTTGGCCGAGAAGTAGCCGACCAGGCCAAGAATGGAGCTCAGGGCCAGGGCGGTGAGGATGGCCCAGCGCCAGCGGCCGTGGAGCCGATCGTCGACCAATTTCCAGATTGGTTCGCTGGTTTGGGGATCGGAGGCGCCGGCGGTCAACGCATTGGGAAGGGGCGGCCCCTGACGATCGAGATTCGATCCAGGTTCAAACATCATCATGTCGGCCCCCCTGGGTTCGTGTCGCATGTTCAATCTCCTTTGCTTCCAACTCCAAGCGCATCAAACAAGGGAAGGAGTCCTGCCAGAAGTTCGTTGGCTGCCGCGATGGTCTGGTCCAGCGGAACTGATGCGGAGGTGATGATTTGCAATTGCGCCACACCTCGCGCCGAAACGGCGAGGCGCTCGGACTGGCGATTGATGTCTTCGATCCGGCTGCTGACAGCGCCATCGGGAAGGATGAAGGCGTTGAGGATGCGGATTGCCTGGGGGCGGCCCTCCTCTGAGATGAACTCAAAGGCATATTGGCGAGACGGAAGGCGTCGATGCTCACACGAAAGATCGACGATGCGCTGGCTTGCGACATCAACCTGAGTCCAACCGGCGCTGGGATAGCAAATGGGCGGGTAGTGGCCGATCATGTCGCGCGCATCGCTGCAATGGACGATGAGCAGGCGCATGGTGGATTCGCCGGGGCTGGAGTAGGCGCGGCTGAGGATGGCGTTTGGGCGTAGCAGGGTTTGTGCTTCGCGCGGAACCTCGACATCCTGGCCGACCCATCGTCCGATGGAATGCGGAACGGCTTTCACGGCGGCGGCGACCAGGGCCTTCTGATGCTGAGCACCAGGGGTGATCGCGCTGCGGTTGGGGAGGAGCGCCGACATGCCCGCCAGCAGGCCGACGGTGAGCCATGGCGAAAGCATGGTGAGCCGATGCGAGATGGCTCGGTTGAGTCTCATTGGCTGGCGAGCCTCAGTTGAGTGACGGGGAATTCGAGCCAGCGAATGGCGCGCAGGAGGGCCCAGAGCATGAGCATCGCCAGCGGCAGCATGCCCCAGCCGGCGTAATCGTGGAATGCTGTGGCGAGCTCGACATCGCCGTACCCGAAGAGGAGGCTGGTGGGAACCAACCTCAAGACGTTGCACGCCACGGCGATGGCGGGGCTGAACACCAACAGCGTCACCCGCGTTCCAGGCTTCAGCGGCATGCCAAAGGCAAAGGTGTACACGACCAACGTGAGGGCAAAGACGATGCGCATGCCATTGCATGCCTCTCCGACGGCAACTTGCTCGCCGTTGATCACCAAGATGTTGCCGTTCTTGACGGCTTCGACGCCGATCACCTGGAGCATCGAATAGGTGACCGTGGTGGCCAATTCCTGGAGCGGAAGCGCCAGGCGGTGACGAATCTCGCCTGGCACCGGAAGCAGAAACAGCAGCGCGCCCAAAGCCGGTGCGAAGAGTCGAAGCGGCATGGGCCCGGTGACCGAGAGGACGATGCCGATCAGCGAAATCAGAGCGCCGGCGTGCCAGGCAATTTGCGTTCCGGATTCAAAGCCCCACCAGCTCATGAGCCAGC
>JAKEEP010000170.1 GCA_022616475.1 Phycisphaerales bacterium | reverse complement strand
GCCGATGAGTTCATCGGCATGTACGTCAACAAGTGGACGCTGGATTTCGGGCCTGCCGGGCGGAAAGCCGTGCGGACCTTCCTGGATGAAACCCATCGAGCCGGGCTGACGCCCGCCTGCGACGGGATCGATTTTGTCGGAGCAGGGGCTCCTCACCCGATAAACACTTGATCGATGCCACCCTCGGAAACCGCGCCGCGGGCTTTCCCGGCTGGGAACCCGGGACGGGCGTTGGATAGGCTTCAGCGGAATTTTCTCGGGGCTTGGTTACCGCCATCGTTTTTGTTGCAAGCCCGGCAGGTTGGCGGCTAACCTACTTCAACCGGTCCTCGGACCTCCATATGGAAGCATGCCTTCAGCGAACATGGCCGATCGGCACCGACGCGTGGTGGGGAGAATTGAGTTCGAGAGAGTGGGTTGGGATATGACGCAAGCCACACCGCAACATACCGCTCAAGGATACGGCCCGCCGACGGTGCGGCAGTTCAGCGTCTTCCTGGAGAACAAGGTCGGGAAGCTGCTGGAGCTGGTGCGGATGTTCGAGGAGGCGCCGAACGTCCACCTGGTTGCGTTCAGTGTCTTGGAGTCGTCCGACTATGCAGTGGTGCGGGTCATTCCAAACAACGCGGACGCAGCCCGCGCTTTGCTCCGAAAGAATGGAGCATCGTTCTCCGAACTCGACCTGCTGATCGTGGAGTTATGCGAAGGACACACGCTCTCGAGCATGTGCTTGCATCTGCTGGGGGCGGAGTTGAATATCCGTTTTGCGTATCCGCTCATGCTCCGGCCCAACGGCACGCCAACCATCGCGCTTTCGGTGGATGATCAAACGCTGGCGGGGCAGATTCTTCGGAAGAAGAACTATCGATTGCTGGGCGAAGAAGACCTGCCGTAGGCGCGCGAAGTATGTACGCGCAGTATGATTCTCGTTCTTTGAGTCTTTTCAAAAGGAGTAGATCGATGAAAACGCTACGTCATGCTTGTCGTGATCGTGGGAGACGAGCTGTCTCCATCGTTGCAGCAGTTTCATGCCTCTTACTCGTATCGCTGATCGTCATTGCGAATGACAAGCGCGGCGAGGCCGGGCCGCAAGCCGATGTCTCCGGATCGACGGACTTCGCACCGGCACCCAAGCCGGACGTCATTGATGACCTCATCTGCATCATTTGCGTGATCCTGGGGGACGACTGTGACAGTCCTCAAAATCCGAACAGGTGCCAATGGTGCAAGGATGAGGGGTACGATGTCAACTGTGACCATGATGATAAAGGTCTTAGTGGTTTGGAAAGAGTCATCGCCGACAACAGCGGATCTATTCCATCAGCCCAGAGAGTTTGGGCTCAAGGGGTTCTGAATATGGTGGAAGACTGGATTGGGACGATTCAAGGCACAGACCCTCCTGACCTGACTCCTCGAAACGCCGGCATTCCAGGCACAAGTATGACTTTTTCGTCTCTTCAGCAATGCGCAGAACAATGCACCGACTGGGCAAATGAAGCCATGGATGCCATGGAGGCTTCAACAACACCGGATCATGAAACAGCTGGTGACCGGCTTGATTCAATCAGATTGGCACTGCCTCAGTACCGATCATTAGGCGGTCTGTAATTGTTCTTGTTGGGGCGATCTGGCGGTCGGCCCAAGATAGATTAACCACGGGGGACAACAGATTTGCCCCCCCGTGGTTTCAGTCAATTCCTGAATCACCCATCACGGTGTCGTGCCAGAGCCGGACCCGCCACCACCACCGTTGATGATGTCCTTGATGATGTCGATGATGTCGTCAATCACATCAGCGGTGTATGCAGGCGATGTGTTTGGATAGACCGTCACATCCTGGGCCGCGGCATGCGTTGTTTGACGCTCGAATGCCTTCACAACCGTCATCGAGACGAGGGCGAGCAGGGCAATCAGGCGCAAGAAAACGCGACATCGCCCCGCGCCAAAGGGCAAAAACGGCTGTGAATTTGGGCAATTTCGCGTTTTTCCTATCGTCTGGCCGATCCCTGAGTTACGCTGGTTGTACGTGCGCATGGCATAGTTCTCCCGCTGGCATGCAATGGACGGTTGAAGCCGGCAGCACGGTGCTGCCGAATTAGAACTCTGCATTTGAAAGCGGTCGCGGAGCGAGTGATCTGACAGGAAAATGGACATTTTTTAAGAAAAGTAACGACCCTTTGACAGAGCCGACCGAATCAACCCACGTCTTGCCTCCCGCGAGCGCTTCCACGCCGACCGAGGTTCTCCAAAACCCTCAGACCTCCTCGAGCGACTTGTCAACCAGCCTTGCCATCAACGAACTCTTGCTTCGAATGCGGGGCGGCGATCGGGGCGCGGCGGCGGAATTCGTGATGCGCTACGGCTCGCGAATTCGGCGGCGCATTCGCGGCAAGCTCGGGCCCTCGATTCGTCGCCTCTTCGATTCGCTGGAAATCCTCTCGACGCTCGGCCGGCGGCTCGACCTCTACGTGATGTCGGGTCGGCTTCAGGCGAGCAACGAAGCGCAGCTTTGGTCGCTGGTGGGGAAGATGGCCGACCGCGCGCTGATCGACAAGGCGCGAGTGTTCAAGCGCCTGCAAGCGGTCGAGCGCGAAGACAGCCAATTTGCCCAGGCCCTTGCCTCACGGCTTCGAATCGTCGATGGGACTCAACCGATGGGGGGAGCGGAGCTGGAAATCGATAACTGCCTGCGGGCGCTCGACGACGGCGTGGATCGGCAGATTCTCTCGCTCTGGCTGGCCGGTGAAACACACCTGACGATCTCCGAAGTGGTATCGATTGGACCTGACGCGGTATACAAACGATGGGAACGGATCAAGTCTCAACTCAGGGAACGGCTCGTCGCGGCCCCGTCGTGATCAACGGTCCCGCCGCGTCGCTGCCGGCTGAAGTCCGGAGGCTATACGAGCGCGAGGGCATGGGTGTTGATTTTGGGGCCGTCGCAACGGTAGCAAGGGCGCTGGATGACTCAGCGCTGGCGGAAGTGATTGAAGCGGACGGCCGAATGCGGCTTGCTGAGGGCCTGGAGGTTGACCTGGCGCGCTACATCGAAGCGCTGCCGAACCTTGTGGAGCGCACCGATGCGTTGGATGCGGCGATCGATGTGGCGTTGCGATCGATCGCCGGCGGATCTCGTGCCGCGCCACTCGCCGTTGAGAAACTGATTCAGCGGTATCCGCAATTGGCGGCGCCGATCCGGGAAGCGGCGACGTTGAGTGCCGCGGTCTGGTCAACGACCGGCCTGCGAGATTCGGTCACGCCGCCTCCATCCAAGCCGTTGCCTTGCGACTTTGGTGCAATCATGCCGGATGGCCGACCGCGATACGTGCTGCAAGCACTCTTGGGACAGGGGGCGTTCGGGCAGGTGTATCTGGCTTTGGACAGGCAACTGTCGGAAGAGGGACACACCGCCCTGGTGGCGATCAAGATCCTGGTGCGAGCCAATCGCTCGCCCTGGGCGCGGCAGCGCATGATCGAAGAGGCGACCAAAGTGCGCCGCATCAGCCATCCCAACGTCGTGCAGGTGATCGATCGCGGCGTTACCGAGCAAGATGAGGACTACATCGTCTACGAGTATGTGGATGGCGGGGATCTTGGTGAGCGGAAGGCGCGTGAAGCGACGATGCCGGCCGGTGACGCGGCGCGGTTGGTGAAACGAATCGCATTGGGCGCGCATGCGGCGCACCTGGCAGGAGTGATTCATTGCGATCTGAAACCGGGCAATATCATGCTAACAGGGGACGGGCAGCCGAAGATTGCCGATTTTGGGATCGCCGTTCGGTTGGACGATGTTGAGAGTCGCAGGCTGGGGCGCGGGCTGCAAACCGGATCGGGCCCGGTGGGAAATCTCGCGTTCATCGCGCCCGAGCAGTATCGGGGAGAGGACGCGTCGCTGTCGGCGATGGCGGATGTCTATGCCATTGGTGGAATCCTGTATTACCTCATGACCGGCTGTCTGCCGAACGGCTCAACCCTCGAAGAGATCGCTTCCACGCACGATCAAACGATGGGCAGGACGAAAGCGCCATCGCTTCGCGCCAAGCTCAAGAACGTGGATCGCGATCTGGATGCGGTCTGTCAACGCGCGTTGGCCGCGAAGGCTCAGGATCGACATAGCTCGGCGGCGGCCCTGGCTGAGGATCTGGACCGGTGGCTGAAACGTGAACCGATACCTTGGACCAAACCGGGCGTGTTTCGGAAGATCAGTTTGTGGTCGAGTCGCAAGCCGGCGCTGGCAGGGTCGTTGGCCGCTATCGTTCTGTTGTTCTTCGTTGGATTGGGGTTGAGCGTCGTTGCAGCGGTGAATAAGGCAAAGGCTGATCAGAAAAAGCAGCAGGACGCATTTGCTCTGAAGGTCGCCAGCGCGCTTGTGAGCCTGAAGTCCTCCGACTATCGGATCAACACTGAAATGCTCCCAACGATATGGGTGCTTGAGTACGTCTTCGGGCCGACCGTATTGGGGATTCCGGATGCAGAGGCTCACTTGTGGAAGGCGCGCATCAATCGGACTCGACAGCTCATGCAAGCGGCGCATGAGCGAGGGCGTCACAACGACAAGGAAACGCTGGATTGGGAGACTGCGCTTGGATTCTGGCTGGTTTGCGACAAGGACTACGCGGAAGCTCAACCCCTGCTTAAGTCGAACTATGAGAAGTTGGCGCGAATTCTTGCTCCCGACGATGAATGGTTGGGTGCGGTGCGCGCCATGTTGACGTGTGCGGAAGTAAATCGTTATTCCTCTGGCGCAGCCGCGGCTGATGCGACTGAATTGCGACGATTAGAGGCCGAACTTAGCGCGGCGTCTGAAACGATTGGTCTGCACCGCAAGGGCACGCCGATTCACTTCCTCTTGCTCCGCTCGACGATCGATCTGTACCGGCCGGCTTTGTTGAATCAACCAGAGCGTCAAAGCCAGTTGGAAAAGGAACTACAAGAATTGATGGATGCCAGCTCTCCCAAGCGCGTGAAAGAAGCTGCGAGCGCTTCAAAATGAAACGCAGCGCCGGCAAATGCCGGCGCTGCGGTGGTCGCCGAGATGTCTCTTCGAATCGCCTACGCGGCGCGTGCGTACCGACGGAACGACGTGCGGCTCTTATAGCTTGGGAACCGATAGCTCCGGCTCGCGCTGGCGCGGCGCCATGAGGCGGTCTTGCGAACGCGCTTGGAGGTGCGGCGCTTCTTGGTGTGCCGTGCGGTCCACTTGGTCTTCGGGCTCGACCAGGACTTGCGCGAGCGGCTGTACAGGCTGCGCCGCTTGGCCTTGGGCTTCCTCTTGCTCTTGCTCGTGCTCTTGGTGCGCTGAACGGTGCCCACGAACTGCCGCCCGAAGAAACTCTTGCAGAAGCTCATGAACGCCTTCTGATTGGTCGCGTTGCGCTTCAGCTGCGACGGCGTGCACCAGCGATTGAGAATGCACCAGTCGATGAAGGCTTGCCAGAGCGTTGTCTGTGAGGTGTTGATCGTGTTTGACGTTCCGCGAACCGGGAACGCCGGCCAATACACCAGCGTGCCGTTGAACTTCTGCGAGAAGCAGATGCCGGCCTTCACGAGCGACTTGACGACCGTGCTGACGGGCTTGCCGGTGCGCTTGCAAATATTGTTCACGACGGTGCTGCACGGCGTGCCGCTCTTGACGGCGGTCTTGAACGGTGAGGCATAGGGTGAGTTGAACTTGCTTGGCATGACTGTTGATCTCCTGGAACTGGTCTGCATGACGCCAGACGGGTCGAGCACCCACTACGGGAGCCCCGCGACCCAAGGCTCATCATTTCTATCTATGGGCGACGCGAGACTCGCCCGCCGGTCGATAACTACCGAGCAGAGCGACGAATCGGCATAAGTCCACCGCCGATTCAGAGCGATGTGGAATTTCCACGCAATAGTTCTTATCGGGCGTGATGGGCGCCAGATCGAACCTGGCGACGCGCTCCTTCGCCGAGCACCGTAGGCAGGTTGCCCTATTCAAGAACTGTTGCGCTCAGGTGCTCGCCGCGCTCACCTACGATCGGCACAGACAAATGAATCGCACTCTGGGAGACCTGCTATGGTTCGGCAGACAATCTTCATACTCGACCTGGCTCTGAGTTTCGCCTCGCTCGTGATGCAATTGCAAGACGCCGTTGAGCCTGGCAGGGCGCTCGAACAAGATCAATCGCTGAAGGCTGCTGACAAGATGCCGGATCGACCACCAACAGGCGTTGTTGTGTCACATGCCGGCCAGATGCTCCCGGAGCCTACACCATCGCGCTAGGGAGGATGGACTTGACGTGGCGTTTCGGGTTGGTGAGATCGCCCGACTGATTTTCGCGAGCGCCGTGGATGTGTGGCGACCAGAGCGGCCCAACTCCAAAAAAAATCGCCGAGAGTCGGGGAAGGGGGTCGTGGTCGCCTGTCGTCGTGACGATTGGCGGCGAATTCTGGCAAACGTCCGTCGGTGCGCTGAACAGGCGCCGCGAAATCCGCGCTCGGCGACGGCTGAATGCAGCGTCCGCACCGTCGGGCATACACCTGTGTGAACTCTGCGCCCAGGAGAAAGATGATCGCGGAGTAATAGACCCACAGAAGAATCGCAATGAGCGAGCCGGCGGCGCCATAAATCGATCGAATCGCGCTTGTGGCAAGGTAATAGCCCAGAGCATGCTCGCCGATCGAGAACAAGACGGCCGTGACTGCCGCGCCGATCCAAACGTCGCGCCAGGCGATTCTCACATCCGGGAAGTACTTGAAGATCAGCGCAAAGAAAACGGTCGCCATGCCAGCGCCCACGATGAGATTCATGACCCAAGCGACCGTCGCAGATAATGGAAGCGTTTCTGGCATCCACGTCCCAAACGTGGCGATGGCGGCTGAGGCCGCAAGCGTGGCCGACAGCAAGATGCCAATGACCAAGACAACACAAAACGAGAGCACACGATCGCGAACTTGCATCAGGACCGTGCGGAACCCCTTGGCTGGTCTGGGCCGAACTTTGAAGGCGGTGTTGAGAGCATCCTTTAGTTGAGCAAAGACGACGGTCGCGCCGAACATGAGCATCGCGATGCTTACCGTCGTCGAGAACCCTCGGTCCGGGCTGTTTCCGGCGTTCCTGATGATGACTTCGAGCTGCGCTTGGGCGTCCTTGCCCATTGACGCGGAGATCTCGTCGATGATGGCGCCGCTGACGGCTTGGCGATCCCAGATGAGGCTTGCGAGCGAAATCAAGACAAGCAGAACCGGAGCCAATGAGAAGATCGTGTAGAACGCCAGCGCTGCCGCCAGGCGCATGGCCCGATCGTCGCTGAAATCCTTCAAGGTGGCCTTGATCGTGGGAAGAGCGTGATTCCTGACGAATTGTCTGACCATTGATGGGCCACTCGCGTGCGAGACCTCCCTTGGAGACTATGGCGGGTCCTTGTTGCTTGCATCGGGGGCAGTTTTCCTAATAGGCGGGCGGAGCACCCGAGGTACTCGCTACGGCGGAGCAACCGGCGCGTCGAGCGCAAGTTGCGCAAATATTGCAAGTTTGGCGCGAGCGTGGGTCGATAACGCCTGGCAGGATGGCCGGCATAGGTCGGTGTACGCAGTTTGTGCCCGACCGCCCATTGGCTTGGGCAAGAATTGCCTGGTCAAGTTGGTTTCGTGAACCCTTCAGACCCCTTGGGTAGGAGATGCAAGCAATGGCTGAATTGACGCAAGAGTATTCAACGATCCTTGGCGCCGACGCGAATTTCAAGGGTGAAATGTCGGTCGACGGCGGTGCCAAGATCCTGGGCAAGTTCGAAGGATCGATCAACGGCAAGGGCCGGATCAACGTCGGCGACGGCTGCCGGCTCAAGGCCTCGGTGAAGGCCAAGGAAGTCACGGTTGAGGGCCAGGTTGACGGCAACGTTGAGGCTGCGGACCGCGTTGAACTCAAGACCAAGGGCTCGATCGTGGGCGACATCAGTGCGATCCGGATGTCGATGGCCGACGGTGCTTCGATCGATGGGCATTGCCGAATCGGCGTCAGCAGCAAGGGTTCGGTCTCAACCGAGGTCAAGCCATCGGCTCAGGCACAACAGACAGTCGCAGTGAAGAAGTAACGGGTCAAGGTCAGAGATCAGCGGAAGCAAGTCAGAGCGCAGATGTGGTGGGGCGGAATCTGCGTTCCGCGGCTGGAATCCGTAGTTGCTCGTCTCTGACCTGGGCTCTGACTTCAGATCCGTTCATTCGACCTCCGACTGTTGACGATCGCCATGGCCAAGTCCAAAGCGCCGACCCGGCGCGAAATTCGCTGCTACCTTTGCGGGCACACCTTTGAAGTGTCTCAGCGCACGATGAGCGTGCCTTGTCCGGGATGCAACAAGGCCCTCAAGGTCGAGGACATCTTGGTCAAGACGTATTTGCCGGTGAACGACCTTCAGACCTGCGGCAAGATCACAATCGCCAAGAATGGAAGGGTGGTGGCAAAGATCATTCGATCGGGCGATGGCATCGAATGCGAAGGAGCGTTGGAGGGCGTGATCGAAACCGACGGCAGCTTGAGTCTGGGGCCCAAGGGTTCGTGGAAGGGCAAGAGTCTCTTCAGCCGGGCGCTTGAGATCACCGACGGCGCTCAGCTGGTCGGTTACGTCAAAGTTCCGTATCACCGGCCGGAGCCGGAAAAGAAACCAGAAAGGAAGAGTTCTGCTTCGAGCAAGAAACAGGCCGTGATTGCGACCGACGATGACGGGCCGTGAGATCGGCTTGACTTCTTGCCGCCGTCACGCTCCAAAGATGATGTGATAGCCGATCGCGAGCACGGCAATGTCAACGATGGCGTGGCTGATGTAGCCGGGCCAGATCGAGCGATATCGCTGGTAACACCACGACCAGGCGCATCCGCCGATGAAGATGCCCAGGCATGCGAGCAGCGTCACGCTCCAGTTCATTTGTGATTGCAGTGCGATGGCGTGATGGACGGTGAAGAGGAACGCCGAGGCTGCGACCGCCAGCGCACCGCTGAGTAACCGTTCGCATTGGCGGTAAACGAACCATCGCCAGACGTATTCCTCCAACAGCGAATTGATCAGGACGAGATAGGCCGCCAGCGCGAGGTACTTCTGCGGGGAGTTGAGGCCGTTGCGCGTGGCGGCGTCGCGCATCTGTTCTGGGTCAATCCATGGACGGGCGGCGAGCCAATAGGCTGCAGCAATGGCAACGGAAATGCCAAGACCGAGGGCCGCGCCGATAGCCAACCCCCCTTTCCTGGCCGGAGACAGGCTCGGCCGCCCGCGCTCGACCAAGATGTACCAGACCAATGGAAAGGCAAGGATCCAGACCTTGCTTGCCGCGTAGATGATCTGCCCCAGGGTTGTCCCGCGTGTGGCCTCGAAAGACATCGCAAAGTAGGTTCCGATGCTCGGCGCGGGCGCCAAGAGCGCCAGCGCCAACAATGGCCTGTGCAAGCGGTCTTGCGCCGACGAAATGGATGACTGAGCCGCTGTCATGTTCAGTTGAGTCGCACGATACATGAGAATGAGGGGAGGAGTCGGGCAAGCCCAGAGGCACTTCAAGCCGCGGTCCTCGCCGTGATGCAGACGACAATTTCAACGAATGATGCGGATGGGGCGCGACGCCTCAAACTGACGAATGTGCCCATCGATGATCGACGCGAGCTCGGGCTGATTTCCATCGATGGCGAGTTTGTGGGCCTGGCGAGCGGTCTCGATTGCCTTGGCGAAGTTGCCGGCTTCGGCATAGGCGGCGGCAAGCGTGTCGAGATTGCCTGCATGCGTGTTGCCGGTCAGATCGCACGCTCGTTGGGCCAGCTTGACCGCCCGCCGGCCGTCTCGAGCGGCTGCTTCCGGGTAAGTCGCCAGAAGCCATGCCAGGTTATTCAGGGCGTCGATGGCATCCGGTTGAAGGACGAGAGCCTTTTCGTACGCTTCCATCGCGCCTCGCAAGTCTCCAACCTTGAGCATCGCTTCGCCGAGTTCTGTCTGGTATGACGCAAAGGTTGGCCGGAGGCTTGCCGCCTCCTTCCACAACTCGAGCGCTTCGGCATCGCGTCCCTGGCTCGCATACACCCGCGCGAGCGAATCGAGCATGACGTAATTGCCAGTGGTCGATTGGATCGTGTGCTCGTACAGGGTTTGAGAGCTGCGCCAATGCTTTGTTTGCCCGTGCGTCACGACCGACAAGGCAATCACCACGATGAGGGCGACCCCCGCGACACCGCATCGACCAGCCGCGGGCAATCGCGCCCGCTGCACGAGTGCCTCAGTTCCCCACACCAGCATGATGAATAGGCCAATGTGCGGAAAATACGTGAAGCGATCGGCCATTGATTGCAAACCCACTTGCACGATGCCGATCACTGGCACAAGCGTGCCTATGAACCAAAACCAACCAGTGATCAAATAGCGATGCCGCCGCCCCAGCACGATCGAGGCGCCAGTGATGGTCAGCAGAATCATGGCGCTGCCGGCAACCTTCCATGCCGCCCAATTCTCGGGATACGGATAGAACGCCGCGAGATCGTCGGGCCAGAAGGTTTTGCCAAGGTATCGCACGTACGAAATCAGCGCGTTGGCAATTCGGCCTGGAAGCGATTCTTGAACGAAATCCATCGCGCCAGCGTGACGCTGCGCGAACACGGTGATCACGCTGAACAGGGCCGAAAGAGCCAGCAAAGGCGCCTTTTCCAGGCAGAGCCCGGCAGATCGCTCTCGATGAAATTGGGTCGGTCGCGAATCATGTACCACGGCTGAATGGATATGCCCGGCCCCCGTTGGCCAATCGAAACGGCGCAGTGGCCAGAAGTCCAGCAGCAGCAGAACCAGCGGCAGCGTTACGAGCATCGGCTTGGCCATCAAGCTCAACGCAAATAGAACCGCCACCAGGACATACCGGCCAATCCCCGGCGACCGCGCATATCGCACGTAGGCCAGCATCGCACCGAGGCCGAACAACGCGCTCAACAGATCCTTCCGTTCCGATGCCCATGCGACCGATTCGACTCGCAGCGGGTGCAGTGCAAACAGCATCGCCACCGCCGCGCTGCGCCACGATGAGCCGGTCATCCGGTTCAATAGGAGAAGGAGCAGCACGGCGTTGGCGGCGTGGATCGCCAGGCTCATGGCATGGTGACCGCCGGCGCTAGTCTCAGGATCGAGCTTGAATATCTGCACAAATATCTGCACATCGAGCATGTGCGAGAGCCAGGTGACCGGATGCCAGTAGCCGGCGTGGTTGGTGGTAAAGGCCCAGTGAACGCCCTCGACAGTCAGTCCCTTGGCAACAACGGGGTTCAAAATCAAGTAGACCCCGTCGTCGTGATGGACAAATCCGTTATTGACGACCGGCCAAAACGCGATGATGGTTACGGCGACGGTGATCGCGGCAACCAGAGGCAGGAGGCGTCGGTTTCGATTAGAGATCATCGATACACACGAGGGCGCGTGGGTTCATCCATCAGCGGCGCGAGTATAGCAGCGCAAAAAACCCGCGCACGCATCGAGCCAAAAAGCGAAACCCCTCGATCAGTGATCGAGGGGTTCGCGAAATGTCCAACTGAAAACGACGAATCGAGATCAGACTCGACGGCGACGGCTGCGGCCGACCAAGCCTGCCAGGCCCAGAAGCGCCAAAGCGCCGGGCGCTGGAACGGCCTGGTTGATGCTGACGTTGTTAAAGATCGTTGCGCTTTGTCCCGCTCCGATGACCAAATCCCACTGGAAGGCCCCACAGAAATCGACGTTGTTCTGGGGATAACCTCCGGTGAGATTGTCGACGGCGGCGTTCAACAGCAGGCTGCCCGGCGTGCCGCCAAAGACTCCGCCCTGTGCGCCCGTTGCGCCAATGCCTTGGTATTGCATGAAGGTTCCGCCGGCGTCGGTGATGGTGGCCGTGTCTCCTGCCAGCACCCCCGTATCGTTTGCAGCGCCTGCAACGTCGGCATCAAGATAATTGAACAGCGAAATCGTAATCGCGTTGGCGCTGGTGTTGGTGATCGTGAGGGTCGTGTTCAAAAGAGCCTGTCCGACGACGGGGCCGTCGGTCAGCAGATAACTGAACACAGCGCTGAACGGCGCGCCTGCAAATGGGCCCGTCGCATAGGTGCGCGTACCTGAGTTGCCGACGCTCGAATCAACGGCGCCCACGGTGCTGAATTGGAACTCGCGCGTATCGCCGGCAAGACGCCAGAACCACGCATAGTCCCAGACGTGGTCAACCTGCGGCGCGCCGGCGTGGAAATTGGCGTCGCTCAGGTTGGTGTTGGTGGTGGTCGCAACAGCCGTGCTGATGAAGTTTGCCGCGCCGCCGCTCACTGTATTGCTGATGTTGATCACAGCCAACGCCTGCTGCGACAGGGCAAACGCACCAAAGGCGGCCGCCGCCCTAAAAATCTTCTTCGTCTTCATTCTCATTTCTCCAGTTTCGAACAATCCTTCTCGCCCCTGTTTGGGCAGTCGTTCAAATCTTCCCTGCGCGCCGACGGCATGATCGTCAGAGCACGCAACCATCGGACCGGCACACCCGATCCACCAAAAACTCGCGCTCGCCGTCGGGCTGAGCGCAGCTTCGCATCACCTATTTGACTGATCGCCCTCTCTTCGACCGTTCGGACTCTGCGGGGTAAGACGTTTCCGCCGCCCGCGCGTGAGCGTTGGCGAAGCGCTCACGCGGTGCTATCAACATACCACACGAACGCGAATTGCAAGCGCCTTTCGTGTCCTTTTTGCGAGTTTCTTGCGTGGTGCAGAGCGGACCTTGAGGTAGCGCGCGAGTGAAATTGGGAGGGATGTGCCTGCGACCTTCCGACCTTTCGGGAAACAGCGCGATAGTTTGGGGTTTTCGGTAGTCTGGAGCGGGCTGGTCAGCAGCGGTCTTGCTCCGAATGCTACCATCCCACATCCAGATTTCACGGAGTTGCAACCCCATGGCCATCGCACCCGCCGCTCGAGCAACCGTTCTGCCCCCCATCGACCTGATGAAATGGGTCGAGCAGAACCGGCATCGGCTTAAGCCGCCTGTCAGCAACGCCTACGTCTACGACGGCGAGGACTTCTTCGTGATGGTGATCGCCGGGCCCAACGCACGGAACGATTTCCACGTCACCAATTCCGAAGAGTTCTTCTACCAGCTCAAGGGCGACATCGTCGTTCGCATCATTGAAAATGGGAAGATGAAGGATGTGGCGGTGCGCGAGGGCCAGACCTTTTTCGTTCCCGGTGGCGTGCCCCATTCGCCCACGCGACCCCCCAACACCCTGGGAATGGTGGTCGAGCGCCGCCGGCCCGCAGGCGAGACCGAGCACCTGCAGTTCTACTGCGAGAAGTGCGGCAGCCTGGTTGAAGACCTCGAGTTCGACTGCAAGGACATCGTTGATCACTTCAAGCAGGCCATGGAAGATTTCTGGGCCGACACGCGCCGGAACACGTGCAAGAAGTGCGGAACGCGCGCCGGCAAGCCCAAGCCCATCAAAAAGATCACGTTCGAGCCGAAGGTGGTCATCGAGCGCGAGACCTGACGCAGCGCCGAAAGCGGCCTCCAACTGGTTGGTAAGGGGTCTCCCTCTTACGACGCGCTGCGAGCGGCCTCCAAAAACTCGCGCCCCCTGCTCGTCAGGATGACTCGTGTCTCGCGCGCCGATGCGCCGCGATCAAATTGGATAAATCCGCTGATCAGCGCGTCGTCCCACACCGGATGACGCGGGCACGAGCTTCGCCACGCCTCAATCGCCTCGCGATACACCCGCGGCTGCTCGCCTACCCAGGTCAACAGTTGCACCATCAATCGGCTGACCGAATCATCGTGCGCAGCAGAGTTCATGACCACGACCCCGAAAAGTTCACCGAACGGGCGACCAATCGTCTAATCGTATTCCAGCAGCGGCAGCCTAGCCGCAGCCAATCACGCTCGCGATCGCAAGCGTCTGCGTGTGGGTCAGCGACAGATGCCATTGGCCGATCCGCAACTGCCCTGCAAGCTCTGCGCAGCGGTTGTGAAGCCGCACCGCCGGTCTCCCTGAGGGCTCGCGAATCACTTCAATGTCTGTCCAGGCAATTCCATCCCGCCAACCAGTTCCAAGGGCCTTCAACACCGCCTCCTTAACCGCAAACCGGGCCGCATAGCGCTCGGCCTGCCGCTTGCTCTCGGCCGGCCCACACTCGGCGTACGACTGCTCGGCGCGGGTGAAACACCGATCGATGAATCGCTGGCCGTGCTGGTTGAGCATCGATTCAATGCGCGAGATTTCAACCGCATCGATGCCGTGAGCGATGATCTGCATGCGGAGAATGGTAGCGACCGGAGGGTGCGAGGTGATTTCACGCAAAGGCGCACAGCCGGACGAAGAGGTCGTTCGTCGGTCATCTTCGCGTGAACATCCGATCAAGGATTCTGTGTAGCGCGCCAGGCTTCCAGGACCTTGACTTCGCGCTCAGGGCTGATGCCTTCCTTGATCTGTTCAGGATCCCTCACTTGCGGCTCCGGCTTGCCCGCCTTCTTGGCCTCTTCTTTGAGTTGAGCAGTGATGCGCTTGCGACGTTCGATTTCTCGCGGCCACCATTCGAGGATGCCGGCGGCGGTTTCCTGAACCGGTCGGAACTTCAATCCCGCGGCAACGGCTTTGGTGTTTGATCGCAGGTGCGAGCCGGCCGACTCGCCGGTGGGAGGCAGCCACAGCGGCATGTCGCCCCACGGGGTGACTTTATGTTGCTCGAGGAAGTCGGCGGGCACCCAGACGAGATTCGCCTCGCGCGGCCGGCGGTGGTGCGTGCCTTCGTAGTACGCCGCGGCCTTCTTGCAGCTTTCCAGGGTCTCGCCAATCGTGAGCTTTCCCGGGGCGGGATTGATCGCATTGAAAACGCCCGTGGTGTTGTTCTCGATCAGGACGACAAGCCACTCGGCCAGATCGCGCACATCAACGAGTTGAACCGGATCATCAGGTGAGCCGGGAGCAAGGACATCTCCACCCCTTTGGATGCGGATGGGCCAATAGTTGAAGCGGTCGGTTGGATCGCCTGGGCCGACAATCAATCCCGGCCGGACATTGGCGACTCGTCCGGGTAGCGCGGCTTCAGCTGCCTGCTCGCACAGCGCCTTTAGGCCACCGTAATTTTTAAACCCCTCGCCCATGGTTTCGACGGTCGGGTCATCGAGGGTTTCGAGCGAGGCATCTTCATCCTGATGGGGCTTGGAGCTATCGGCATAGACCGAAATGCTGGAGATGAAGATGTACTGCTTGACGTTGGGCGCAAGCAACTCCGCGGAAGCTTTGACGATGCGCGGGTAGTAGCCCGAGGTGTCGACGACGGCGTCCCAGGTCTTGGCTTGGAGCGATTCGAGGCCCCTTGGCGTGGGATTTGTGTATTCGCCTGCTTCGTTCTGGGTTTCATCGGCAGGGAGTTTGGGATCGCGATTGCCGTAGAGCTTTTCGACGCCCTCGATGATACCAATGCGCTTTTCGGTCTTGCCTCGGTTGAAGAGCGTGAGGGAATGGCCGCGGGCTTTGGCGGCTTCAACGATGGCCGGGCCGAGGAAGCTTGTGCCGCCGAGGATGAGGATGCGCTTCGGCGCGGCGCAGCGCTCCGGCGACGCGGCGGGTTTGGATAGTTGAGACTGCCAAGGGCCGGCGGCCGAAAGCGCGCCGCCAAGCGCCGCAGCCGCGCCGGTTGCGAGTGAAGTGTGAAGGAAGTCGCGGCGTGTAGGCATCGGTTGTGATTCCAATGGGACGACAAACTTCTTACCAAGCCGGTCGTTCGGAGTTGCAATGCCATCGTCGCCTGCAAGCATGGCCGGCGGTCCTCCAACGGGCGGGCCTTGGGCATGCGATCACGATTTGCCGTATCGTCATTCGCGCCATGGAGAAAACGAAGCCGAGTTCGTCGGCAGCGATCGGCATCCTGACTGTCGTCTTGACGCTGGTGGGCTGGTCGAGTGTTCCGCTGTTCCTTCGCCATTTCGCCGACCTGATTGATCTGTGGACAAGCAACGGATGGCGATACGGCTTCAGCGCGCTGGTGTGGGCGCCGGTGCTGGTCATTGCTGCGGCGCGAAGGCAATTGCCCAAGGGATTATGGAAGGCCGCGCTCGTTCCCAGCATCGTGAACGCAACGGGTCAAGTGTGCTTCACCTGGGCGCATTATCGAATTGAGCCTGGTTTGCTGACCTTCGGGCTGCGCAGCCAGCTCATTTTCGTGGCCATCGGCGCGTGGGCGCTCTTTCCGCGCGAGCGGGTCGTCATTCGCACGCCTGGTTATTTGGCGGGAGCGACTGTGCTACTCATCGGAATGACCGGTGTGGTTGTCATGAGCGGGGCCGATCACAGCACGGGCATACGCGCGGCAGAGGGAGCGCGATCGCAAGGCCTGACCCTGGCGATCAGCAGTGGGTTGATTTTTGCTTGCTACGGGCTCGCGGTGCGCAAGTACATGGAAGGGATCAATCCGGTGATCGCGTTTGCCGCAATCTGCCAATACACAGCTTTGGCGATGGTCGTTCTGATGATTTGTTTTGGCAACGAAGCGGGGCTGACGGTGTTGAGCCTGCCCGGAAAGCAGATCTCGTATTTGTTGCTCTCGGCGGTCATCGGCATTGCCGTCGGGCACGTTTTCTACTACATCAGCATTGCGCGATTGGGTGTCGCGGTGACGGCGGGGGTGCTTCAGCTTCAACCGTTCATCGTTGCGATGGTTTCCATGGCGCTGTTCGGTGAGAAGTTGAGCGCGGGGCAATGGATGAGCGGATGTGTGGCGGTCTGCGGCGCGCTGATGATGCTCTGGATTCAATGGCGCATGAGCCAGGTGGAGCCATTGATCGAGGAGCCGGTTGCCGAAGCCGAGGGCAAGAGCGGGGCATAGCGACCGGGTGGTCCCGTGAGGCCGGAATCAATGCAAAGAGAGGGCCGGAATCAATGCAAAGGAAAATGCGTGCGCGCCGATTTGCGCTGGAGTGGTCTTTCTTGTGGTGTGCAAGCAACCCCCAACCACAGAAAGCAACCTCAGAAAGGACAGCCCATGAACACTCACAAGAACATCCTGGCAGCCCTGACCGTTTCAGCCCTCATCAACTCGTTGAGTTTCGCAACCGACTCACAGCCTGCGGCCGGTCCTACCGATGACTCCGACGCTGGGGTGCCTGCGCCTCGCCAGGGCGACATCAACGGCGATGGCATGGTCAACATCGACGACGTCTGGCTCGTGATCGAGGCATGGGGCGACTACGCGTACCGGCCCCGTGCGGACATCTTCCCCGCCCAGGGCGACAACAGGGTCGACGGCTTGGACCTCTTCATGGTGATCAGCAACTGGGGCGCATGAAACCGACTCAGGGATCGATAAACGACAATCCTCTCCTCCTCTCCTCTGCACCAGCGCCCCCGGTTCTCAAGCCAGGGGCGCTCTGCGCGCGGAGGTGTCGAGCCAATCAGCCCCAGTTCTGAATGACCGCAAGCAAATCAAGAACATCCACGAGGCAATCGTCATTGACATCGGCATCACAGTCGATCAGGAGGCAATTGGGGCAGGCGCCCCAGGCGCTGATGATCGCTAGCAGATCAAAGATGTTGACCGAGCCATCGCGATTGATGTCGGCGGGCGAGGGAGCCTCGGCGGCAAAGCTGCGGGTGTAGAGATTGATCAACGGATCGCCGACGACTGCGTGATGACGGTTGTCGCGCCAGGAGGCGAAAGCGATTGCGCAGTTCCCCAGTGCCAGCTCGGGAATGGATTGGTTGGTGTCGGCAGGCGCGCCGTCCAGGCGATGGGGGGCGGCGAAGGTTGCCGCGAAATCCGTTGAGGTGGCACACCAGACGTCCTGGGCGTTGACACACGAAGGAGAGCAAAACACCTCTTGCACCCAGGCCAGGAAGACTCGTCCGTTATCATCGGCGCGGATGCCGGCGTAGTGCGAGTGAGTGGTGGCATCGGCGTTGTCGATGCGCGTGTCGCTGGCGCCCCATGTGTTGCCTCCATCGTTGGACGAATTGAGATAGAGCTTGGAGACGTTGACCTGCGGACCTGGGGCGGCGCGCATCCAGATGCCGTAGACGTGATCGTGGTTGTCGGCGGCGAGGCGAACGGGATGGGTGTGGATGCCCGGCGAGCCGTGGTCGATGCGCTGATCGACGGCGAACGTCGTTCCGTAATCATTGGAGCGGTTGAACCACGCCTGGTAGTTGCCGTTGCGCAGGTCGCTCCAGGCGATGTAGACATCGCCGCTTTGGCTGGCTGCGATGGTGGGCGATTGAACCAGATACGCCGAGCCTGCTGGCAGCGAATCGACGTGAATGTCGGCAGGCTGAAAAGTCGCGCCGTGATCGGATGAACTGTTGAAGTAGATGCTGTTGGCAGACTGGCGATTGTCTTCCCAGGCAATGTAAACGTGGCCGCCCCCGCCCCCGCCCCCGTCCCCGGAAGCACCGCCCCCGGAAGCACCGATGGCAAGCTGCGGGTTCTCGGAGCGGTTGCTGGCGGTCTGGTTGTGGTCGACGCGGATGTCATCGGCCAGCCAGGTGGCGCCAAAGTCCGAAGAGCGCTGGAGAAAAACGCGCCACTTGTTGCTCAGGCGAGTGTCGGACCAGACCACGTAGACGTTTCCCAATTGATCGGCGGCGATCTGCGGCGGCGAGACGATGCCAATGGGCACGGTGGCGTGATCGATGCGGACATCGGGCTCCCAGTTCAGCCCGGCATTGGTTGATCGGCTGAACCAAAGCTCGGTTTGCGAGGTGAAGGTGAGGTTGCGCTTCCAGACCGCGTAGACGTTTCCCTTGTCATCCATGGCGATGCGCGGATCGACAAAGCCGAAGGGCGCCGGGGTTGAATCAACGCGTGCAGGCGCGGCGGTGATGGTTTGTCCGTGGTCAAAGGAGGTCTTGCAGTGAATTCGGTGGCTGGCGGGATCGGCGAAGATGGCTTCGAGCCAGATGTGGACGACCTGCCCAGCGTTGTTTGCGGCAATCTGCGGGTAGTACACGTCGTAGGTGGTCGGCATGACCAGGTCGTCGACGCGGTATTCAGCGCCGTTGAACTGCGGATCGGAGAAGATCGGAAGCGCATCACAGCCATCGGCGAAGGATGAGTTGACGCAGGATGCCCAGGAGAGCAGGAGCGAGACTGGGATGAAACCAGGTCGGGAATTCATTGGCGTTTGGCGGTTGGTGGCGAAGGCGGCGCTAAGGCGCAGCGCTCATTGGGGTCATTGTACATGGGAGGGTGAGAGGGGCCGAAGGCGTGAGGGAGACGCCCCGGAAGCGACGAAGGGATGAAGCGACGAAGGGTGGTGAGGGGGGGTTCGTTTGGGCGCAGGTTCTCCAGAAGGGGATTAGTTTTTGCGCGCGCGTTTGCCAGAAGGGGATTAGTTTTCGCGCGGGAACGTCGGTTTTGGTTCGCGGGAGGGGGAGCACAGGGGAAAGTCCAAATGGGCAAATGGGCAAAGGCAAAATGGGATGGTGGGAGCGCGGAGTGGGCGCGGGGTTGATTTACCCGCCAGAGGCGGGCAGGCTGGATTTACGATTTCGCGAACTGACTCCTGTTTTGACCTGGGCGCCCCCCGGAACGGGCGCGCGGTGGTCCTTCTATGAAGTCGGGCTTGTCAAGCGGCACAGGATCGAAGTTGCTCCAGCCTTCTATTCGGGCTGCCGCGGGTCGTCGGCGTGAG
>JAKEEP010000169.1 GCA_022616475.1 Phycisphaerales bacterium | reverse complement strand
CGAATCAAGCTTCGCCCGATGTATACGAGCGTAGCGGTCGCGCCCCAGTCAAGTCCGGACGATGAGCTGAGCGGCCACGCCTACGACATCTGCGAAGGCGGCGTGCGCATTGAATTGGATCAGGCGCTTGAAACCGGCACTTCGGCGCGCGTGCGCTTGGCGTTGCCCGGCGTTCACGACGAGATACGCGTCGCGGCCGATGTGGTGTGGATCAACGACCCACACGATGACCCCGGGCCCCGCCGGATGGCCTTGCGGTTCAGTGACTTTCACTCAGCCGAAGATTGGTGGCGGTTGCACGATTATGTTGCGCAAGGTCTCCGCGCGGCGGCATAGCCGAATGCGGCGCGCATGCCACCACGCGCCCGCATGATCATCATTTCGTACGCTTACGTGTCGCCGCCTCAGACCAGGCGCTGGTGATCGGCTCGCCCAACCGCCACATCAGGGTTGCCGGCTGACCTTCGATGTGGGCATTGAACCGGACGATTCCCTCGGCGATATCCAACAAGTCAACGCCGACATTGTTGCACTCATCGATTGCGGCGTTCAGGCGCCTCAAGGCCGCATCGCGACGTTGCCCGATCATAATGCGACGGTTGGAATCGTTGTCAGCCTTCAGCGCCGAGCGACAATCGTTGACCAGTTTGAACGCGTCGGCGGCGTCCTGGATGATTCGGGCCACGTACGGCAGAGCGCGGCGCGCCTCCACGATGCTAAAAAGAGTCAGGCGCCAGCTTGATTGCTCCTTTGGAGCGTGAGGCGCGCCGGTTTGAGGCAAGGTGCTCTTTGACACCGGGGCATTCTCACGTGCCGCATTGACTTTGCCAACCCCTGAGTGGACAAACTGTGGATAAATGCACGCTGATTCGCGCTGGCGCGTGGTTCGATCGCATGAAGTTGGTCAACTCTGAGAAGGTGGGCGATGATGCAGCTCGTCTTGGCAGGGAACATGGCGGCGAACTCTCGCAGTGAATGGATGGCGCATGAACACGCTCTTGATCGGAGCTCGGGCCAGTGGAAAGACGACCGTTGGTCGCTTGCTTGCGGCGAAATTGTTGCGCGTCTTCATCGATCTGGATGATCGCGTGCTGCGCGATCTCGGCGAGCCGTCGGTGCAATCGGCATGGAAGAACCAGGGCGAGCCTCGATGGAGAGGGGCGGAAGCCGCAGCGATCGTTGAACTGCTCAAGGGCGAAGATCAGGTGATTGCACTTGGCGGGGGGACGCCGATGATTCCAGCGGCCAAGTGCGCCATTGAATCTGCCCAAAGCCAGGGCACGGCTCGGGTGATTTACCTGATGTGCTCGATCGATGAACTGGCGCGGCGGTTGCGCGAGCACGGCGGAGATCGCCCGAATCTCACCGAGCAAGGCCTGATCAATGAGATCGCCAGCGTGGTTGCAGCGCGAGAACCCACGTATCGCCAGCTCGCTCAGGTTCGTATCAACGTTGCCCTGAAATCGCCATCCGAGATCGTTGCGGAAATCGTCGCGAAAGTTGAAAGCCGGTGAAATGCGATGCCGGCGGCGCCGCGCGGATTTGGCGATCGGTGCAGCCGAAGGATTCAAGAAAGAGTCGTGCTGCGACCCACTCGTCGCTTGCTGTTCATAATCTTGCGGCCTTTGGTCGTGGCCATTCGGGCACGGAAGCCCACCTTGCGGACTCGCTTGATATTGCTGACCTTTCGCGGGTAATGCATGGCGATGAGAATAGCAGGGCCAGCGGCCCTGGGCCAGCAATTCGATTGGCCAACGCTTCCTTCCCATCCGAGCGCGGGCTATATTGACTGGATGGGGGCCGTGTTGGCCCCGCTGATCGAGTTTTGCAGCCGCTGGTTCCTGATGTTCCGGGATCGAAAGGCGTCTGCAAAGCCCGCTCAGTGCTTTGACCGATCTGGTTTGCAAGGCGCTCATTTCTATTGGCGGGACTGCATGGATTCCATCGACATTCAGCGCATCGAAGAGCTTCTTGATCACAGGTTTGGCGATCACGACTTGCTTCAGCGGGCTCTCACGCACGCTTCGCTGGTGGACAGCCGGCTTCAGAGCAACGAACGGCTTGAATTCCTCGGTGATGCCGTCCTTGGCCTTGTGGTGTGCAGCTACCTTTACGATCGGTACGGAGCGCTGCTCGAAGGCGAAATGACCAAAATCAAATCGACGGTGGTCAGCCGGCGAGTCTGCGCTGAGATCGCGGCGGCGCTCGGACTTGACGAACTTCTTCGCTTGGGCAAAGGGATGAGCAAACGGGCGGCGTTGCCGGGTTCGGTGCTGGCGGCGGTGTTCGAGTCGCTGGTTGGGGCCCTCTACCTTGATGGGGGATTGGAGGTCGCGCGCCGATTCATCCTTCGGACCATGCAGCCGCGAATCGAATTAGCCGCTCGCTCCGGGCACCAATCGAACTTTAAGTCGGTCTTGCAGCAGACGGCCCAGCAACTCATGGGCTTGACACCGCAATACATCGTGCTGGATGAGAAAGGGCCCGATCACGCCAAGTGCTTTGAGGTCGCTGTGGAAATTGGGGCCAGGCGATTCGGCTCCTGCTGGGGGCCCTCCAAGAAACAGGCCGAGCAGGACGCCGCATTGCAGGCGCTGAAGGAGCTTGGGTTTGCCACCAGCGCGGCCAATGGCGATGTTCAGATCGTCAGCGAAGCGAATCGCCAATAAGGAAGCGCTCAGTTACCCTGGCGATGAAATCCCCAACGACGCGTTCTTCAGTGCGGCTTCGGCCTCGATCCAGTTGGCAATCTCGTCGCCGCCGCGCTTGAGCCACAGGAAATAAGCCGCTTCCGCAATGTTCTGGCGGGTGATTTCCTCCAATGTGGGCTTCACTTCGACCGTCCGCGGTCGAACCGATTGGTTCGGCCCCAGACTTGATGGCCCGGATAACTTGGGTTGAACTCCTGCTTCGATCGGAGCTGCTTGTCGGGGTTTGCCGCCGTTCTTGAACGAGATAGTCATGTTGGCGTCTCCTGTGAATTGGGGTCTACGGTCTACGAACACTCGACAGCGATGTTCGAATGACATGGCCCGTTTCCAATTGGAAACGGCACATCGCAGTCACGAAGCGGTGAACTTTGGCGGCCATCATAACACGATTCGGCCACGTCGGTTCGCCAGTCCGTTGGATACGACTGACTAGGGATCGAGTCGACGAGCCTCAGTTCATGGGCTTCAGGGTTCGAGGCTTCCGCCCGTCGGCATCCCATACGGTCAGCATTCCGGCTTCATCACCGGCTACTGCGGCGGTAACCACCTGGGTTCCTCGTCCATTCTTGATCGACAACGCTCCGCCGCGCCCATCTTCCGCTGCGCCGGCGACAAGCACAGGCACTCCGGCGCTGTTCATGAGATTCAACAATGCGCCTTCGGGACGGACGCCAACCATGAACAGGCGCTTTCCACCCGGATTCATCAGGGCGAACAAACCACCACCATCCTTGACCGCGCTGGCCGAGAGAGCGACCGCGCCGCTTTGATTGGCAAGGTCCAACCGGCCGCAGCCATCGGTCTCGGTCACGGTGAAAATTTTCTGCCCCGCCGCATTGGTGGTGTGCATCGTGCCGCTGCCGGTCGCATTGACTCCATGGGCGCAAACCGTCCGGCCCGCTTGGTTGATCAAGTCGATCTGGCCACCATTGGTCGAAAGCGCGGCCACCAGGCCAATGCCGCCCTGGGAATCGGCAAGCCGAATGCGGCCGGTTGCTCGCTCATCCACATCGGCGTTAAGGACGGCCTGTGCCGCCGCGTTCTTAATCGTGAGGGACCCTCCAGCCGCGGTAACGGCTGCCGAGAGGATCGGCTTGTCGTTGACATCGTGCAAATCGAAACGGCCGCCGTCGTCGCGGCCGAAGGCGCGAACCACGCGCACCCCCTGCGCGTTCCAAAGTGCCGTCTCTCCACCATCGGGCGAGGCAAACGCGCCGAAAACGTTCACCCCGGCCCTGTTCCAGATGGCCAGGTCGCCGCCGCTGGTGTTGCATCCAGCGCGGAGAACGTTCTGGCCCTCGGTATTCCACAGGTCGATCTGTCCGCCCTCGTCGCTACCGGAAAGCGCCACCACCATGTTTCCGTGCTTGTCGATGATCTCCAGCCGGCGCGTCTGAATCACCGGATTCGGCGGGGCCGCCGGCCCGACCGCCTCTTGAGGCATCGCTCCAATGGCCATGCCCGCGATGATTGAAAGCGCCAGGACCGCGCTCATGAATCGATATCGTCGCGCACTTGCTCCAAGAGCGCTAAGTTCCAGCTCCAAAGCGGACAGCCGCTTTTCCAAATGCTCAGTGGTGTTCATGTGCCAGCTCGCTCACTCGTTCATTAGACAGGGGACTTATCGGGCCAGGTTTTCTGCTTCGCCATCGCAATCACGGTCAACGGATTCTCGCATGTGATAAACTGATTGATTCGGTGTTTCTTGCGGTTGATGGTACTCGTCTGGAAGACTTTATGGAGACGCCGGCGCATCGACAGCTCAAGCGACTGGCGCTGAGATACCTGGTCGAGGCCGGGTGCCAGGCGGCCGCGACCGAAGTGCTGTGCCCGATCGCGCGATTTCGTATCGATGCGGCCGGTTTTCGGCAGGACAGCGCGGCGAGGGGCGCGAGCGCGCAGACGATCATAATTGAGTGCAAACAGTCGCGGGGCGACTTTCTGCGCCACAGCCATCGCGAGGATCGCCTTGGCGAGCTGCGAATTCAATTTGAGCGAATCCTGCGATCGATCCAGGAACATCGAATCAAGCGATGCGAGCCCCATCTCCGACGCCGCGGCAGCTCGTTGTTCGCCGATCTGGATGAATGGGACTTTGCTGGAAGCAATCTCGGGTCTTATCGAGCTGTCAGGGAAAAGTTGGCGCGGATCGATGCGTATCGCACTGCGCGAACAAAACTGTCTCGCGTCGGTCGATACAAGCTTGCAGATCAAATGTACCTGGCGGCGCCTGTGGGGGTCATTCGAAGGCGCGAATTGCCGCCGGGCTGGGGATTGTTGGAATGCGCGCCAACGGCAATCAGAGCGTGCCAAGTTCCAACCTCGTGTGAAGGGCCAAGCATCTTCAAGATCACAGTCCCGGCGGCCATTCACATCGCCAAGCGATCACGCCGACTGCGGTTGTTGCGGAACATTGGAGTGGCGGCACGGCGTAATCCTCTGGATGCGCATTGCTCGCAGGAATTTGTTGCCCAGCGAATCGATCAACCCCAGTTGGCGATGACATAGAGCAAGTCGTCGATGTTGACCACTTCGTCGCCGGTGACGTCGGCGGGACACGGCCCGGTCGAGGGGCAGGGACCCCATGCGGCGATGACCGCCAGCAGGTCGGTGATGTTCACCGTTCCGTCGCAATTCGTGTCGCTGGGGCGCGGCGCTTCCAGGAGCAGATTTTCAAAGTAGTCGAACGCCTGCTCGTAGATGTACATGGGCAACTCGTGACCGAAGCCCGGTTCGATGTTCAAGGTGGAGGGCACCTCCGCATCGACCAAGGCGCTGTGAAGGATCTCGCTCTGGCTTGGAGGAACGAAGTCATCATCGGCGCCGTGTGCAATGTAGAACGGTGGGTCGTCGCTGGTGACGTGCGTAATCGGGTTGGCTGAGTTCACCAGGGCCACCAGATCTGCGTACGCGGGGTTGTCGATGTTGTCGATGATGTCCTGAATGGGATGGCCAAAGAGCTGCGAAATCTCCGATTCGGGGCTGTTCCACAGCGCACCAAGGGCGAAGAGATCGGTCGGGCCGTACAGGTCGGCCACGGCCTGGACCTGACTTGTCAGCTCGGTGTCAACGCCTATGCCGCCGCTCAAGAACTCGATGTCGCCGGTGGTGCCCAGAAGTGCGGCGAGGTGGCCTCCGGCGGAGTCGCCAAATGCGCCAAACCGATCTGGATTGATGTTGTACTGATTCGCGTTCGAGTTGAGCCACGAAACCGCACTTTTGACGTCCTGGATTTGGGCCGGGAACGTCCCATTTTGGCTCCAACGATAGTTCAGCGATGCGACAGCAAATCCGCGGCTCAGCAACGAATCAAGGTAGGGGGCAACCTGGCTGCTGTCGCCTACGAGCCACCCTCCGCCATGAATGTAGATCGCTAGCGGATTGCCTCCGCATGCCGACGCCCGGACCGGCAGGTACAGCTCAAGAGTTTGCTGCCAGTGTTCGCCGTAGCTGATCCAAATGGGTTCGGGCGTTTGTCCCCAGGCATTAGT
>JAKEEP010000168.1 GCA_022616475.1 Phycisphaerales bacterium | reverse complement strand
GTGGCGATCAGCCCGCCTTTTTCTGTATGCTTCCGCTGCGAAGGTTGATCGTGAACGTCGTCCCGCTGCCTGACGTTGAGGTTGCGGCGATCGTGCCGGAGGCCTCCTCCACCAATCGCTTGCAGATAGCCAGGCCCAGGCCGGTCCCGTCAGTTTTGCGCGGAGATGAGCTTGGCTTTTTCGACTGACGATGGCCGGTGGCGAAGGGCTCGAACAGGCGGCTGGCAACGTCGGAAGGGATGCCAGGGCCATTGTCCGAGATGCGGATGGTGGTCATGCCGTCGCCAGCATTGGAGGCGCTGATGGAAAGCTCGCCCCCCCTGCCGTGCATGGCCGAGCATGCGTTCAGGATGAGGTTCATCAGAATCTGCTGGAGGGCCAGCGGACGGATTTGGACCCAGGTCTGCGGATGAATGTTGACCGTGAGCTTGATCCGGTCCTTTTCCGGATCGCGGCCGATGCAGTCAATGGACGCCTGGAGCACATCACCGAGGTTTGCGACGGTGGGCTCGTCGGGCGAGCCTGCGAATCCAAGCATGGCCTGAGTGATCTGGGTGGCGGTCTGGACCCCCTGTATGGCCTTCTGCAAGGCCTTGATCTGCAACTGCTTGTCGCCTGGGGTGTTGCAGGCCATTTGTGCGTAGGCGAGGACGGGAGTGAGGATGTTGTTGATTTCGTGCGCGACGCCGGCGGCAAGGGTTCCCAGGGTGGCCAGGCGATTGCTGTGCTCGAACTCGTGCTGAAGTGCGGCAAGCTCAGCTTCGGCCTGCCGAAGTCGCCCGAGCAGATCTTGCTGCGAGAGATAAGCGGGTAGTTCGGGCATTGCCGGGCTGTCACCTTGCCGTGCCATGGTTATCGGATTTGGGCAGATGCACAACGCTGAGGACTATCGGCCGAAAACAGAGCAAACTCCATGTCAGTTGAGCGCTGGCAACGGCAAAAATTGATAACACGTTTTACGGATTGGATTGCGTTGGCACGGCAACGCTTCAGTTTGTGACCAGCTTTGGATGAATGCATGACCGCAAGATGTTCCACGTGGAACGTTTGATCGTTGCGACTTGAGAGGTCGTGGGGTTGCGCGCGGGTCGCTTAGGTCATTCCTGAGCGCGGCCAGTGGATCGCTTGTCAACTTGATATTTCACCGGCGCTGGAGAACGAGCCACGGAGGCCGGACGCCGTGCGTCTCCCTGGCCGCTGTTCCGCTGCGCCAAGACTCAAGGCGGGATTCGAAGGCTGTCGATGTTCCACGTGGAACCCTCGACATTCGATAGCGACCCAACAGGGCCAGGAGCAGTGATGACAAATCGAACGGCAGAATCGTCTCAACCATCGCTTCGGCGCCGGCTTGGCAGGGGGCTTGGTAGTTTGATTTCCGGTCCCGTACAGGTTGACATGGGGGCCGCTGTTTCAGTCCGCGCGCCGGCGAGCACATCGCCTCCTGTGGTGTCGCAATCGACATCGGTGCATGAGGCCATTGAGCCGGCTGGATCGGACCGCCTGCACATGGTTCGGCTGGATGAGATCACGCCGAACCCGCGCCAGCCACGAAAGCACTTTGATGATGCGGCGCTGCGGTCGCTGGCGAACTCGATCAAGGCGTCGGGCTTGATGCAACCGGTGGTTGTGCGGCGGCGCGAGAAGGTGGGGGGAGGCGGCGGGGCCGGCAGCGGTGGGTATGAGTTGGTGGCGGGCGAGCGGAGGTGGAGGGCGGCGCGGATGGCGGGGCTCTCGACGCTGCCGGCGCTGGTGCGGGAGCTGGACGACGAGACATCGGCGGAGTTCTCGCTGGTGGAGAACCTTCAGCGCGAGGACCTGAACCCGATGGAACGAGCGCTGGCCTTTCAGCGATTGATCGACGAGTTCGAACTGACGCACGCGCAGATTGCCGAGCGGGTTGGGATCGATCGAACGAGCGTGACGAATCACCTTCGATTGCTGGAGTTGGATGAGTTCATTCAGGAAGCGATCCGAGGCGGAGGGTTGTCGCTGGGTCACGCCAAGGTGTTATTAGCTGTTACTAACATTGAGCGCCGCGCCTCGCTGGCCGACCGGGCGCAGCGTGATCGGTGGTCGGTGCGCGAACTCGAGCGGCAGGTGCAGGCGGCTTCGCCGGCGCGACCGGCGACCGGCGCGGCCGTGAAGCCGAGCACGCCAGCGCATCTGATTGATCTAGAGACGCGACTCGGACATCACCTGGGAACGAAGGTGCAACTGAGGACGGGTCCGGCCAAGGGCGCGGGCAAGCTCATTGTTGAGTTCTATTCGCTGGATCAATTTGAGGGACTTTTGCGGCGAATGCAGTTCGACTCCGACGATTTGGCGGAGAAGTAAGTCACCGGGTGTTTGAGAGGCCTTGGGCCTTGTTATTTTGGCGCGTGCCGGCGGCAATCACCTGATGATCGAAGCAGGGGGGGTCAGCGCCTAAGGATGCCCTAAAAGGGGCGTTTTTTTGTCGTGCGCATAGGGAAAGCAACTCAACATCGTTGGGAGCAATTGCATCCCTTGGAGACTTGATCTACTCTGATGCTCCTTATAACGGCTCATGTAAGCCGTCCAAATACTTTAATTATTTTGAAGGAGCACGAAGTTATGCCACGTGGTAGAGCGCGAAAGAAGTCAGGTCGGCGAGGGCGGCCAACCCTGCTGTCGAGTGTGTCGATTGTTGAATTGAAGCGCGAGCTGGATCGGCGACAGGGGCGGTTGATTGAATTAAAGCAGCAGCATGAGGCGTTGACGACGGAGCTGCGCGAGCTGGAGGAAGTGTTTGGGATTTCGGCCGAGGCGGCCAATGGCCGTTGGGGGAAGCGAACATGGCGGGGTCGTGCTCGTGTGGCGCGCGGATCTGGCCGGCGAGCGGGGCGAGGGCGGAACGCCAACAGTTTGGTGAGCACGCTGCAGAGCACGCTGGCGGGGAGCACGATGTCGGTTTCGGATGCGGCCGAGAAGGTTCGTAAGGACGGCTATCACACCAAGAGCGCGAATTTTCGGACGATCGTCAATCAGGCTTTGTTGAGTCATCCGGACGTGTTCAAGAAAGTCGCGCGCGGGCAGTACACGGCGCGGTAAGCGATCGACGGGCTTGTTGATGAATCGTTCGAACCCTTGCTGGAGACGGCGAGGGTTTTTTTTCGCGCGGCAAGAACGGCCGAAGCGGCAAATCGTGCGCGATGGGAGCGCGACATAAGAAGTTCACAAGTTGCGCGGCTGCAATGCCGATGCCTGAATGCAGCGCATGGATGCGCACAATTGAGGTCGCGATGAATAGCG
>JAKEEP010000167.1 GCA_022616475.1 Phycisphaerales bacterium | reverse complement strand
CTCATCCCAACCATGCGCAGCTTCCGCGAGAGCGCCGGCGAAACCAACTGCGCCAGCAACCTCAAGCAGCTTGGCATGGCCACCATTGCCTACCGCGCCGCCTACAAGGACCACCTGCCCCAGGTTGGTGTCGATTTCACCGGCGACGGCGTCAACGATGCCCTCATCGGCGCGCTCTTCGGCGGAAAACGCGGCTCGTTCGCCTCCTATGGCATCGACCAGGTCGGCGCTAACAAACGGCCTCTCAACAAATTCCTCGACGCCAGCGCGCAGTTCGCCGACTGGAACCTGGGCGACCAAATGGAGGACGTGCCCGTCTATCGTTGCCCACTGGATCGCGGCCAACCCGAGCAGGGAGCGCCCGGCGACCCCGCCTACTCGCCTTCTGCAGAGTCACTGTACGACCTGGTCGGAACCAGCTACACGCTCAACGACCGCCCAATCGAAGGCAACGCCTGGTGGACGCTGATTCCCCAACGGACTCCCGCCTGCCCCTCATCCCCTGATCCCAACATCCCGCAGAAGATCGGCGGCAGAGTGCCCTTCGTCGAAGATGCAACCAAGACTTGGATGATCGGCGATCACCCCATCTACAACTACGAACTCGATCCGATCATGAACCCCAACGTGGATGCTGACGGAAATCGCAATCACAAGCACCTCTGGCACTACGAGCGCGTTCGCTGCAATCTCTGCTTCGTTGATGGCCACGTGGGCACCGGCATCGAAATCTCGCCCAGCGCAGGCAACACCACCAAGAAATACACATTCCTCCCCACCAAGGATTGGATGACGCCCGAAAACTGCGCGAACAACTGCATGCCACCGCCACCGCCGTGAGTTTCCCAGAAGAGTTCCAGGAACCTTTTCCTTCCGTGTGCTTCGGGGTGCCATGCTTCGTCCCGACAGGGCGAAGTATGCTCGGCTCACCGCTCACGAACATCCGCCCACCTAAATCAAGTCTCACCCCGCACTGGCAGCAACAATGGGTGGCGTGGTGCTCGCCTCTTTCGGCGAGAACCACGCGGGATACATCCTGCGGTGCCGTCTCGCCCGCACTCTACTTCGGGTCTTCTTCCCCCCGTCCCCGCGATGTAATCCCAATCGTGATCTGCTGCCTGCTTCCCGGGTCCTTCCCCGGACGCGGATCCCATCCCCAGACCGCCGGATACTCTGGCGACTCAACCGACGCCGGCGGAATGAAGTGATACGCCAGCGGAATCCGCCTATTCAGATTCTCCATGCCGCCAAACTCCGGCCACTCCCGCCGAACATCCAGCGTTCGCACTCCTCTGCCACGCATCAGGTTTGGATCAAACGGAACCCATCCCGCCTCCGGCAGGTAGAACTCGCCCCAGCTCACCAGTGAGCCCTTCCCATCCTCGTCGTCTTCTTCGACCCCGATCACCGGTCGCGCTGGAATGCCCGCCGCTCGCAGCATCGCGATGCACACGCACACCAGGTCGTTGGGCGTCCCCCGCTGCTTCAGCGCCGCTTCCCGGGCGCTGGTGATGTTCAATCCGCGAATCACTTTGAACTCGCCGCGCTCCATGAAGACCCCGCTCACTTGAATCTCGTTCACGCAGTGGCGGACGATGTCCTTGGCCGCAAGGTAGGGCGGCACCAGTCGCAGCTTGCCCTGGCTGATCTTCTGCACCTCCTGCTCGAACATCGGATCATCAGACTGAACGTACATCTGCGGCTGCAGTCCATCCTGAACTTCCGCGGGCCATTCCTTTGGCCATCCGATTTCCCCGGCTTCCTTTTCGTCAATGCGACTTGACCACACTTGAGCCCGAAACCCCACCTGCCACCGCAATGATTGGCCTTCAAACTTGTCCACGGTGAGCGTCGCCAGGTGCGTGTTGTGCGGATATCCCGATTTGATCAACAATTGCGGATTCGCATCCTTGCTCTCCAGCCACAGCTTCGCCGCGATCGAATCGCTGTGCACCTTGCTGAACGTTCCCATGTAGATCACCGGCATCACGATCGGCGCCTCGACCAGGTCGTAGCTCCCCCGATCCAGAGCGTTCACCTGCTGGATCGTGGCGATCGTTACCGAAACGTTCACATCGTAAACCCGTGGGTCGCACCGCTCGAGCGCTCCTATTGGCGGCCGTCCCGATGGCGGCGCGAATCCGGCGGCCACGAAACACAGCACCGCCGCCCCCAGCAGCGCGCCGCAGCCGGCAACCGCCCTTGTTGCCGCCGGCGACATTCCGGTTATGCAGTCCTTCATCGGCTTATCCAAAAGCGCTCCGCGTGCCCTCGTAGATGAACATCGAGTTGATCGTATTCAACAGCTTGGCTAAGACGAGGTTCAGCGCGATGATCGTCAAAAAGCTTGCCACAAACGCCTCCGTCGCCGCGCGACCCACGCCCGCCGCCCCGGCCTCGCAGTTAAACCCCTTATAGCAGGCGATCAGACCGATGCTCCCGCCGAAAAACACGCTCTTGATCAGGCCCGTCATCGGTTCCCACCATGTCACGAACGATCTGGTGAAGTCCCAGTACTCGTACGGTGAAACATCGTAAAACTGCACCGTGATCAGCCAGCCGCCCCACACGCCCAGCACATCTGAGTAAATCGTCAAGAGCGGCGTCATGATCACGCACGCCACGAAGCGCGGCACCACCAGGTAGGGAATCGGATCGGCTCCCATCGCACGCAGTGCATCCAATTGCTCGGTCACGCGCATGGTCCCCAGCTCGGCCGCCAGCGCGCCGCCGACGCGGCCCGCCACCATCACCGCCGCCAGCACCGGGCCGATCTGCTTGGTCACCGAGACATTGATCACGCCTCCCAGCCGGCCCTCTTGCCCGATCGCCCGGAACTGCTCAAATCCCCGGTCGAGATTGACGATCGCCGACCGGTGCACCCGCGCGAACCGCGCCGGATCGAGCTGCTCTTCCAAGCCAGCCAGCGTCTCTCGCAATAGGTGCGCACGCTTGCCGGCGTGCAGCCGCACGTAATTCCCCGCCGCTTCGATCCAGTCAATTTCTTCCGCGCGCAAAAAGAAGATACGCCCGCCTTCACGCACCACCAGCCGCTCGCGCCGCGCCGCCGGACGCACGTCGCCCAGCAGCGCCAGCAACCGCGCATGCAGCTCGCCCGCTTGCGCGCGGCGGATGTGCGCGCGCGCCCGTTCCAGCGCCTCGCGAAAGCGCTGCCGGTCAAACGGCTT
>JAKEEP010000166.1 GCA_022616475.1 Phycisphaerales bacterium | reverse complement strand
GCACACCTGCCACTCACCGTCAAGGAGACCAATCATGCTCGCGGCAACCCGAATCTTTCGCCATCAAATCGTCGTAGCTGCCACGCTCGGCGTATCTTCGCTCATCGCAACACCGGTCCTGGCCGGAACCGATGTCACCTGGCCGGCCGGCAGCACCCAGTTTGTCATTTCCGACCTGGTCATCACCGAAACGCTCACCATCGAGCCCGGCGTCGATGTCCTCATTAACGATGGCGTTGCGATTATCGTGCAGTCGGGGGGCAATCTTGTCGTCAATGGCACCACGAGCGATCCGGTTCTTTTCACCGGCAACGGTTCGCCACGCTGGGATGGAATCGAGTTTCAAGCCGGCTCGGCCGGCCAGATGAGCCATTCGATTGTTGAACGCACCAACAACGTTGGCATCCGCGTCATCAGCGCCGCGCCGCTGATCGAGTCATGCACTATCCGCGATGTCAGGGGCCAAGGGACCGGCGCCGCCGCTCGCGGCATTCATGTCACCGGCGCCGGCGCGAATCCGACCATACACCGCTGCCTGATCGAGAACGTCGTTGCCGCTGATGGCGTTCAGGGTACAAACACCGGCGCCGCCTCCAACGGCGCCGATGGCGCTGACGGAGGTTTGCTCTCGAACGACGGATCACCCGGCGGCAACGGCAGCCCCGGCGCGATCGGTGGCACCGGCACGGCCGGCGGTTGGGGCTACGGCATCGCCTTGGAAACCGGCGCGCAGGCTGAGATTTTCTCGAATCACATCCGCAACATCAAGGGTGGCAAGGGAGGCAAAGGCGGCACAGGCGGCGCTGGGGGCGATGGCGGGTGGGGCGGTGCGGGCTATAACGAAGTCGGCTTCCTCGGCGATGGCGGAGATGGCGGCAACGGTGGCGCCGGCGGCACGGGCGGCGTCGGTGGGATTGGCGGCTGGGCCATCGGTCTTCGCCTCTGGGATCTTCCGGCTACGACTACTGCGGCGCAGAATCTCGTTGAGCAGCTTGCTCCCGGCCAAGGAGGCCAGGGTGGGACCGGCGGCTTAGGCGGTGATGGCGGCTATGGCGGCCCTGGCGTCAACGGCGCGTTCTGCTTCTTGGACACGTTCGGTGGCGACGCCGGCAATGGCGGCAACGGCGGCGTCGGCGGCGTCGGCGGCCTCGGAGGCACGGCTCGCGCCTTCGACGCGCAGAACGGTGGCGCCACTGTTCTCCTGGTGCAAAACACCGCTGCGGCGATCGTCGTGGGATCGGGCGGCTCGTCGGGCTCGTCCGGCTTCGGTGGCAACAACGGATTGGGCGGCTTGGGCGGCGACTGCGCGGGCAATGGCGCCAATGGCTCCGATGGCTCGACCGGCGCTGCTGGCCAGACCGGCGCAGCCGGCACGCGCAACGGCGCCTTCGCTGCAAACGTCGCGCTCCAGCTCAAGAACAACGTCGTCACCTTCAGCGGCGCACCCAGCGGAACGGCCCTGGTGACCTCCGGCAGCGGAACCATCACTGCCGGCACCAACTGCTTCTTCGGATTCTCCAGCCTTTCGTCTGGATCCGTCACCGTGCTCGCCGGCAATGTTCTGGCCGACCCCATGTTCGTCGATTCGGCCAACTTCAACTTCCACCTTGCCGCTTCTTCGCCGGCCATCGACAGCGGCGACAACGCCGCCGTACCGGTGGGCTTGCTCGCCGATTTGGATGATCTGGAGCGCCTGGCAGACGGCGACAACAATGCGAGCGTTGTGGTTGATATGGGTGCCTACGAGGTCCAGCCGATCGGCGACCCCTGCCCTGCCGACATCTCCCCTTCGGGCGGCGATGGAATCGTCAACGTGATTGACCTGATGGCAGTGATCAGCGCCTGGGGCCTCTGCCCAGACCCATCCAATTGCCCTGCAGATCTCAACGGCGACGACATGGTCAATGTCATCGACCTGCTCGCGGTCATCAGCGCGTGGGGCGCGTGCCCGTGAAGAGACGGCGTCCTTGTCGCAACAATCGAACGCCCAGGCATAGCCATGCCTGGGCGTTGTGATTGATTCAAATAAGTCTTTCAGTCCTTCAGCTCGACGGTCCAGTACGCGTCATCCAGGAACGCCTTCCAGGAGTGGTACTTGGGGCTGCCGAGACGCAGCACAATGCTCGGATTGCGCTTGGGCCGGATGGGCTTGCGCACGAGATGCATGTGGGCTTGTTGCGGCGTGCGGCCGCCTTTGCGGGCGTTGCACTTGACGCAGGCGCAGACGAGGTTCTCCCAGTTGTGCTCGCCGCCTTGCACGCGGGGGACGACGTGGTCGAGCGTGAGCTCTTTGGTGGCGTAATGCTTGCCGCAATATTGGCAGCGGTTGTTGTCGCGAGCATAGAGGTTGCGGCGATTGAGCTTGACCTGCTGCTTGGGGAAGCGATCGTAGGCGAGCAGGCGGATAATCTTGGGCACGGCGATCTCGAAACGCGGTGTGCGGATCCAGTCGTGCGACTCACGCTCGAATTGCCGGCGAAGTTCGGAGATTTCGGTCCACGTCGCCAGGTCGTAGTTGAAGTACTTACCGTCATCGAAGGCAATGACTTCAGCGGCGGCCTTGCAGAGCATGGTGAAGGCCCGGCGGGCGCTGATGACTCGAACCGCTGTGTACATGCGGTTGAGGACGAGCACTTTTTCATCGAGGACGGCTGCGATCGACGTCATGGTCTTGCTCAAAATCGGTCCGGTAAGATCAAACCCGCTCTCCCAAGCGAGCTCATCCAAGATACGAATCGGCTAGATCGTAGTCCAGATGTGGCGATCGGGGCAATTGATGCGATTGTTTGGATGGGGTTAAAACGCATGCGTAGCGCAGGTTACTGAGGGTTGGCGCGAACCAACCCTCACCCCCGGAATCGGAATCGGAATCGGAATCGGAACCGGAACCGGAATCGGAATCGGAATCGGAACCCCGAACCCGGAACCCAGCCCATCTCCCCTTCAGGACAAAGGCAGAGGGAGTTTGAGCCGGTGGCGAGCGCTGAGGGCGGCTTCGCGGGCAAAGCAACCGGTGATGTGGTGGTTGACCAGGCCTACGGCTTGCATGAAGGCAAGCATGGTGGTGGGGCCGACGAAAGTGAAGCCGCGCTTACGGAGGTCTTTGCTTAACGCAATGGATTGCGGATTGGTGGGATTGGCGGCGATGGTCTTCCAGGTGAGGGTGCGAGGCTGATCCTGGTGTGGCGGTTCGAATTGCCAGGCGTAGGTGGTGAGAGAGCCGCGCTCGTCGATCAAGTCGATTGCGCGGCGGGCGTTGTTGATGGTTGATTCGATCTTGCCTTGGTGGCGGACGATGCCGGGATCGCGCAGGAGGCGGGCGACGTCGCGCTTGGTGAATCGCGCGATTTTTTCGATATTGAAGTCGGCGAAGGCAGCGCGGAAGTTCTCGCGCTTGCGGAGGATGGTGAGCCAGCTCAGGCCGGCCTGGAAGCCTTCGAGGCAGATTTTCTCAAAGAGCCGCCGGTCATCGGTGAGCGGGAACCCCCATTCGCGATCGTGGTAGGTGATGTAGAGGGGATCGGACATGCACCAGAAGCAACGGGTAACGCCACGCGAATCTGCAATCAGGCCCTTCGGCATGGCGCTCATAGTATGAAGCGTCCGAGTCTCTTGTCATCATCGGCTGTCACGTCGATTGAGGCGAAGGTGAATAGAAGGGCCAAGCGTCAACTCTGGATATGCGCGGTGCTCGGGCTGCTTACGACGGTTGCCGTGGCGTGGACGCTCGCCTTGCGCACATGGACTGGCTTCAGCATGGTCTGGGGCCAGCTTCCAGCAACAAAGCTCGCGGCGGATGGAACAGGCGATGTGCCCCAGACTTGGGTGTTCGGCATCGATCAGAGGCGAGGCGTGTGGGCGTGCTTATCGTGGACGATGGAGACGGAAGCGCGCGTCTCGCCAAGCGGTTCAGTGACGTTGGGTCGATCAACCGGGGTGGTGAAGAATGTCTGGCATCCTGTCACAGGAGTTGGCGCGCGCCCGCCGCATTGGTCGATTCCAAGGCGCCGAGCAGATGCACGCAATCCCGTTGACGGTGTGCGATTCTATCACGAGCTTGCAGCGGGTTGGCCATTGCCGGCACTGGGGTGGACACGCGCGAACACGCATGAACCAGGGAAGACTTCGCAGCGCCTGTTCGGAGGATTCTCGCTGCCAGGCTGGCTGGCGAAGGCCTGCCGAAGCGAGACGGTTCCGATCCGGCCAATCTGGCGCGGGTTGGTCGTTGATGCGGTCGTGTATGGACTTGCGTGGTTTGTGCTGCTGTTTGGCTTCGGCAACGTGCGCCGGCTGCTTCGAAGCCGTGTGGGACACTGTCCAAAGTGCGGATACGACCTTCGTGGCGACCTGAAGCGAGGATGCCCAGAATGCGGCTGGGAGCGGTTATGCACGCAAAGCTAGACCAGAACTCCTGGAGAGAGTTAGTGGCGGAAATGGCGCACGCCCGTGATCAAGCACGTGACGCCGCGTTGCTGGCACAGATCGATGGTCTCGTCATCCCGCTTTGATCCGCCGGGGTGGACGATGCACTTGATGCCGGCGTCGATGAGGAGTTTGGGGCCGTCTGGGAAGGGGAAGAAGGCGTCGGATGCCGCAACAGGAACAAGGCTCCTGGAACCCTTTTCGGCTTCGCGGAGACGACTGCCGGCGCGTTCGATGGCGAGGCGGCAGGCGGTGACGCGATCGACCTGTCCCATTCCCGCGCCCAAAAGCTGCCCATCGCGCGCGATGGCAATGGCGTTGGATTTGAGATGCTTGGCGAGGGTCCAGGCGAAGGCGGCATCGTCAAGGACTTGATCGGATGGGCGCGGTCCGGCAGCGTGAATCCACTCGCGCACGTTGGCCAGTTTCATGTCGCGTTCCTGCACCAGCATGCCGCCGGGGATGGATTTGTAATTGATCTTGCGATGGCCGGTATGGCGAAGGCCGTTGACGGCGAGAAGTCGGACGTTGGGCCAGCGTTCGCCAAGCATGTTGAGGGCTTTTGGTTGAAACGCCAGCGCGCCATCGATTGCGGGGGCGACGATGACCTCGAGGAACTTCTGGCCTTCGCAGATGCGCGCCGCAACCGAGTCGGTGATCGGCTGATTGACGGCAAGGATGCCGCCGTACGCGGCGAGCGGGTCGCTGGCGTATGCTCGGTCGAAGGCTTCGGCGAGTGTCGAAGCAATGGCGGCGCCGCAGGGGTTGGTGTGCTTGACGATGACCGCAGCTGCCCGATCGGGAAAGACCTCGCTCAACTCTTGAACAAGTTCAAGCGCGGCCGCCCCATCATGCAGGTTGTTATAGCTGAGGTCCTTTCCGTGCAGGAAATGCGAGGAGACAACGCTTGGTTCGGCGGAGGCGGGGTTTTTGTAAACGGCCGCTTTCTGGTGCGGATTCTCACCGTAGCGCAGGTCGCTCTGATGCGCGTAGCTCAGGCGCAGCATGGCTGGAAAGTCCTCGGCTCGGCGAACGCCCATCCAGGCGCTGATCGCCGTGTCGTACTCGGCGGTGCGGGTGAAGGCGATGGCGGCAAGCTCGCGCCGCAGCTCGTAGGTGGTGGCGCCTTCATTGGCGCGCAGCTCGTTGATCACGCGGTCGTAATGATCGACGGCGGTGACGACGGTGACGAAGTCGAAGTTCTTGGCGGCTGAGCGCAACATCGAAGGGCCGCCGATGTCGATCTGCTCGATTGCCTGCTCGAAGGAAATGTCTGGCTGAAGGATGGTGCGCTCGAACGGGTAGAGGTTGACGCAGACCAGATCGATCGGCTGGATGTCGTGCGACTTCATCGCCTGGACGTGTCCGGCGAGGTCGCGGCGTCCAAGCAGGGCGCCGTGAATGGCTGGATGGAGGGTCTTGACGCGGCCGTCCATCATCTCGGGGAAGCCGGTGACTTGATCGACGCTCGTGACTTTGACGCCGGCCTTGGTTAGCGCGGCCGCCGTGCCGCCGGTGGAGATAATCTCGACCCCGAAATCCATCAAGCCGCGCGCGAACGGGACGAGGTCGGTTTTGTCGCTGACGGAGATCAGCGCGCGTCGAATGGCGACGGCGCCGGCAGGTTTGGCAATCTGATTGCTCGAAGAAGGCATGGCTGATCAACGCAGCTTACAGCAGCCTGGATCGCTTCGCGATCTGCCGGCGCGGCCGACCAATCAGTTCCGGGAGGTGACACGCACAACGCGCCCATCTGCGCTGGCGGCGTAGAGGTCCTTGGCGTTCTCGCCAACCACCAGCACGCGCTCGGCCTGCGGAAGGCCAACATCCTTGACGACCGATCCGCGGGTTGCGGTCAAGACGCTCAACTTCTTGCCGGCTTGGTCCCACGCCAGAAGCTCATCGCGACGCTGGGCAATCACGTTGCCTCGCACCGATGGGTTCTTCCAGACCAATTGGCCACCCGGCGAGTCCGGAGGCATCGCTTCGAAACAGGAGAGGCCCTGCCGCGGAATCTGTTGATAGACCTTCTCCGCGATCAATACCGGCGAATCTCGTAATTCGCTCTCGGTCAGGACCTTCCAAAGTGTTCTGCCCGAGGTGATGTCGTAAGCCCAGAGGTACTGGTCCATTCCCGCGACATAGATCGCGCTGTTGCCGGCGGCCGGAGCGCACACGACTGGCTCAAGGAGTTTCTTGCTCCACACTTGGCTGGCGGCCGAGGCGCTCAGCACCATGACAGTTCCTTCGTTGCCGACCGTTACCACGTATCCGTCGGCCAAGACTGGTGGAACGGGGATTGACGGCGCGACTTGGTACGCGCGCCAGCGATATCCGATCTGCGTCGAGTGCCAGACTAATTGGCCGTTGCGCGAGCCGTAGACCAGGAACTGGTCGTAAACCGCCGGCTCGGTGTTCGCGATCTTGTCCAACACTTGCTTGCCCACTTGCGAGCCGCTGGCGGCCTCCAGAACCAGCACGCTTCCACCGGTTGTCAGGTACAGGCGATCACCCAAGAGCGTCACCCCGAGGATCTCTTCGATCGGATCGGCAACCGACAATCGCCACAAGCGGCTGCCGTCCTCAACTCTCAGTCGCGTGAGAAAATTTTGACCGTCGAGGACGAAGACTGAGTCGCCCTGCACGCTCAGATGCTTGACGCCCTTGCCGCCCGTTGGGTGCTGCCAGGCCACGCGATAATTCAGCTCCCGCGCGGCGGCTGGTCCGATGACGTGATCACGCTCGATCGCAGCAGCGACTTGGGGATCGGCGCCCGACGGTGCGTTGATGGCGCCGACCGAGTCGGTCTGGGGCCCGGAGCTTTGGCATCCGCCGCTCAACAGCGCGACAAAACACCCTGATGCTGAAAGGAAGCGGACAATGGCTTCACGGAGCCGGTGCATAGCGAGTGATCTCCTGGACGCTCCCGCCCGGCTTTGGGGGCGTCCCGGCCGCGGCGGCTTGAATGGGTGAGTATCCAACGGTCAGCAATGGCAGTCAAGCTGTTCGAGCGGTTGGGCATTCCGGTTGCCTGCGGTGGCGCTTCAGGCATTCGCCGCCCCACGCTAGACTCTTCACCGGTCTCGATTGAATCCCAATGTTCACAGGCCTCATTCAACACGTGGGCTACATCGCGTCACTCCAGCCGACCCAAACCGGCGCGCGCCTTTGTGTCGATCCCCGTAATTGGGATCATCATCCGGCGGTTGGGGAGTCGATCGCCGTGAACGGGTGCTGCCTGACCATCGCGCCGCAGCTGGCCGGCAACGCCGCCCAAGCCCGCCTTCTCCAGTTTGACCTTGTCCACCAGACCATCAATTCAACAACGCTCGGCACGCTTGGGCCCGGCGAACCGGTCAATCTCGAACACGCCGTCACGCCCGATACGCTTTTGGGGGGCCATGTCGTCCAGGGTCATGTTGATGGTGTGGGTGTGGTGAACCGCGTGAGCAACGATGATTCTCAATGGCTGGTCCGCATCGCACCCCCGGCAAAGGCCATGGCCCACATCATCGAGCGCGGCTCGATCGCCGTCGATGGTGTTTCGCTGACCATCGCTGCCGTCGGCGACGACTGGTTCGAAGTCGCGCTGATTCCGACCACGCTGGCCGCCACCAACCTCCGCCGGCTCAAGGCAGGCGCGCGGGTCAACCTCGAAACCGATTACCTGGCCAAAATCGTTGTCAACTGGCTCGGTCGTCAACAAAGCGAGGTGTAGCCGCCCCGGCAGGCCAAACGGTGGCACGACTCGTCCCGCAGGGCGAGTCGTGCCGCAGTCCTCAATTTGTCGTTCGCACAACTTGCAGGCGCACGACTCGCGGTATGCGCCCGCGAGTCGTGGCACCAAATTTGTGCCCAGGTCACGCTCAATCCGGCTTTGACGGCCGCCTCGACCGTCCGCCGCTTTCCTCCGGTTTGACATACACAAACTGCGTTGCGTCATCCCGGATCATCTGAAGGCGAATGCTCTTGTTCGGATCAGCTTCTCGAACGGCGCTGGAGAACTCCTGGGCGGTGGACACTTTTGTCTCGTTGACCATGGTGATGATGTCGCCGGCCTCGATTCCCTCACGAGCTGCCGGACTGCCTGCCGAAACTTGGGTGACCACGACGCCCTCGCGAGTGCTGGCCCCCAGCCGGCGAGCGATCTCCGGCGTGAGGTCCTGCACCGTGAGTCCCAGCGTTGAGGAGCCAGGGGCGCGGTCGCCATCGCGCTGGCGGCCGTTGCTGCGCCGCGTCAATTGCTGCTGCGAGCGATCTCCCAGGGTGACCGAGGTGTCTTTGGTCTGGCCCCCGCGGTAGACCTTCAGGTTTACTTTCTCGCCTGGAGGGGTCGAGGCAACCGTGTTGAGCAGCTCGCTCGCATCCGACACCTTCCTGCCGTTGATGTGCGTGATGATGTCGCCATCGACCAATCCGGCCGTCTCCGCTGGACTTGCTGGCACCACCATGCTCACCAGAGCGCCTTGCGTGCCCTGGTAGCCGGCGTAGTCGGCCGCTTCGCGGCTGATGGGGCCGATTTGGACGCCCAGCCAGCCGCGCTCGACTTTGCCGCCGGAGATAATCGTGTTGGTCACCGGCGTGGCGATGTTGCTGGGAATGGCAAATCCGACGCCGGCGTACGTGCCGGTTCTCGTGCTGATGGCGCTATTGATGCCCACTACTTCGCCGTACAGGTTGACCAGAGGCCCGCCGGAGTTGCCCGGGTTGATCGCCGCGTCGGTCTGAATGAAGTCACCGATGTCGGCAATTCCCAAGGTGCCGCGGCCCTTGGCGCTGACGATTCCTGCGGTAACGGTGTGCTGAAGTCCAAATGGGCTTCCCAGCGCCAACACCCATTCGCCGATGTCAAGTGCCTCTGAATCGCCGAATTTCGCAGCCGTGAGCCCGGTTGCGTCGATTTTCACAACCGCCAGATCGGTCTCGGGATCGGTCCCGACCACGGTGCCGTCGTACTCGCGCTCATCATCCAGCTTCACGATGATCTCATCGGCGCCGTCCACCACATGGTTGTTGGTGATGATGTATCCATCGTCTCTCGCGATGACGCCCGTCCCCTCTCCGACTCGGGGCCGCGGCTGCAACTGCGGCAAATCCTGGCCGAAAAATCGCCTGAAGAGCTCTTCATCAAGCGGCGAGGGCTGATTGAATTGCGAGGTGTTTGTCTCTTGCGGGTTTATGGTCGAGCGAATGTTCACCACCGAGGGCGCGACCGATCGATACACCTCCTTGAACGCGTCAGATAACGCGAGCGCGTTACGAAGGCCCTCGCGAGCGGCCGGTCCGCCTCGCTGAGCGCGGTCCTGCCCCTTGTCGGGTGGGGCTTGAGTTTGAAGCCCCAGCGATGTGGCCGCCAGTGCCGTCGCCAAGACAAGTCCGATCGCCATCCTTGGTTTCCAACCTGTCATGTTCAAAGAAAGCATTGCGTTTGCTCCTTGCTTTGATAGTCACAGTCATTGCGGCGCACCGCGGCAGGAGTATGACAACTCTGCCTCTTGGATCTCGCTTGACTGTGCGATCCAACGGGCATCGGCCGCAAGCTTTTTATTCACTTGCTTGTTGGATGGTTCGCGCTGGAACACTCTGTGTGGACATCCTGTCAACTGCCATTGGAACCTTGCTCAACTTTTTCCGAATGCCTATCGAATAGAAACCGTTCGGTTGGTTTTTTTATTTTCGGGTTGACGCTGACCAACTGAATGGTACCGTACCCCCAATAGATTGGGGGTTGTTGAGCCGCTCCCCCCTTTTGGTTGGACAGCCAAGGTCGGCCGTCCGAAGGAACTCAGGCTCGGGAACTTGGTGGATGGATTGACAATGAATGATGATGCTGCCGGGCCATGTAGCTGCGGCCTGCCTCGCAAGCCCCTCAGTAAAACGGTCAGCCTCAAGCTGATCAATGATGTCGAGGGGAATCCGGAAGACGAACCTCCGGGTAATTCGCGCCTGCAACAGGCGCTGCTCGAAAACCCAGTTCGCGCGTACACGAACGGCAAGAACGGTCGCAACGGCAATCACTCGCGCCATGCAACGGCCGCAACAGCGGGGCGGCTACGCCGCCCTCGGCGAATTCACAACGGCAACGGCAATGGCAACGGTCACACCAACAGCGCGACCGCACTTCTTGATCCGCCCTTTACTGTTGAACCTCAGTCCGACTTCGTCATCGGTCCGCAATCGCAGGCTATTCGCGAGCGAGCTTTCCCCGATGCCACCGATGAACAATGGAACGATTGGAAGTGGCAACTTCGCAATCGCATCAAGGATGTCGAAGGCTTGGAGCGCGTGCTCGATCTCACCGATGATGAGCGCGCCACGGTCAGCCAGCTTGGCGGCCAACTTCCGGTGGGCGTCACGCCGTACTACGCGAGCATTCTTGATCCGCAGAACCCGCTTCAGGGTTTGCGCAAGACCATGGTGCCGACCTCCGCTGAGTTCATTCACGCTCGAGGAGAGGAAGGCGATCCGCTGGCGGAAGACGCTGACAGCCCGGTGCCTGGATTGGTGCATCGCTACCCCGATCGTGTCCTTTTTCTGGTCACGAGCTTCTGCGCCGTGTATTGTCGCTATTGCACGCGCTCACGACTGGTCGGCAAGACCGGCGAGTATCACTTCAACACCAAACAGTTTCAGGCCGCCATCGACTACATCGCGGCGCATGCCGAAATACGCGACGTCCTTATCTCCGGTGGCGATCCGCTGACGATGAACGATGAGCGCATCGAGTGGTTGCTCTCGCGCCTGCGCGCGATCGAGCACGTCGAGTTCATTCGCATCGGCTCGAAAGTCCCCGTTGTGCTTCCGCAGCGCATCACGCCGGAACTCTGCAAGATGCTCAAGAAGTATCATCCATTCTGGATGAGCGTGCACTTCATGCACCCCGATGAGCTCACGCCCGAAGTGAAGCAGTCGTGCGAGCGCCTAGCGGACGCTGGGGTTCCCCTGGGCAGCCAGACTGTGCTCAACGCCGGTGTCAACGATGATGTGCCGACGATGAAGAGACTGATGACGGGCTTGCTGAAGATTCGCGTCAGGCCGTATTACATTTACCAGTGCGATCCGATTCCAGGCTCATCGCACTTCCGCACGCCGATCGAAAGGGGTCTGGAAATCATCGAAGGGTTGCGCGGCCACACCACGGGCTACGCGGTACCGCAGTTCGTCATCGACGGCCCCGGCGGCGGTGGCAAGATTCCGCTTCTGCCGCAGTACTTCCTCGGCCGCGATGGCGATGATGTTCTGCTCCGCAACTACGAGGGCAGAATTTTCCGCTACCCCGACCCACTTAGTTAGCCCGGCCCTTGGGCCGGGTGATTGTTCAGTGTAGTTCCACGTACCCCGGCCAAGGCCGGGGCTAAATGAAATGCTCATCGGACTCACTTACGATCTTCGACAGGACTACCTCGACGACGGCTACACGGCGGAGCAGACCGCCGAGTTCGACAGTCACGTCACTATCGACGCGATCGAATCGACGCTGCGCGAGCTTGGCCACCAAACTGATCGCATCGGCCGCGTGACGTCGTTGGTGGAGCGATTGGCGCGGGGCGACCGCTGGGATCTCGTCTTCAACATTGCCGAGGGACTCCACGGCATCGGCCGCGAAGCGCAGGTTCCGGCGTTGCTCGACGCCTATTCGGTTCCGTATACGTTCTCCGACCCGCTGGTCTGCACGCTCTCGCTGCACAAGCCCATGACCAAGCGAGTGGTTCGCGATCTCGGCTTGCCGACGCCGGACTTCTGGGTGGTCGAAAACGAATCCGACATCAAGAAGGTGGCCCAGGGGTCTGGCCTGTGCGAATCAGCGCCGCTCTTTGTCAAGCCCGTCGCCGAGGGGACCAGCAAGGGCATCAATGCGTCATCCAAGATCGTGACCGAAAGGCAACTCTCACACGTTTGTCGCCGTCTGTTGAAAGAGTTCAACCAACCAGTTCTGGTTGAAGCGTTCCTCCCCGGCCGCGAGTTCACGGTCGGCATCGTTGGCACCGGCAACCAGGCCCAAGTTGTTGCCGTGATGGAAGTGATTCTTCTTTCGAACGCCGACGCCGCGGGTTACACGTTCGCCAACAAGCAGGAGTTCCAGGAGCGTGTCGAGTACAAGTTGGTCGGCGGTCTGCTGGCTCACGAGGCTTTCGAGCTGGCATTGCGTGTTTGGCGCGGGCTGAATTGCCGCGACGGCGGGCGTGTCGATCTGCGAGCCGACGGTGCCGGCTCTCTGAGCTTCATCGAAGTTAATCCACTGCCGGGCCTCCGCCCTGATCACTCCGACCTGCCCATCATGGCCAATCTCGCGGGCTGGACGTACCGCCAGCTCATCCAACACATCATTGAATCCGCTTGCTTGCGAATTCCCTCGAACCCCCGGAAGCTCGCTTGCGGCGTCGCACCACCGTCATCAGCACTCACATGAACATCATTGTCCTGCACGACCAGGTTCCCGATTCCGCGCGCAAAGATGAAGCCGATGGCCTCATCCAGGCGCAAGCCGTCAGCGACGCGTTACACGAGCTTGGCCACCAATCGCAGTTGCTGGCCGCGTCGATGGACCTGGGCCGCCTCAAGCGCGACCTGCAACGCGGCAAGCCTGACTTGGTCTTCAACCTAGTCGAGTCTCTGGGCGGTCACGGCCGGCTCATCCACATCGTTCCCGCGCTCCTCGAAGCTCTGCGCATTCCCTTTACAGGCGCATCATCCGAATCCCAGTTCACCACTTCGAACAAACTCATCGCCAAGCGCATGATGCGGACCAGTTACCTGCCCACCGCACCGTGGTTCACGATCGAGGATGTGCGCGATGACCTCCCCGCCCTCGAGGGCGGCGGCTGGGGGGCGGGTGAGGCGCACCGACCAGGGACGCGCCCAATTCCGCTGCCCGGCCGCTACATCATCAAGTCGGTTTGGGAGCACGCATCGGTTGGTCTGGATGAGGATTCGGTTGTCAGCGCCGATGCGCCCTGGCAGCTCCGGGAAGCCCTTGAGAATCGCCTCGATCAACTTGGCGGCGATGGCTTTGCGGAAGCGTACATCGACGGGCGCGAATTCAATCTCGCACTGCTGAGCGGCGAATTCGGTCCTGAGATTCTGCCGCCTGCCGAAATCCTCTTCGACAACTACCCCCGAGGCAAACCCCGCGTCGTGGGCTATCGCGCCAAATGGGATGAAGACTCCTTCGAATATCACCATACCCCGCAGCGACACGACTTCCCGGATGCTGATTCACACCTCATTGAGCGACTATCGGCGCTGGCCATCGACTGCTGGAGGCTGTTCCACCTTCACGGCTACGCCCGCGTCGATTTCCGCGTCGATGAGTCTGCCCGCAGTGAATGTGGGGGGCGGCCGTGGATACTCGAAATCAACGCCAATCCTTGTCTTTCGCCGGACGCCGGCTTCGCCGCCGCCCTCCACCATGCAGGCATCCCATTTTCCCAAGCGATTGACCGCATCATGAGCGAAGCGCTCAACCGATCAGTCACTTCTTCTGCCTCCCAGTGCGGTCAGATGTTCCCGGACTCTGGCCCGCTGCCCTAACATATGGGCCCGACCGGGTCCCCCTTCCGCATTCCGGAATCCGGGGCTGTCGGGGCTTTGGAGAGATTTACGTGACGGTCCATACTCATCACTCGCTTGTTCCGGCGCCAGCCGTTCACCACTGGCTCACCCCCGTCCCCACCAAGGTCTTTCGTTCCGAGGTCCAGCCATCCGACGTCGACGCGGTGCAGCGCATCCTTGCGTCTTCTCGCTTCTTTTCGCAGATGGAAATCGAAGTCGCCGCCGAAATGGTGGAGGATCATCTGGCCCAAGGCGATCGAAGCGAGTATCGCTATCTGTTTGCCGATCACGATGGTCAGCCAATCGGCTTTTCTTGCTACGGTCCGATCGCCTGCACGATCGGGAGCTATGACTTGTATTGGCTTGCCGTGCATGACGATCATCGCAACGCAGGCCTTGGCCGCCGCGTGATGGCTGAAACCGAGCGGCTGGTCGCCGAGCCGCCCGAGTCCGGCCGCCGACTGTACGTCGAGACTTCTTCGCGCGCGCAATACGAGCCGACGCGCGCGTTTTATCTGCGCTGCGGGTATAAGATCGACGCCACGCTTGCGGACTACTACTCGCCAGGCGATCACAAGGTGGTGCTGGTGAAGCCATTGCGGTAGCGTTCCTGTACATTCCCTTTTCAGGGGACGTACTGGACGAGGCTTGTCCCGATGAACGTGTGGATCGCCAAGGCGGTGGTGCTCGCGGCCAGCGTGGCGCTGGTGGCAATTCGCGCGCCGCACGGTCAGCGGAGTCGCGGCGTCAAGATCGTCAAGAATCGCAAAGGTACAGCGGAAACTGTCTTGCTGACGCTGATGTGGGTTGGCTTCTTCGTTCCATTGGTGTGGATCGTCTCGCCGGCGTTTTCGTTCGCTGAGTATCCGTTGCGCGCGGGGCCGCTGATCGCCGGCATCGTGTGCCTGATTGTGGGCCTTTGGCTGTTCTACCGATCGCACGCTGACCTGGGCACGAACTGGTCGGTCACGCTGCAGGTGCGCGAGCAGCATCAATTGATCACGCACGGCGTGTATCGCCGGATACGGCACCCGATGTATACAGCGCTGCTGTTGTATTCGATCGGGCAGGCGCTGGTGATTCCGAATTGGGTCGCCGGGCCGTTGTACCTGGTCGCGTTCATCGTTCTCCTGGCGTTTCGCCTTCCTGCCGAGGAGCGAATGATGATCGAGGAGTTTGGCGAACAGTACACCGCATACATGGCACGAACCAAGCGGCTGGCGCCGGGCGTGTGGTGAGTGGCGCGCCCACGCATACCCTTGCGGTAACGAAACCGAAATAACGACCGTGAGATTTCGAGAACTATTGCCCCGCTGGCGAAGCGATCGCGTTGTTGGCGCTCGTCACCGGTGACTCGTCGTTCGTCGCCCGCAATTCCCGTATCCACTGCTCGAGCTTGGCGATCTGCTCGGCGGTCAGCGGTGGGTCGGGCGGAGGCGGCATCTGATCCTCATCCGGCATGAGCCCGCGAACGCGCTTGATCAGCAAGCTTTCCTCAGGCTTGCCTGCAACGACCGCTGGGCCCGACCGTCCGCCCTCCAATATTTTCGCCAGTGACGTTTGATCAAAGCGCCCGGATCGTCGCGCTCGCTGTGGATTGTGGCATCCCAGACAGTGATCGACCAGAATCGGCCGCACCTCGTTTTGGAAGAACTGCATCGATGGATCATTCGCCGCGACGATGTCTGGTTGCTCCGAATCGGCTGGTTGCGTTTCCGGGGGCGATTCCGGGGACGCTTCGGGTGGGGTGGCGCGATCCTGACCGCTGTCTGCAACAGGCGCACTGACATCCGGTGTTCCTACCCCATGCTCATATACGAGCTTTCCGCCATGATGTGCCGTATTGGCGACCCATCCGGCCGTGGCGCCGCAGCCAATCACCGCCAGCCACGCCGCGGTAATCCGCGCGGGCGGCCACTTCAGGAAGCTCACCGCAACCAATCCGGTGCAAACGGCTGCCAGCAGGGGGACCTTCTCACCCAACTCTTCATGTTCCTCCAGCACCTCTTCGGCCGCGGCCGACAGTGACCCCTGAACCGAACGTTCCGCACGCTCGCCGCTGTTGAGTCCCATCCAACCGGCAATCGTCATCGCCACGCAAACCGCAAGCAGCGTCACCTTCAGAGTCAGGTTCTTCCCGCCGCTCAGCGCGAGCGCCAGCGCCACCAGAACTGAGATCCACGTCAACACCACGGGCCAATGCACCACCAGCGCGTGCCGCATCTGCGGATCAGCCCAGGTCTTGGAAAAATCACTCACGAATTCCATAAATTGTCAATCGCTGTCATCGGCAACTTTGAGCACCGCGTCGGCCAGTCTCTCATAATGTTCGGCGACATTGTAGATCTGGCAGCACGGCCGCACCCGCCACCGTCCGCCCCAATCCAACACCGGCACTTCGATCCGATAGCGGT
>JAKEEP010000007.1 GCA_022616475.1 Phycisphaerales bacterium | reverse complement strand
TCGCGTTGGGCGGCGTACAACATTAGCGGGGCGCCGCAGCGCGTGACCAGCGGCGAACGTTGAGTGGCCGCGAGTTGAGTGGCCGCGATGGATCGTCGCGAAATCTTGAGATCGATCTACACGGCTCCCGCAGCACGGGAGCCGTTTTCGTTTTTGTCATCGAAAATGCCCTAAGGAACAAAACCGATTGCGACGATCCTTTGCGTGCTTGTAAACAAAACAAATGGCGCGCAGCGGGGGGAGGGACGGTTTGTAACGGCCATGCGGCGCGATTGGAGACGCGCGACTGTGGACGCCGTGATTCGGTGTTTATTTTTTAAACAAAATAGCAACAATGCAGGATTCGCATCGAACGACGCGGGTGCAATTGAGTTGTTGGGCAGGCGTCCGATCAGAACATGTCAGACATCCAGGGGGCTGGGCCCGCGAAGATAGCGGCGAGCGCGGAGAGCGACTGGCTGGTTTCGGATTTTGAGCCGGGTGCGGTGATCTGGCCGGTGGTGAGGAGATCGTCGGGCGACATGTGGCCGCTGTAAAGAGCGGCCAGGCCGCGGATATCGATCTGGATGTTGGCGCGATCGGCGTTGTTGGATCGGCGCACCGTGGGCTTGCCGTCGGCGACTTTCAGGGTGTATGTGCCGGAGTTTAGAGGAAGGAGGTCATCGTCAACGGCAAAGGTGACTTCTGCGCGGACGTGCGGCGAATAGCCACGGGCCTTGAGAGCAGCGGCGACATCGACGATGCGGACCATCCAATGGTCGAGCAGGCGTGCGGTGTAATTCCGTTCGGGCAGGAGCTTGACGATGGGATCGTCGGGGGTGCCTTGGAAGGTGATTTGATCGGTCATGGAGCGATGATCGGCCAGGAGCCAGAGGAGCTTGCGGCCGGCGGCGGGGGTGATGGCGACCAGGTCGGTGAGGTGGAGTGAATAGGGCGCTTCGGTCGAGTCCTTCTTGAGGATGAAGACGTGACCTTCGGGCTTGTCGGTGGAGGTGTTCAGAACCATGAAGCCCTGCGTGACTTGGCCGCGGGGCTCGCGGATGCGGGACCAATTGAATTCGGTGCGATCAAGGTTGCCGGCCGTGCGAGCGGCGCGGGTGCGATAGGTTTCGGCGATGGCGCGATGGTCCTTGTGGGTAATCGAGCGTAGTTCGAGGCCGTCGGCTGGGGCACGATCGCGCAAGATCATGGTTTTGGCGGGGATTCGGATTTCGTAGCGGATGCCGGCCTGCTCGTAGCCGACGCGGCGATAGAGGGGAAGCGTCGCGGGATAGAGGGCTGAAAGGGGAAACCCGCGCTGGTGGATCTCAACCAGAAGCGATTTCATGAGGATGGAGGCCGCGGATTGGCCGCGATGCTCGGGCGCGATGGCGACGGCGGCGACCCCCATCATGGGGACGCTCTGGCCGCCGAAGAACTGGCCCATGGGAAGCAGCGCGCAGCCACCGGCGATTTTCGAGCCGTCGCGAATCACCCGATAGTTTTTCTTGCCAACGATTTGGGAGTAGCGTTCACCGTGCTCGCGGGAGAAGTTGAATGTGGGCGCGAGGATATCGAGAAGGGCCGAGAGTTCCTTGGCGCTTTTGGTGGGGCCGACTTGCGGTGCTGCCATGACCGCATTCTAAATCAAGTAGCTGATCGCTTTGTGGCGTCCGGCTTGAATGTAGCAAGCCAATTGTGAGCCAGGCGCAGGGCCGTGGAATTGAGCTGATATTCGAGCCGGGTTCCACGGCGGCGGCAGATCACGAGCCCGCATTGGCGAAGCACGCGCAGGTGAGCCGAAAGCGTGGGAGCGCGAAGGTCGGCGTCGTTGAGCAATTCTCCCGCAAACTGCTGGCGTTTGCGGAGCGACTCCATGATGCGGCGTCGCGTGCGATGACCCAAGGCGCGAAAGACATTTTCGGTGCTGAAGGGGCGACTCATATTTCGCTTTTTAGCTAAAAAGCGAAATAGTTTCAAGTTGACTGACGCTCGTGTGTGCCATGGCAAGTCGATGCGAGTGCCGGCGGCCTTTGATCGGCGTCGCTACAGGGCGATCACTTGGCCTTCGCGGAGCATGCGCATGTCGGTCTGCGATGGGTCAAAATCGTCGGGAAGGTGGATCAGCCTGATCTTGTCGCGAATCGATTTGGGGAGCTGGTTGAGCGATTCGATTGGCGTGTGAGACGGGCCGAGGTTGGATTCGTGGACGAAGACGCCGGCCTGGTTGAGCCAGTCGATGTGGGCGCGTTCGAAGGGAGTGTCGGCGGACCAGCCGAAGGAGGTTTGGGCGTCGTGGATGAGCAAGCCGATGGTGGGAACGGGATGGCCGGTGAAACGGCAATCGACATCGAGGCCGGCGATGGTTGTGGTTCGGCCCGGCTCAAGAACGCGAACGTCGAAATAGTCCTCAAGGGTGGATGCTCCGTGGCTGCCGAAGGGCATGGGTGCTTCCATTGAGGGGGCGAGGCGCTGCCAGAGTCGCTGCGAGACAGGGCGGCTGACGTGAAGGCGCGGCTTGGTGGGAATGCGGCCATTGAGGCGGCCGATGCGGCGGAAGAAGCCGAACATTTCGATGCCGTTGGAGTGATCGCCGTGGAGGTGAGTGAGGATGATGTCATCGATCCTGCCGGCATCGATATTCCATCCGGCCTTGGATGTGGATGCAAAGAGGGCGCGATGGATGGGATCGGGGCAATCGATGAGGACGTAGCCGGCGGGTGCGTGGATGAGGGCGCTGGAGCCGAAATGGAATCGCGAGAAGGCATCGCCGATGCCGATGATGAGGATGCGCATGGCGGTGGACCCTTTCCGTAGCGGAACCGCGGGCTTGGGCCGCGCGGCTATTTGGCGATCATACGCAGCGCTGGTCTGGAGTTTCGTATGATCGAAGCGTGGCCAAGCCGAGTTCGAATCTGCGGCTGTTTGTCGCGATCTATCCGCCGCGCGAGGTGGCCGAGGCGATGCTCAAAGCGATGGCGGAGCTGAAGCTGCCGGCACATCGGGCGACGTTATGCGAGCAGGTGCATTTGACGCTGCAGTTCATCGGGGACACGCCGGCAAGAGAGTTGGATGCGACGATTGAATCAGTCGAGCGGGCGGCGTCAGGTTTGGTCGGTTTTGAGTTGTCAACAGAGAGGTTGTTTCAATTGCCGGAGCGCGGGCCGGCGCGGCTGGTGGCAGCGCAGACGGATGCGCCCCCCACTCTCATGGAGTTGCACCGACGGTTGGCGATGCGACTGGCTCGGAACGTGCGTGACAAGAAGGACGAGCGGTTTCGACCGCACTTGACGCTGTGCCGATTCAGCTCGCCGACGCGCGGCGTGAAGGTTGACCAAAAGCTAGAGCTGCCGAAGTTTGCGGTGGAGCACATCAGCTTGATGCGAAGCACGCTGGGCGCCGATAGGGCCCAGCATCATGAGGTGATGCAGGTTCGGTTGCCGGGGTGAATTCGAGAGGGCTTGGATGCGCTCGGCGCGCCGGGCACGGGCAAGCGGGAGCTTGCCCATGCCACGCCATTTTGGTGAAATGAACTCAGACTCCCTGTTTGAGATTCTGGCTGGGGCGGAAGCCAACGGTTCTGGAGGCGTCGATCTGAAGTGGTTCGCCGGTGACGGGGTTGCGGCCGACGCGGGCCTTGCGCTGGCGTTTGACGAATGATCCGAAGCCGACGATGGTAACGCCTTCATCTCGCTTGATGCCGTTGGTGATACAGTTGATGACAGCATCGACGGCACGTGTGGCAGCGGCCTTGGAGTCGCCCAATTCGGCGGCGACGGCCTCAATGAGTTGGCCCTTGTTCATTCGGTGTTCCTTTGTTCTCGAAGGTTGTTGTTCCATGAGTTCCCCGGGCCGGCAGAAAAAGCTGACAGCGGCACGAATGTAGCCATCGTGAAAACTCTGTCAACGAGGTTTTTTGGGGCTTGACAAACGCGATGCGGTGCGCAGGAGAAACTACAGTGTCGCACGGGTATTGAATCCGACTGCCGGTAGCAGCCAGCCCGCATCCATCGGGAGCCAAACCTTGAGCGCGACTGACGTTGTGATTCAGACCGAGCCGCTTTCGCCGGAGGCGTCGGCGTGGTTGGCGCAACGCTGTCGATTGGTGGTCGCCGCACCCGGCAGCGCCGCGTTCGACCAGGCGATTGGCAGTGCGGCGGGGCTGGTCATTCGCACGTACACCACCCTTGATGAGCGTCTGCTCGAGCGCGCTGGGAAACTGCGGGTGATTGGCCGTGCCGGTGCAGGGTTGGACAACATTGATGTGGAAGGGTGCCGAAGGCGAAGCATCCAAGTCGTGTATACACCCGATGCCAACACCCAAGCGGTGGTGGAGTACGTTTTGTGCTTGATCGGCGATGTGGTGCGGCCTCGGGTCGCGCTCAGCCGGGCGGTTGGCCCCGAGGAATGGGGCCATTTGCGCCAGACGAATGTGGCGGCTCAGCAGATGAACGAGCTTACGTTGGGGATTCTTGGACTGGGCCGAGTCGGGAAGCGGCTGGCGGCGGCGGCGCGAGCGATAGGGTTCACGGTGGTGTTCAACGACCTGGTTGAGATACCCGTCGAGCAGCGATTCGGCGCCGCATCGGTTGCGGTTGGCGATCTGTTTGCGCGCAGCGATGTGCTGAGCGTTCACATTGATGGGCGAGCATCGAACCGAGGGTTTGTCAAGGCAAAACTGATCAATTCGATGAAGGGCGAAATTGTACTTATCAACACCAGCCGTGGGTTAGTTGTGGATAACTTGGCGTTGGCGGAGTTCCTTAGGAGGAATCCCAAGGCATGGGCTTTGCTGGATGTTCATGAGCCCGAGCCGTTCGGGGCGGACTATCCGCTGCTGGGCCTGCCGAACGCGATGCTGTATCCGCACCTGGCGAGCCGGACGCGAAAGGCGATGGAGGAGATGAGCTGGGTGGTGCGGGATGTGGCGGCGGTTTTGGAGGGGCGGGCACCTCGATTTCGCGCTGATGAGGGTGCGCAGCCCAGGGCGCGCTAAGCCGCAAGCGACGGCGGTCTTCATCTGGCACGAGCTTTCGTCACTGGAGGGTTGGATGAATTTCGATGTTCATGCCGATCTACCTGATCGATCAGGCGATCCGCACCATGAGCATTGCACTCGATTTCGAACCATATCGCATCAACACCGTCGAGCCGATTCGGATCAGCACGCGGCAGGAGCGGCGGCGTTGGCTGCAGGAAGTTGAGTTCAATCTGTTTCGGTTGCCGGCCGAGCGGGTGATGATCGATTTGATCACGGATTCGGGGACGGGGGCGATGTCGAGCGCGCAATGGAGCGCGATGATGCGCGGCGACGAGTCGTACGCGGGATCGGCGAGTTATCAGCGGTTGAAGGAGGTGTGCAACGACGCCTTCGGAATCGGCAACGTGATTCCGACGCACCAGGGGCGGGTCAGCGAGCGATTGCTGGTTGAGACGATCATCGGCGCCCCGCACGCGGGGCGGGGGATGATTGTTCCCAACAACGCGCACTTTGACACCACCCGGCGCATGATCGAGCAAAGCGGGGCGCAGGCGGTGAACGTGCTGTGCATGGGAGGCGAAGGCGCAAGCGTCATCGCGCCATTCAAGGGCAACGTGGACCTGCGCCAGTTAGAAGAGTTACTCTGCGAGCGCGGCGAGGATGTTCCGTTTGTGATGGTCACGGTCACGTGCAATTCGAACGGCGGGCAGCCGGTGTCGCTCGAGAATCTGCGAGGCGTTCGAAAGTTGTGCAATCGATTCGGCAAGATGCTGTTTCTGGATGGCTGCCGGTTCGCGGAGAATGCCTGGCTCATCAAGGAGCGCGAAGCGCGAGAGCGCGATCGCGGGGTGCGGCAGATCGTGCGCGAGATGTTCGACCTATCAGATGGCGCTGCGATGTCGGCGCGCAAGGACGGCTTGTGCAACTGCGGTGGATTGCTCTTGGTTCGGGACGAGGCGCTGTATCAGAAGGCCTGCGGGCTGTGCGTGCTGACGCAAGGGTTCCAAGCCAGCTACGGCGGCGTGGCCGGGCGCGACATGGAGGCGATGGCGGTTGGCGTGCAGGAGGCGATGGATGAGTCGCACCTCTCGTGCCGGGTGAGAGGGATCGCGCGGATGGAACAGCGATTGATCGACGCGGGCGTGCCGGTGGTGCGCCCCGCAGGCGGGCACGCGATCTATCTCGATGCCGAGGAGTTCTGCGGGCATTTGACGCCAGGCGACCATCCGGCTCAGTCGCTGGTGTGCGCGCTGTATGAGCACGGGGGGATTCGCGCAAGCCGGATTGGATCGGTGCTGCGGAATGAGCGGGGTCAATTGTTGGAGTTGGTGCGATTGGCGATCCCGCGACGAGTCTACACACCAGCGCATCTCGATTACGTGGTTGAGGTCATTATTGAGCTGAGAGAAAGGGTTTCCGCAATCAAGCCCGCCAAGATGCAAGTCGTTGAGGTGAAATGCGGTCTTGAAGCGGCGTTGGAAATCGTTTAGCGCACGGTCTGGCGCGCCGAGGATGGCCCGCCTCAGTTGACGGTGGTAAAGACAACAATTGAAATCAGTGGGACTGCCAAGCACAGAAGGGCCAGGCTCAAACGCACACCCCGCCTGAGCCGGCGAATGCGGGGGCCGGCCATCAGCCAGATGGTGAGCAAGAGGGCCGAGACGACGAATTCGACGCCGGTCACCAGCGCGAAAGGCCACCATAGTCGAGTCGGGACGACTAGAGCGTGAAAGAGGACGTATGCAAGCAAGAGGCCGCTGAATCCCGCCGAAGCGGCCAAGCCGATGATGCCGGTGATGAACGCGGGCTGGCGCGGGTGGCCCGGGCCGATTTGGAGGGAAATTCGCTCGCCGCATTCGGGACAGCTGTGGCCGCGCAAAGCTCGCAGGTTGTAGCGACAGCGCGGGCAGAGGGCCTCGCGCGTTGCAAGATACTGCTCAAGCATTTCCTGATCGTTTGAAGCGGTTGTGTTCACAGGAACTTGTGCTGGGTTCAAAACTTTGGGTCGAAGGCATTTTACGCTCGATCGAATTGGGTTTACGATTGCCAGCGGCAGGCGGATCGGCGGCGGCGCGACTCGTTGGTCGCGGCTGATTTGATCGCACATTCCCAATCGATACTCCCATGCAATTCGACATTGAAGTCGTTCACGCCCGGCAGATTCTGGATTCGCGCGGCAACCCGACGCTGGAGTGCGAGATCGCGCTGGCGGGCGGGGCGACGGGGCGCGCGGCGGTGCCTTCGGGCGCTTCGACGGGCGAAAATGAAGCGGTCGAATTGCGCGACGGCGACAAGGGCGAGTATCTGGGCAAGGGCGTGAGCAAGGCGGTCGCGAACGTGAACGCGACGATCGGGCCCAACATCATCGGGCTGGATGCGCGCGAGCAGGAGATGATCGATCATTTGATGATCGATCTGGATGGAACACCGAACAAGTCGAATCTGGGGGCCAATGCGATCCTGGGGGTTTCACTGGCGACGGCGGCGGCGGCAGCGAATGCGCTCAATCAGCCGCTCTATCGATACCTGGGCGGGACATCGGGCAAGGTCTTGCCGGTGCCAATGCTGAACATCCTGAACGGGGGCAAGCATGCGGACAACACGGTGGATTTTCAGGAGTTCATGATTCAGCCGTGGGGATTCGACGATTTTCGTGAGGCGATGCGCGCGGGTGTCGAGATTTATCACACGCTGAAGAAGGTGCTGCACGATGCCGGTCTATCGACGGCCGTAGGCGATGAAGGCGGCTTTGCCCCAAATCTGGAATCCAATGAAGAGGCGCTGCGGTATATCGAACAAGCGGTTGAGAAGGCCGGTTACACGTTCGGCGAGCAGATTTTCATTGCGCTTGATCCGGCAGCGAGCGAACTGGCGAACGAGGCCAAGAAGAAGGGGCGTTCCCGGGGAGGGTCCGGGGGAGATTCCGGGGCGTATTGCTTTTTCAAGAGTGAGCCGGATCGAATCGTTTCGAGCGATGAGCTGATCGATCTGTGGACGGAATGGTGCGAGCGATATCCGATCCGGTCGATTGAAGATGGGCTGGCGGAGGATGATTGGGAGGGGTGGAGGAAGCTGACCGAGCGATTGGGCGATCGGATCCAACTGGTTGGGGATGATCTATTTGTTACGAATCCCAAGTTCTTGCAGCGGGGGATTGAGGAGGGGTGCGCGAATGCGATTCTGGTGAAGGTGAATCAGATCGGGACGTTGAGCGAGTCGTTTGAGGCGGTGAACCTGGCGATGCGGAATGGCTACGCCGCGGTGGTGAGCCATCGATCGGGCGAGACCGAGGATGCGGCGATTGCCGACATTGCGGTGGCCACTAATTGCGGGCAGATCAAGACCGGCGCGCCCTGCCGGAGCGATCGGAACGCCAAGTACAACCAGCTTTTGCGGATCGCGGAGGATCTGGGCGATCAGGCGGTGTACGGGGGGAGCATGTGGGACAAGTGAACGGGTGAACCGGTGAACGGGTCAACAGGTGAGCCTGTGAGCAGGTGAACAGGTGAGCCGGTGAAGAGGTGAGCAGATGAGCCGATGACCGGAGCGCGGCGTTAGTTGAGCACCTTGAAGCCGTGGTCAGTGAACATGGTTTGCATCTGCCTGGTCTGGAGAAAGTCGAGAAAGTCGCGCGCTGTGGGTTTGGCGTTGCGGCACAGCGCGATCGGATAGCGGATGGGTGGATGGCTGACGGCGGGGAAAATGGCCACGGTTTTGGTGTCTTGTGATGCGATGGCGTCGGTGAGGTAAATGATGCCGGCATCGACCTCCTTGCGCTCGACCATACGGAGGACGGATTGTTCATTCTGCAACGGAATGACGCGTTCCTTGATGTCTTCCCACCAACCCATGTACTCGAGGGCTTCGCGGGCATGCCGGCCGACCAGAACGTTGTCAGGATTGGCGATCGCGATGCGCTGGAGGTGAGGGAGTCGGACGGCAAATTCGAATGGGCCATCCATAGCGACGTAGAACTGCGCGCCGCGCGGAGCAATGATAGCCAGTTGATTGCCCAGCAGATCGCGGCGCGTGGATGGGGCGATGGCGCCGGCGGCCTCAAGGTCGTCCATCCACTGCTCATCGGTGGAGAGAAAAATGTCGGCGGCAGCGCCGCTCTTGATCTGCTTGGCAAGCACTGATGAGGCTTCGAATCGGCAGGTGACTTTCTGTCCGGTCGCCAATTCGAATTGGGCGGCGGCTTGTGTGATCGCATCCGCGGTCGGGGTGGCGGCGAACACGGTGAGACCGGCAGGGCTCTCCGGCTGCGCCCAGCCACAACCTGCGGAAAGGACCGCGATGCAAACGAGAAGCACTGTGGCAGCCGTTGCCGCGGCGCTGCGGTGCGGAACACGCCAAGAGCGACTTTTCAAACCACTGAATCCCACAATGTGATCTCACATGCTCAGCGGATTTTCGGACTCGCACGCTTCCCCTGACAGAGGGCGAAAATCATCCCCCTTACGTCGGCTGAATGCGAGGATCAATCCACCCGTACAGCACATCGACGATCAAGTTGAAAATGATCAGCAGCGAGGAATACGCCAACACAACGCCCATGATGAGCGTGAGGTCTTTGCTGAGGACCGCATCGACAAAGTGCTGGCCGACCCCCGGAACGGCGAAGACTTTTTCGACGACAAAGGAGCCGGTCATGGCTGCGGCGCAGGCCGGGCCGAGATAACTGAGCACGGGCAGGAAGGCGTTCTTGAGTGCGTGCTTAAGCACGACTCGGTGCTCGGGGACGCCCTTGGCGCGGGCGGTGCGGATGTAGTCGGCACAGAGCTGTTCGATCATGCCGAAGCGGGTGAGGCGGGCGATGTAGGCGGCGAACGGCAGCGAAAGGGTGATGGCGGGCAGAATCATGTAGCGCACGCCACCCCAGCCGCCGATGGGGAACCATCTGAGCCACACGGCGAAGACGACCAGGAGCGCGGCGCCGACGACAAACGAAGGCAGGCTGATGCCGACGAGCGCGATGGTCAAGGTGGAAGCGTCGAGCCAGGATCGCGGACGAATCGCACCGATGATGCCCGCGCCCAGACCAACCAGGCAGGCGATCAGGATCGCCAGCAGGCCGAGCGTCATTGAGACGGGAAGTCCCGCGCCAAGGATTTCGTTGACGGTCCAGTTTTCGTGGGTGAGGCTTGGGCCAAGGTCGAAGGGCCGATCGTGCCGGCCCAGCAGCCAGCTGACGCCGGTGGCTTTGCCGAGGTAATCCCAATAGAAGTTCCAGGGGTTGTCGAGGTTGTATTGGGCCTTCATCGCCTGAACGATCTCGGGCGGCGGCTGGCGGCCTTCCTTTTCCAGCGGGTTGCCAGGGATCAACCACGCGAGCGCGAAGGTGATGGTGTAGATCACCAGGAGGATGATCGGCATCTGAATCAGGCGGCGGAGGATAAGGGCGGACATTTGCGATTGCGGATTTTGGATGGCGCCGGCTAGGTTAGCATTTTGTAGACGATGGCGCCTCGCCGTCGCAGAATTCATTTCAGTGAACAAGGATTCAGCATCATTCAAGATGATCTGTGCTCGCAATTGATTCTGGGGCCGATGCTGGTCATCGCTGCGATCACGGCGATTGCACTTGTCGAACCAGTTGTTTGGAGGATCATCGCACCGGCATTGCTTTTGTTGCTCGCGTGCGCGTGCCTAACTTCACGTCGAGTGTTCTTCGAAAAGCAAGTTGGGGAGTTTGTCTTCGAAACTTCCATGCTGACACTGGTCGTGCTTGCTCGTCGCGTGCGCCGCATTGATGAATTCATCGCGGTGTCGATGTCATCGGTCAATGACAGAACTGGTGAGTCATATCACGGTTGGGAATGGCTGGTCGAACTTGTCGAGCCATCAGGAGCGATGGTCCAGGTGATCGCTCCCGGCCGATGGCAGCGGCAAAAGGCGATTGCCCGATACTGCAGAGATAGGATCAGCCGAGTCACAGGTCTACCCGCGACTCGTGCTGTCCGGTGTAAATAGCTCTCGAGCACGTCGTGTCTTTTGGAGGGCCAAACACAAAGAAACCGGCACGAGCAAACGCTCGTGCCGTTGAATGATCATCAAGGTTTGATGGCTTACAGCGGTTCGAAGCTGAACTTCTGACCGCCGACGGAGGCTTCATACATGAGGCCCTGCTCGCCGAGGGTGAAGACCATGACGCCTTCCTTGTAGCGGGCGTTGGCGCCGGAGCCGGAGGCGGCGGCGACGGCGGAGGCCTGTGCGGCCAGGGCGAATTCGCCGCTCTTGAAGCGATCGAAGGCGGCCTTGTGCTCGAACAGGATCAGCTCGCTGTACGCCTGGCCACCGAGCTGAAACCCGATCGAGCCCTGGGAAAGGTCGCAATAGCCGATCATTCGGCCCTGCTCGTAGACGGTCCCGCGTCCATAGGCGCCGCCGACGCCCGCGCCGCCCTTGGCGACGGTCGGGAACACCGCGTAGCCGTACGCCTCGTTGATCCGCCTGTGGATCGTTGGATCGCTGCTGCGGAATCGCTCCAGCGTCCGATCCGATTTGGCGACCAGCTCCTCGCGTTCGCTCTCGGATTTCGGCGCTGTTGAACACGCGGTCATGACGCAGCACAGCACCAGACCCATCAGGCTCAGCATCATTGTTTTTCGCATGATTACTCCAATCTGCAGTCGATTCTGTCGCGGCCCGACATTACGGCCTCAACGGCGACGTTGATGGTAGCCAAGCGGGCACAACAACAAAAAGGGAAACCCGATCCGCTGTGAAAGAAAATCGGGAAACTACCTGAGTTCTGGCGGCTCGGCTTCGATTTGCCACAAGTACTGCACCAATCGAGGGTGGGTGGTCAGGCCGCGAAGATGGCCGGGCTCGTACATGTAAACTTGCACAAGCTGGCAGATGGGCAGCAACGGCACTTCCTCTTCCATCAGAAGTCGCTCGGCATCTTCGAGCAGGCGCAGGCGCTTGCCCGAGTCGGGTTCATTGGCGGCGGCGGCGAGGGCGGCATCGAAGAGCGGATTCGAGTATCCGCGGTCATTGTTGCCGTCCCCGGTTTTGTTGATGTCGAGGAAAGTGGTTGGATCGCCGTAGTCGCCATACCAGCGGGCGCGTGCGATCATGTATTTACCCAGCTTGAGATCTTCCTTGTAGAACTTGGTGTCGGCGCCGCGCAACTCGACACGGACTCCCAACTCTCGCTCCCACTGCGACTTCAATTCGAGAGAAATCCATTTGTAGCGCGGCGTGTTGGTGGTCCAGAGCAGATCGATGATGGGGAATGGCTGGCCCGATTCGCTTTCGATCAGGCCATCGTTGTTGCGATCGATCCAACCCGCGCTGGCCAACTCGGCGCGAGCGCGAGTGGGGTGGTGTGGCAGGCCCGCCGGGCCGTGATAGTTTGGAATCGAGCCTCGGGGAATTAGGGTGGTGGCGATCGGCTCGTTGAGGCGTGTCGCGTTGCGGACGATGGCGTTCTTGTCGACGCTCAAGACGAACGCGCGGCGCACGGCGGCGCTTGCGAAGGGATTGGGCCGGCCATCGGCGAGCGTCGGCCGGCAGTTGAAGTTGTAGAAGTCGGTGCCGAAGGTAGGGAAGGAGTGAATGTTGCGGCGCTCGCCGGCGCCAACATCGGGAGGCGGTAACGACGCGAGCGCCTGGTCGATGGATTTGCCTTTCAAGGTCAGCGACGCAATTGCGGCGGAATATCGAGTCTCGTAACTGAGGCGTTCCTGGAGCATGTCGGCCATGTACTCGGCGTTGACATCGCTGAGCCAGTCAATCTGGCCGGACTCAAAGGCGAGCACGGTCGTGTTGGTGTCTTCGATGGAGACCATCAGGACCGAATCGCTGCGGATGCGCGGCTGGTCGTGGTAAAGCGGGTTTCGCTCCATGCGCAGGTCGCGCTTGTAGCGCCACTCCGAGAGAAGGTACGGCCCGTTGCTCACGAGTTCGCCCGGCCGGGCCCACTGGTGCTTTTGCTCGAGACGGCCGGTGATTGGATCGACCTTGAGCCAACGTCGGTCGGCCCAAGGCGGTTCATCGACTGAGTGCCATCCATCGCGCTGAATAGCCGCCTTTATTGTCTGCGATGTGATCCAGCCCTCGACGGTCGGCCTGTGAACCGGATAGCAAACCGCGAAGCAGAGCAAGTCAAGGAAATAGGGCGTTGGCGCGCGGAGCTTGATTTGGAGGATTCGCTCCCCCACTGCTTTCAGGGCGACGGTCTGTTCAAACCGCGATTGAGCTTCATCCAGGAGCTGCTGCGCATCGAGCGATTGTTGCCCGAGGGCATGCGCGGCAAGCTGGTCGGTGCGCCAGCGAAAAAACTCCTCGGCGCCATCGATGACAAAGAGCAGATTCGAGTAGTCGGCGGCGGTGTCGGGCCAGAGCAGGCGCTGCCAGGAGTAGATGAAATCATGGGCGGTGACCGGATCGCCGTTGGACCAGCGAGCTTGCGGCCGAATGTGAAACGTGTAGGTGAGCAGGTCGTCGGAGATTTCCGGCGGGCCGGCGGTGGCCGCCGGCTCGATCGACATGTCGTGATTGTTCCAACGGACCAGGCCCTCATAGAGGGCGTAGGCGATGCGAAAATCCTGCAGATAGCTCATGCGCTGCGGATCGAGGGTGAATACGTCGCCCCGGTTAACAAAGACGAGGTCAGCGCGGCGCGGGGCATCGTCCCAGTAGACCATCGCGAGAGCGGCGAGGACAAGCACAAACGGAGCGAGCACCTTCATGGGATTTCAATCGGCCAAGATAACTCGGCGCCACGACTCATCCCGGAGGGTGAGTCGTGCGGAGTCCTAGTGTCGAACGACGTACTGGATATAAGTCGCCGTGGAGGGTGGTACACGAACGTTGGAGCCGCACGACTCGCGGCAGAGCCGGCGAGTCGTGGCACCGAGTGATCAGGGCTTGGGATATGGCGGCTGACTGAGGGCATTGAGCCAGAGACTCAAATCCGCCTCGTATTTTGCCTTGTCGGCATTAGGCCAGGCTGCCTTGAGTCCTGTGACCGGAGCCTCGCTTGGCGGCTTGGTGGCCCGATGCAGTATCGGAAGAAACCCCTCGCAAGTGCCGATCATCGCGCCGTAGAGTCTCTTGGTCGCCTCATCGCCTTGAGCCGCCTCCCAGTTGGCCTTGGCAAGATCGAGGAGCTTGCCCAAACGAGGGGCCAGTTTCAAGCTCAGTTCGCGCTTCTCGTCGGATTGGACGACGTCGCTTTCGGTGAATTTGTCGCGCACCAAGACAATCGCTGCGTTGACCGCCGCTACCGGAGGGTCGGCCCCGGCGGGCTTGGCGGCAACCCGCTCATCGACGGCAATGCAAATGGCATCGTTCAACATGGCGCGAATCTGACGCCGATCGGCTGCCTCCAACCTGCCTTGGTCGGCGGCGTTGATCGCCTCGAAAAGACGCAGCAAGACCAAATTGCTGGGTTCGTCCTTGGTCATGTCGCGAAGCCGCTTGGCGGCATCGACCACCTTCCGGGCGTCGAGGGTGCCGGCCGGCAGCAAGGTCGCGCATCCGGCCGCGGCGCGAAGGCGAATCTGCAATGAAGGTTGGAACTGACTGTCGCAGTGATCGAGCAGGGGCCGCAACGCACGGTCGGTCCCGAGCATCGAGATCACCGTGATGGCGTTGGTGGCGCAATGGATGCTCTTGCCGTTGGTGGCGGCGAGGGCCTTCTCCAACTGGGCCACCGCGCTCTCGGAGTATTTAGATCGAAAGACGTTCGAGACCGAGACGTTGACTTGCTGCAACGGCTTGATGAGCGCCTCCCGCGCCCGCTGGACATCGTCGGGATCCTGGCACTGAGTCAGTCGATCGGTCCAATAACTCGTATAGGCTTTGATCTGCTTATCCTGATCGGCGTTGATCTCAGGCGAACGAATGACATCGGCCGGAATCGGCTGGGGCGCGGCTTGGGCCAAACCCTGGGAGGAAAGCGCTAGAAACAGCGCCCCCGTCAGCGAAGCGACCCAAGCCAGTGATCCAACTCGAAAAGGACGAAGATCCATAAAAAGAACGGCTCCAAGTGATGCCGGCGATCGCTGCCGCCGAACCGGGCGGACGTAGGACCGTACCAATGCTCATGGCGAGTGTCAATGATGGGCCTGCTGGGTCGCTGGCCGTTGATCGTCGATCCATCATTGACCCCGGCATCCTGCAGCCAGCGCAGTTGCCCCATAACCACCCGGCCCCTTACATTGCACGCGACCCAGGGCTGAGCAAGCCGTTTCTATACGGCCCTGGGGCATTGGCGGTTGAGCCAAACTTATGACCGCCGACGACTCTCAACTGGGGTCGAGCCGTCCGAGCTCCATGAACCACTGCACGACATTCTTTTGCCTCCTGGCGATCAGCGTTGCATCGACGGCGACGCCATCACCGGCTTACACCTCAGATTTGCAGCGCCTGGCGGCCCAGCTCATTGGTAGTGCGATTTACAAGACGATGGATGAGCCGCTGATGGTTGAGGCGCTGGATGGCGCGGTTATCCTGGCGGAGGAGGCGGTGCGCCTGGACCCCGACAACGCCGACATCTGGCGGATGGAGCTGGAGCTGGCCTTGCTCGCTGAGCGCGAAGAGCTCAAGAATCGTGCGGTTGAGCGATTGGTGCAGCTCGATCCGCTGGACGAGTCGATTCGGCTCATGCGTTTGACGTGGGCCATCGATCGATACCAGACGGTAGAAGAGCGATTGGCCGGATACGAGCGAATGCTGACTGCCGAAAACATCGAGCGAATCGGCGCGGCGGTGGCGTCGCGCTTGGCGCTGGACTTGGCGATGCTCCATCGGCGCCAGGGGAACATCGAGCGATTCTCGCAACGCCTGAGCCAGGCGATGACGCTGGACCCATCCAATCGAAACGCGGCTGCGATTGCGGCCGGCTTCTTTCAGATGAACGTGAAAGACGCGTACGGCATGGCCGAACTGCTGAGCAACCTGATGCTGGCCGATCCGACCGACATCATCACGCAGGTCGCGCTGGCTCAACTGCTGCTGGAGCACGGCGCCTACTCGGGAGCCGAGCGAATGTATCGCCTGGCGGCCAGCAGCGCGCGGGCATCGCACCTGCCCCCGGCCAACAACCTGCTGGCGGACCAGGCGGTCGCGCAATGGGCCATTGGAGACCATCAGGGCGCGCTGCGAACATTGCAGGTTCGCCAAGAGGAGCTCGATGAGGCGCATCGGCGCCGTGCCGCGCTGCAGGCTCAGGAGCAAGACCAGGAGTTGAGCATGGTCGAGTTGGCCAAGCTCAAAGCGCCCGAGGACCCGAATCTGGCGACGGTGGCGGCCGTCATCCACGGCCAACTGCAGGAGGGCCAAGCGGCGGCATCGCTCGAGCGCGCGATCGCGGCCTATCAGGCCGTGATCGACGCGATCAAGCAGGTGAGCGAACCAAATCCGGCCCGGTTGGCGCAGTTGAACCTGGAGGCGGCCTGGGTTGCGATCTGGCTGGGAGGCGAGTTGGACCGCGCGCAGGCGTTCTTCAAAGCGGCTGGGGAGCTTCAGGCGTTGAGCGAACAGGCGACGGTTCGATTCGAGGGATTGATGGCCTATCGCCGGGGCGAGTTGGAGAACGCGGTTGGGCTGCTGGAGCCGATTGCTGCTGACGATGCGCCGGCGCGGCTTGGGCTGGCGATGTCGTATCTTGGACTTGGCCGAAAGAAGGACGCCGCCCGTGAATTTTTGGCCGTCAATCGCGCGCAGCCCGGGTCGTTGATTGGAATCTGGGCCTCGAGTCGATTGACCGAGCTTCTGGGGCAACGCGTGCCGCTGAGTGATGAAGCCTCGAAACTTGAGGACCTCATCGCGGCCATTCCGAACACGCTCGACCGGTGCCCCCTTGATTCCAGCCTGGCATTGACGATGCGCGTCATCCCCCGATCGTTGACCGTGGGGCCATATGAGCCGGTGATCTTCGACATCGAGTTGACCAACACGTCGCGGTTTCCGCTGGCGCTGGATCGAAACGGGCCGATCCGGCCGCAGGTGGTGATTGTGCCGACGGTTCACAGCGCCGGCGCGCCAGAAATGGGAGAGTTACGGCCGTTTGTGGTGAATGTTGGCCGGCGTCTGCGCTTGATGCCGCGCGAGAAGGTCGTGATCCCGGTTAATCTTCGGAACTATCACACAGCCCAGGCATTCAATCAGGTCGCGGTGAGTGGCTCGATGGTGAAGATTACCGCGTTGATCAACTTTATCATTGCCAGTAATGGGGCGTTGAAGCCAAGCCTGTACGGGAGCGAGGTTGAATCGCCGCTGGTGCGTGTGGATGGCGAGCGCATCGACAAGCAGTGGATCTCACAGACCATTGCCGCGGCTCAAGATCCGCGCGCGCCGGGCAACCGAGAGCGATTGGTCTTCCTGGGCTTGACCGTGGGTCCGGCGCTGCCGACGGAAATGGCCCCCGAAGATCGAAGATTGTATGACGAAGCGCGCCAGGCGTTCAACGAAGCGTTCGCCAAGCTTGATGCCGTGACCCAGGCTTGGATGCTGAGCGTGATCTGGGGCGGCGACCTGCGAAAAATAGAAGGGCTGAGTCCGAGTTTCTCGATGGCGCGCAAGAGCCAGGATCGGCTGGTCAGGCTGGCGTACCTGGTTTTTCACTCGCTTGGGGCAAACGACCCGATGATCGATGCGGCTCTGCGCGGCGATGATCCCGCTGTGAGCCGATTGGCACAGATCATTCGCACCGAGGCCATGCGCGCCGCCGCAACACAGACGCCACGTTGATCCATGATCGACCCGACCGCCTCATCGACAGCCACGAGCAAATCGAAGAGCTGGTGGCGAGTCGCGGGCATGATTGCCGGCGCGCTGCTGCTGGGCGCGGCGCTCTACATGGTCTGGAGGCAGCGCGAGACGCTGAGCGCGGCACGGGCAGCCATTCAATCAATGCCGACCGATCGATTGGTGCTGTACCTTGCGGTGGCGGCCGGGTCGGTGGTCTTGAACATTGTTCTCTCAGCGCTGCTGTTCAGCGCGTTGATGTCGCGTTACGGCAAGGTTGGTTTGCTAGAAATGCAGGCTTTGATCGCCTCGGCCACGCTGATGAACTATGTGCCGCTTCGGCCGGGGTTCTTCGGCCGGATCGCCTACCACAGGGCAGTCAACCAGATCGCGGTGGTCGATTCGACCAAGACCGTGCTTGCGGCGGCGGGCTTGAGCGCGGCGATCGCGGGGTACCTGGCGCTGGCGGTGACATTGAGCGCCGGCGTATCGATCGATCTACGCTTGCTTGTGGCGCTGCCGCTGGCGGCGATCTTGATTGGGGCGGCGATCGCAAAGGGATCGCGCCTCTGGTTGCTGGCCGCAAGCGCCAGGTATGCCGAGGTGCTGGTGATCGCGGCCCGCTACCTGGCCGTGTTCGCGCTGATCGGATCGCCCATCGATTTTCGAGACGCGCTGGCGTTTGGCTGCGTGAGCATGATCGCCGGAATGGTTCCGTTCTTCGGCAACGGGTTGGGTCTTCGCGAATGGGCAATCGGGCTTGTTGCTCCGCTGTTGACCGCATACCAGATGGAATTGGGCATGACCGCCGATCTGGTCAACCGCGCGGTCGAGTTGACGGTTGCCTTGGCGGCCGGTTCGATCGGGCTGGTCTGGTTGGCGGGTCACAATCGATCGCGTGCGCGTCGGCCGCATATCGAATGACGCCAGGCTCCGAGCCTGGGCCCTGGTACGCCAAGCCAAGTTTTTCCATGACGCGTTTCGAAGCCGTGAGGTGCGGATAGGTTTCGGCCGTGACGCGGCTGATGGGAAGACGCTTCTGCGCCAACTTGATGAGCGCGCGGCAGGCGGCGGTGGCCAAGCCGCGGCGCTGAAACTCCTCGACAATGCCGTAGCCGATTTCGACCGCGCCATCGCCGGTTGGCGGGCCTTTGAAGCCGACCGTGCCGATGAGGGTGCGAGGAGTTCGTGCCTTGTTTTCGCAAAGAATCACGTACCAGAGCCACCAGCCGCGCTGATGATCGCCTTCAGCGAGCCGATCGAGCGTGTACTGCATGGCAGGTTTGTCCCAATGTTCAGGAGGCCAGCCCTTGGGAACGTGCGCGCTGAGATGCGCGCTCAGCCGGCCATCGACGGCAACCTCGCTCTGGAGCATTGATTCATCGGCTGCGATGAGCTCGAGGTTTCCGGCGGTGATCCGCAGCTGGGTCATGGTCACGAAATCATCAACCGGCGTTGATGCCGAGGTCTTGGATGGTGAACAGGGCGTCAAACGTGAAGCCGGCTCTCTCTATGTTCTCGCGCGCGCCTTCCTGACGGTCGATGGTGGCAATGATCTTGGTGACGTGTGCGCCGGCGGCGGTGATGATCTTTGCGGCTTCGAGCACCTGACCGCCGGTGGTGGCGACGTCTTCGATCAAGACGACCTGATCGTTGGGAATCAGGACGCCTTCGAGTTGTTTGGCCGTGCCGTATTCTTTCTTCTGACTACGGATGAAGAGGCTGGGGAGGCCGGAGGCGAGGGAGGCAGCGGTGACCAGCGGGATGCCGCCAAGCTCGGCGCCGGCCACGCGGGTAGTGGTGCGCGGCAACCGCTCGGCGAACATACGGCCGAGCTCGACCAGAATCTCGGGCTGTGTCGAAAACAGATATTTATCAAGATAGAAGTTGGACTTGCGGCCGCTGCGCAGGGTGAACTCGCCGCGCAGCAGAGCGATGTTGGCGATGCGCTTGGCCAGCTCATCTCGAGTCATGAGCACATCGTAAACGATGAGGAGGCTTTGGAGGGCGGAGCCTGAAAGGTACAGAACGGAATCAGCGCTGCCGGCCTTCGATCGCGCACAGCAGCAGGCCGCCGGCCAGGGCCAGTCGCCGATCAATGTGACCGGTTGAATCAGCCGTGAGATTCACCTCGACTCGATGGACGAATGGGTTGCGGCGGCGGCGATACTGGCCGATGGTTTGGCCGTTGGATTGGATGTGGTATTCCTGGGGGATGAAAAATGTGACGACGTCGATCACGCGCCGGAGAATGGCAAGCCCGCTGTCATCCTCGATCACGCGGCCGATCTCGCGGCCGTCGGGGTCGAGAAAGGTCCACTCATCGCGAAGCAAGCTCTTGAAGCCGCGCCGCCGGAGCGACCCGATGTGTTGGTCAGTTTGGGAATCGACAACTTCGTAGGTTGCTCCGAAGTCGATGATCTGCCGGGCCGCAATGCGCAGCACTTCGTGGCTCATGTCCTCGCCGGTGAACAATCGCAGGTCTTCGCGAAGCCGGAACGCCTTCTGGCGCGAGTACAGCACGACGTTGCCCGCGTGGTCAAACACGTGGAACGCCGCGCCGATCAAGGTGAGGATCTTCCGCCTGATCACG